>JAAFJW010000118.1 GCA_013298995.1 Sphingobacteriales bacterium | reverse complement strand
AGGTGGCTATGGGGCCACCAGGGGCAATATGTAAACCGTAAAGGTGCCAGCCAGCATCTAGCGTAGCTTTAAAAATCAAATTGGTTTCGGTGGTGTTTATTTGTTTTTGGCTAAGCGTCCATTTTACAGGGTTTAGCATTTGTGCCATCCCCGAAAGGGAAACAATGGATAAGAGAAATAAAAAAACTATTTTTTTCATTGTTGCAAATATCGGAAAATGAAATAAGGATTTTTTAACGAAATGAGATTAAATTTTGGAAGTTATTTTTTGGGATTAGTTTTTTGGGGATTTAACGATGGGTAGGATTCTTGAAAGAGTGAAAACGTAAGAGGTACAGTTTTTTCTTTTCGTGTTATATAGAACCTGAATAAGACAACGATTTTATAAAATTTTCCATATACTCAAAGTCGGGTTTTCCTTTTTTACTTGGTAGTTTTATGCTTATCTGTTTTATTCTTGTTTAAGTATAATATCTATCTCACTTTCGTTGAAAAATATAAATGCTGGTTTTTCATATTTCCAATTAATTTTTAATTTCCAATAAACAAATTCTCTTTCATCATTAACAAACTGACATAGTTCTCCTTCTTTGCTTCCGCCTAAAATAATTTTAGCAATTGCTTGATAAATTTCTTCATCTATTATTACTGAAGAAATAGTCAAATCCCATTGAGGACTATTACCATTCAGCTTTTTGTTTAGAACTTCTAACGCAATAGTTTTTAGCGTATTTAATATGTATTTTTCTGTGTGCATCATATTGAACCTGAATAGTTTAACGATTTTATGAAATTTTCCATATACTCAAAGTCTGGTTTTCCGTTTTTACTTGGCAGTTTTATACTTATCTGTTTCATTCTTGTTTGGCTACATTTTCTACCATAATTATAACGATATTTTTCTAAATTCATAATGGTTACTAAAAACATAGCAACATATTTATTCATTTTAAAAGTTGGAATAAGTTTTTCAACGTGGTCGCTGGCCGAAAAGTCAAATTGTTGGTAAGAGCAATAACCTAATACAGCACTATCAACAGTCAAAACATTTCCGTCTTCTGTGTAATAATCAAAAAAACCATCAACACCGTTATTTGTGGCTTGTGTCGTTACATAGGAATATTTACCCTTTCCGTATTCTTCAAGTTCCAATAATGGGGTTGTTTTACTGCCTGTAATTGTAAAAAGTTTGTCTAACTCAAATAGTTCCCACTTGTCAATATTTAGGTTTACTTCTGTATCTGAAAAAGGGTTTAGTTGAATTTGATTTGTCAAACGATTACTTAAAAGAAAGGTAGAGTAATTTAATAAAGTTGTTATAAAATCTTCCTTTGAAATTGTAGAATAATCTGTTTCCATATACGCTTCTGCACTCCATTCGTCTAATGGCGTAACAACTCTGTTGATGCTAAAACCTGCTTTTGATTTTCTATTTAAAAAATAAGAAATCCATTTTTCTTTTATTTCATCCCACCTATCGTAAGCATCAAATCTACCTTGTATTTTGCGTTTTACAAATCCGTCATTTTTGTAATAACCAAAATATGTTTCTTTACTTTTTGGGTGAGGTTTTTGTGCTGTAAAAACCATAATACAAGAAACAACACCAACCTTTGAATTAAGGGGAGTTCTATAAATTAAAGTTTTGATATTCAAATAATTATATGTATATTTAGAGTGTAAATATACATATAAAAAGATGAGTAAACAAATATACAAAGCCACAGGTAATAAATCACTATTTGATGTTCAATTTGCTGTTGAGAAATTAGCAGAGATAGGCAATCCGTTAGATAAAATAAGTAAAGCTATTGATTTTGAAGTATTTAGGTCATCTCTAGAGAGCAAATTACTTAATCCAACAAAGAAAAGCAATGCGGGAGCAAAACCTTATGATGTGGTTTTAATGTTTAAAATTCTGATTTTACAACGTTATTATGGTCTCGGAGATAAACAAGTGGAGTATCAAATATTAGATAGAACGAGTTTTAAAAAATTTTTAGGCTTTGAAACAGGCGATAAAATACCAGATGAAAAAACAGTTTGGGCTTTTAGGGAACAAGTTACAAAATTAGGTTTAATAGAATTGATATTCAATGAATTTAAAAGTTTTTTAGAAGAAAAAGGGATGATTTTAAATCAAGGACAAATGGTAGACGCTAGTTTTACCGTTGCCCCACGCCAGCGAAATACACGAGAGGAGAATCTAAAAATAAAAAAAGGAGAAGGCGCAGATTTATGGAACGATAAACCGCATAAAAAACGCCACAAAGACATAGAAGCTCGTTGGACAAAGAAAAATAATGAAACTTATTATGGCTATAAAAATCATGCAAAAGTGGATACAAAAAGTAAATTTATTAACACATTTGTGGTAACGAGTGCCTCCGTTCACGACTCACAAGCCATTGATAGTCTATTAAATAGCAATGATTTAGGCCAAGAGTTATATGCCGATAGTGCTTATACTGGTGGAGATCAAGAAGCAATAATTGCAAAACATAAAATGATAAATAAAGTGCATGAAAAGGGTTACAAAAACAAACCGCTAACCGAAGAGCAAAAGAAAAGCAACACCCAAAAATCAAAAACACGAGCAAGAGTTGAACACGTTTTTGGCTTTATGGAGCAAAGTATGAATGGGTTAAAACTAAAATCAGTAGGAATTGTGAGAGCAACAGGTATAATTGGTTTAATCAATTTAACCTATAACTTATTTAGATACGAGCAAATAACAAGACTGAAAATAACTTATTAAATATATGATTAAAAGGTAATTAATGGATATTATTGAAACAAAAAAGTAGTTTTTAGGATGTAAATTTGAAATAATATTTCAAATTTGCAGCAAACAACGAGATTTTTTAAGAAAAAATGAGTTTCGTTTTTTTTGAAAAAAATTTTTTTTCAAAAAAAAAACTTAAAAAAATGAATTTTTAGAACCCACCTAAATAGTCCAAGTTCATAGCAGCAATACGTCTTTTTCTTTTTAAGCTACAGGTTTTGGTTTTATCATTTTTAACAATATTTAGGGCTACCTTATTAATTAAAGAGAAGTTTTGAGCAGCATTTTTATATCTTTTTCGGCTTGCATCTTCTTGAAATACAACATCTAATGACCAGTGTAAGTTGTTTTCTATTCCCCAGTGGCTTCTTATTTTTCTTTCATAAAAGCTAGCTGTTTCGGCTTTACTTACAATATAATATCGTATAGCTGTTTCGCTATTGTTGTTTAGCTTAAAGTATCTTTCACTTTCTATTTTTACCAACATTTTTATGCTTTCCCATTTTTCAGGCTGCTCTAAATGGCCTAAATTTGTGATAATACTACATTTTCTTTTTTCTACCCTTCCATGTCCTGTATCGGTTGCTTCATAAACATCATTGGGCTGGTAAAATCTAAAGCTATCTTCTATGTTTTGGTACAATGTGGGCTGATTATTTTTGACTGCTAAAACATAATCTCCACCTTCGGCTAAGATACATTTTGCAATATCTTGTTGGCATCCCATTGCATCTACACTAATAATACAGTCTTTGATAAACATGCCTTTGATGAGTTCGGGTATGGCGGTTATTTCGTTTGATTTTTCTGAAACTTTAACTTGCCCTAATACTACATTTCTTTCACTTAACCAAGCACTTACCATATGTATAGGCGATTTTATACCTCCTGTTTTAGCTCCTCTAATTGTCTTTCCGTCAATACTAATTAGTCCTTTATTGGGGCTATCAAGTACCGCATTTATCCATGCTCTAAAACAGATTTCAAACTTTAATAGGTCCATTAATGCAAACACCCTATTAAAAGTATCGTGTGATGGAATACCATTTGGTAAGTCTAAAAATGTTTGTAACCACGCTATACGCTCAAGTCCAAAATCTTCAATTTCCTCATAACTTTCTGCCCCACATAAAGTACCTGCAATAGCAATAGTAATTATTTCTATAAGCGGGTATAACCTTTTTCTACTGATACGAAAGTCTTTCATTTCGCTAAAATGTGTAATAATCGAATTTTTATCTTTTTCCATATCTATCTAATTGTTAGATAAATATACAAATTAAATCACTCGAAAACAAATTAATTTGTTGATAATAAGGTAATTAATTAAATATAGTTTTGGTAGCTATTTTAATGCGTTTGCCCTGCGTATATAGATTGGAGTCCGTTTTTTCATACTTGGGAGTTAAGGGGCACATATCCCAAAATATTTGAAGATAAATATGTAGGCATTGAAGCCAAAAAACTTTTTGCCGATGCGCAAATATTGCTACAAGAAATTATAGATAAAAAATTGCTTACCGCCAAAGCGGTATTTGGTTTTTGGCCAGCTAATAATGTGGGCGATGATATTGTTTTAACAATTGCCGGTAACGACCCCCGCCCCTCTCCTTTGGAGAGGGGCGGGGAGAGGAAATTACTATCCACACCCTTCGCCAACAAGCCGAAAAAGCAAAAGACGAACCTTATTACGCTTTGGCGGATTTTATTGCCCCAAAAAACACAGGCATACAAGATTATTTTGGTGGCTTTGCCGTAACCACAGGCATAGGTTGCGACGAAATGGTAGCCAAATTTGAAGCCGACCACGATGATTACAACAGCATTATGGCCAAAGCCTTAGCCGATAGATTAGCCGAAGCTTTTGCCGAAAAACTACACGAACTGGTGCGTAAAGAATATTGGGGTTATGCCAACAACGAAATTCTGGCAAACGACGATTTAATTAAAGAAAAATACCAAGGCATACGCCCAGCACCAGGTTACCCTGCCTGCCCCGACTATACCGCAAAAGAAACCCTTTTTGCCCTATTAAACGCCGAGACCGAAATTGGCCTAAAACTTACCGAAAGCTTTGCCATGTACCCCACCGCTGCTGTAAGTGGTTTTTATATGGCACACCCACAGGCCAAATATTTTGGCTTAGGCAAAATAGATAAAGACCAAGTAGTTGACTACGCCAACAGAAAAGGTATGGATGTAGAAACAGCGGAGAGGTGACTGGGCCCGAATTTGGGGTATTAGGGGTGGCAAACACGAAGACAAAAAGAGTTGGCTTATTCGTCTATCGTTTTATTGTTTATTAAATCCTCTGCTAACATTTTTGCTTGTGTGATTACTGTGTCCACCGCTTTTTCTTGAAGGTCTGGCGGATAACCATGTAGCCTTAAAATTCGTCTTATATTTCGTCTTAATGCAGATTGTATGCTTTCTTTTATTGTCCAATCTATTGTTGCACTATTACGAACTGTTTTTAAAAGTTCTTGAGCAATGTGTTTTAGTATTTCGTCACCCAGCAAGGCAACTGCCGTATTGTTTACTTCCAATGCTGTGTAAAAAGCATATTCTCTATAATCCAAACCTAATTTTTCGCCTCGTTTATCGGCTTCCTTAATTTGCTCTGCAAAAGGAATTAAAACTTTTTCTAAAAATTCAACAGTATCAATCATTCCGTTATGGTAACGCTTTATAGCATCTTCCAACATTTCGGAAAACTTTTTGCTTTCTACCAAATTGATTTTTGTCCGCTTTTTTATTTCGTCTTTTAGTAATTTTTTCAATAATTCAACCGCTAAATTCTTTTGTGGTAAGTTTTTAACTTCTTCCAAAAAGCGTTCGTCTAATATTTCAATGTTTGGTTTTTTCAAACCTGCTGCATCAAAAATATCAATTACATTATCGGCTGTAATGGCTTCGGAAATGATTTGCTTGATTGCCGTTTCCATTTCTTCTCCACCTGCACTGCTTTCGTTCCGATCTGATATTTTTACCAATCTGGATTTGATTGCTTGAAACAAAGCCACATCATCTCGTATTGCCATTGCTTTATCGTGTGGTACAGAAATAGCAAATGCTTTCAGTAAGTTTTTTGTATTATCGGTAAAACTTTGCTCTCCGTTTTCCTGACTGAAAATATAATCTACAATTACAGGAATGAATTTTAGTTTTTCTTCGGGCAAAAGTGTGAAGAATTTTTTCCAATCAAAATGCCTTAATTGATAGTCTATGGCTTCGTACAATTCCAACATTTTGGCAACTGCTAATTCTTGGTCAAGTGTTGGTTTTCCTTCGCCACCGCTTGCGGTGTATTCTGCTAATGCCGATTTTAACTCTTGTGCAATGCCTAAATAATCAACTACCAAACCGCCTTCTTTCCCTTCTGTAAAAACTCGATTTACTCGGGCAATAGCTTGCATCAAATTATGTCCTCGCATTGGTTTGTCCACATACAAGGTATGCAAACAAGGTGCGTCAAAACCTGTGAGCCACATATCCCTAACAATTACCAATTTCAAACTGTCGTTCGGGTTTTTCAAACGGTCGCCAATGGCTTTGCGTTTTGGTTTGTTGCGAATATGTGGTTGCATTTTCAAAGCATCGCTACTGCTTCCTGTCATTATTACTTTTATCGTTCCTTTGTCGTCATCGTCTGAATGCCACAACGGACGAATTTTGATAATTGCGTCATATAATTCCACACAAATTCTTCGGCTCATACACACAATCATTGCCTTGCCTTCTAAAACTCCGCTCCGTTGTTCAAAGTGATACACTAAATCTTCGGCAATTTTTGCAATACGGTTGGGATTGCCTACAATGGCTTCTAATCGTGTCCATTTGGCTCTCATTTGCTGGCGATTACTCAACTCTTCGCCTTCGGTTAGTTCTTCAAACTGCTCGTCTAAACTTACTTTTTCCTCTTCGGCAAAATGTACTTTTGCCAACCTGCTTTCATAGAAAATTGGAACGGTGGCTTTGTCATTTACGGCTTGTTGTATATCGTAAATGTCCACATAGTTACCAAAAACCGCTTGTGTGTTTTTATCTTTACTTTCAATGGGTGTACCTGTGAAACCAATAAAGGTTGCATTAGGTAAAGCATCTCTTAAATGTTTTGCAAAGCCATCTTCAAAATCATATTGACTTCTATGGGCTTCATCGGCCACAACAACAATATTTTGTCTAGTGCTAACTGGTTCAACTTTTACTCCAATATTTCTTATGGCAAAATCTTTTTCGCCATCATTTGTAGTGAATTTTTGAATGGTTGTAAAAATTAGACCACCCGAAGCTACTTTTAATAATTGTCTTAAATCTTTTCGGTTCTCCGCTTTTTGAGGTTGTTGTCTTAAAAGTTGCTGGCAATTGGTAAACGTTTCGTGTAATTGCTCGTCTAAATCGTTTCTGTCTGTAAGGATTACCAAAGTTGGATTTTCCATTCGTGGCTCAATAATGAGCTTGCCCGAATAAAAAACCATACTCAAACTTTTGCCACTTCCTTGTGTGTGCCAAATTACGCCACCTCGTCTGTCGCCATTGCTACTGCTGGCAATTACGGTGCTTTCTACGGCTTTGTTTACAGCATAATATTGGTGGTAAGCGGCTACTTTTTTGAGAGTTTTGGTATCGCTTTTTTCAAAAACTACAAACTGACGAATTAAATCTAACAGCGTTTTTTTGTTCAACATTCCGTAAAACATCACTTCCATTTGTGGTTGCAAATGGTCGGCTGTGGTTTCTCCGTCTTTGGTTTTCCAACTCATAAACCTGCCAAAGTCGCT
>JAAFJW010000117.1 GCA_013298995.1 Sphingobacteriales bacterium | reverse complement strand
ACAAACGAACAAATAAAAATTGTTGAAGATAAATTGAACAACAGACCAAGAAAAAGATTTGGTTTCTTAAGCCCAAATCAAGTATATTCACATGCATTAACTAATAACGGAAAAGTTGCATTTATTACTTGAATCCGCCTTATCTCAAAAGCATTCGGTATAATTATACCGAATGCTTTTTTTTAATTATCAAAACCATAAAATGCAAATACAAGAGATTGAAACATCGGCTGCTATAAAAAAATTTTTAGATTTTCCACGTAAGCTATACGCTACTGACAAAAACTGGGTATGCCCGCTGGATAATGATATAGAGGCTGTATTTAATCCTAAAAAAAATAATTTTCATAATTATGGTGTAATTACCCGATGGCTATTAACCAACAATAAAAACCAAGTTATTGGCCGTATAGCTGCATTTATCAACCATAAAAAAGCATTTAACTTCCCCCAGCCTACAGGCGGTATAGGTTTTTATGAATGTATAGATGACGATGATGCCGCCCAACTTTTATTTGATACCGCCAAAGATTGGTTAAAAAACCAAGGCATGCAGGCCATGGACGGCCCTATAAATTTTGGCGAAAACGATAACTTTTGGGGATTGCTGATTGAAGGATTTACCCAACCATCGTACGGGATGAATTATAATTTCCCCTACTACAAAAAACAGTTTGAAGATTATGGCTTTAAAACCGAGTACGAGCAAATTACCAATCATTTAAACCTAAATATTCCGTTTCCTGATAGGTTTACCAAAATTGCAAATTGGGTAGCCAATAAACCTGGCTATACTTTCGAGCATTTTAGCAACAATAAATTTGATAAATACGCCGCCGATTTTATGGAAATTTACAACGACGGCTGGAAAAACTTCCCCAATTTTACCCCCATAAAACTAGAAACCGTAAAAGATAGTTTCAATAAAATGAAAGCCATTATGGACCCCAAACTGCTATGGTTTGCCTATATTGATAACGAACCAGCATCATTTGTAGTGATACTGCCCGATGCCAATATTATGTTAAAACCGCTAAATGGTAAACTAAACATTTGGGGGAAACTTATTTTTTTATACAAAAAATGGCGTGGCGTAAACCGTATGCGGGCAATAGTAATGGGCACCAAACAAAAATACCAAAAACACGGGATAGAATCGGCTATTTTTATAAAACTAAAAGAATATGTGATACCCAAAAACCAATACGATGAGCTCGAACTATCGTGGGTAGGCGATTTTAACAGTAAAATGATAGCAATACATGAAGCTACTGGTGCCGTATTTGGAAAACGACATGCTACCATGCGGTGCCTTTTTTAAATCAGCGTAAGCAAGAAAAGCGGTATTGTATAAAAATCAATAATTGACGTACTAAAAAATTTTACTATGGCTTTGCCTGATTTTTTTTAATATTTTGAAAAACCTAGGCTAGCATTTCATCACATCAGCTAGCCCCGCCAACTGCCTACGCAGGAAGGCTGTCGGGTTTAGATACGCAGGTTGGTGCTTTTATATGCGGGTTTGCGTTAGGGATTGCAGCGAAAATCCTTTTCCCCCCTAGCCCCCAAAGGGGGATCATAAGGTCAGTTCCCCCTTTGGGGCTTAGGGGGATAAAAAAAGATTGTAGCGTACCCGCCTGCTGGCCGGCAGGAAGCCCGACCCTTGGGTAACGCCCCCTCCCCAATATTATGAATACAAAAATTGATTTCTTAGCTCTTATTTGTGGTGTACAATTCAAAAAAAACTGCCAATATCTGAAAAAGCCCAGCAAAAAATCAAAATAAAAGCCTACTTTTACATCCCGTATAACAATAACAAAAAACCCTGCTAAAAGCATTTACAAAAGGGTTTTATTTTTCGATTTTTTATTATGACTAAGTATATTTTTGTTACGGGAGGCGTTACCTCGTCTTTAGGAAAAGGTATTATATCGGCCTCGCTGGCAAAATTATTACAAGCCAGGGGCTACCGAGTAACCATCCAAAAATTCGACCCATACATAAATATAGACCCTGGTACCCTAAACCCTTACGAACACGGCGAATGCTATGTAACCGAAGATGGTGCCGAAACCGACTTAGACCTTGGCCATTACGAACGTTTTTTAAACGTACCCACCTCGCAAGCCAATAACGTAACCACAGGTCGTATTTATCAAACTGTAATAAATAAAGAACGCGAAGGGGCTTATTTAGGTAAAACGGTACAGGTTATACCCCACATTACCGACGAAATTAAAAACAACATACGCTACCTAGGCGAAAGTGGCGATTACGATATTATAATAACCGAACTAGGTGGTACCGTGGGCGATATAGAATCGTTACCTTATATTGAAGCCGTAAGGCAGTTTAAGTGGGAAGTAGGCTCTAACAACGCCATAGTTATACACTTAACGTTGATACCTTTTTTGGCCGCAGCTGGCGAATTAAAAACAAAACCTACCCAACACTCGGTAAAAATGTTGCTGGAGTACGGCATACAGCCCGATATTTTGGTTTGCCGTACCGAACACCATATTGGGCCTGATATTAGAAAAAAAATAGCCCTGTTTTGTAACGTAAACGTAAATGCGGTTATCGAATCTATAGATGCCGCCACCATTTACGATGTACCATTACTGATGCTAAAAGAACAACTAGACCGTACTGTTTTAGCCAAACTTAAACTTTCGCTTAAAAACGAACCCGATTTAGAGCAATGGAAAGATTTTTTGGGACGCTTAAAAAATCCCACCTCCGAAATTAAGATTGGCTTAGTAGGTAAATATGTTGAACTACCCGATGCTTACAAATCTATTACCGAAGCCTTTATACACGCAGGTGCGTTTAACGAATGTAAGGTAAAAGTACAGTGCATACACTCTGAAGGGATAACCGAAGAAAACGTTGCCGCAAAATTGGGTAAGTTAGATGGCGTACTGGTTGCCCCAGGTTTTGGTAACCGAGGTATAGAGGGTAAAATAACTGCTATACAATATGTGCGAGAGCATAATATTCCGTTTTTTGGGATATGCTTAGGTATGCAATGCGCAGTAATAGAATTTGGCCGAAACGTATTAGGCATGGCCGATGCCCACAGTACCGAAATGGACGAGAATACCGATTTTGCCGTAATATCTATGATGGAAGAGCAAAAGAAAATTACCCTAAAAGGCGGCACCATGCGCCTAGGTGCTTACCCTTGCGAACTTAAAAAAGGCACAAAAGCCTATAACTTATATGGTAAACAACGCATTACCGAACGCCATCGCCACCGCTACGAGTTTAATAACGATTACCTAAAACAATACGAAAATGCGGGTATGATAGCATCGGGCATAAACCCCGAAAGCAATTTGGTAGAAATTATTGAACTAAAAAATCACCCTTATTTTGTGGCAGCACAGTTTCACCCCGAGCTAAAATCTACCGTGGCTACACCACACCCACTTTTTATTAAATTTATATCGGCATCGTTAGAAAACGCCAAAAAGAAAAACTAGTTTAAAAAAGAATTATAAAAATTAAAATGGATAGAAATACGTTTACAGGCCTGTTCCTGATATTGATTATTTTAGTAGGATCAACCTTTTTACTAAAACCATCGCCCGAAGAAATTAAACAAAAAGCAACTCAAGATTCTATTGCGGTACTAAAAAGTAAAGGTTTAAATACACAAAGCGCAATTAAAAATCAAGAAATAGCAGTTCAGCAAATTATAAAAGATTCTGCATCGGTTATCAAAAACGTATCCGAAACATTTACTGTTTTAGAAAACAATAAATTAAAAGTTACCTTATCAAGTTTAGGAGGCAAAATAGCCAGTGTAGAAATCAAAAACCAATCATCGTACCTAGGCAAACCTGTAATACTTTTTAATAACCAAGATACCAAATTGGGCTTTAGCTTTACCGCTGATGGTAAAAACATAAACACCGAAACATTGGTATTTAATAAAATTGATAATGCTAAAGATAAAGCAACCTTGCGCAGCCAAAACGCCGATGGTACTTTTATTGATTACGTTTACAGCCTAGCAGCCGATAGTTTTAAAGTTAATTTTGATGTTAAATTAAATGGTTATGACACTAAAATACAGCCAAATACCAACCTAATTTTAAACTGGGAAACCCGTTTACTACAACAAGAAAAAGATATTACCAACGAACGCCGCTACTCGGGTACTTTTTACAAAATGCTTGATGGCGATGTAAACAGCCTTAGCGAATCAAAGGATGAGCAAAAAACGATTGAAGAAGGCAAAGTAAATTGGGTAGCGTATAAACAGCATTATTTTTCGGCCACGTTACTAAGCAACCAAGGTTTTAACAATGCAAATTTAGAAATTAAAACCATTGCCACAGGCGATACTTCGGCATTAAAAATATACAAATCGAGCTTAAATATTCCTTATAAAGCGCAAAGCAATTATGCCATGCAATTTGTATTTTCCCCAAATAAATTTGATGTTTTAAATGCTCAAAACATTGGTTTAGAAAACATTATTGATATGGGCTGGCCACCCCTAAAATGGGTAAACCGCTATGGGGTGATGCAATTATTTAAGCTACTAAACACCACAGGATTAAGCATAGGTATTATTATTTTGATTTTAACGGTATTGCTAAAACTGGTAATATTTCCGTTTACCTACAAATCGTACGTTTCTATGGCCAAAATGCGGGTTTTAAAACCCGAAATGGACGAAATTAAAAAACGTGTAGGCGAAGATAACCAAGCTTTGGTACAGCAAGAATACCTAAAACTGTATAAAAAAGTAGGTGTTAACCCTTTAGGGGGATGTTTACCGCTACTTTTTCAAATGCCATTTATTATTGCTTTCTTCTACTTTTTCCCTGGTTTATTTGAGTTACGCCACGAAAGTTTTTTATGGATGAAAGATTTATCCACCTACGACCAAGTGATAACTTTCCCTACCATACCTTTATTAGGCTGGAACCATATTAGCTTAATGTGTTTGCTGATGACCATATCAACCCTTATTTACACCTATTTTAACAACCAAGTATCGGGCGCAACCGGCCAAATGAAATACATAGGTTACATTACGCCGCTAATATTTTTTGGTGTGCTAAACAGCTACGCCGCAGGTTTAAACTTATATTACTTTTTTGCCAACGTAATTACATTTACACAGCAATATTTTATACGCCAGTTTGTAAACGACGATAAAATACACGCCCAATTACAAGAAAACAAAAAGAAACCCGAAGACCCTAATAAAAAGAAAAGTGGTTTCCAGAAAAAATTGGAAGATATGATGCGCCAGCAAGAGCAAATTAAATTGCAGAAAAAGAAGTAGGTGGTTAAGCAGTTGAATCTGGGGGTTGGAACTTCCTTAATTTGTCAGTAATTTAGTTATGAAAATGTAATATTGTTTTACAATAAAATATATGATGTATTATAAATCTATAGAAGTTATAAGTCCCAAAAGAAACCTTAAAAATGTTATCGATATTCATCAAAATAAAAACTTTGCACTTGCAAAAGTTACTTGGAATGGAAGTGACAAAATTGCAATTCGTTGGAATGTTACTGAAAACGAATTAAAAAACAATGAGAAAGCAAGTGGGAAAGTGAAATGTATTGGTGAACCAAATTCACGTGGGTATCCAACTTGGTTTATTTTGCCAGATGACTTTTTAGAAGCACTGGTTAATGATACTAAATTGGCGGAAGACCTTAGAAATATACTTAAAGAAAAATTAGTTAAAAAATCATGAATTTTAAATCAATTGGTATTGTATTATTAATACTATTAAAATTATCTTATTCTAGCGCTCAAATAACTTCTACAGAAATTAAACCAATTGAAAAGCCAATTGAAAAAACTAAATCATATGATGGGGTTAGCGATTTTCAAATTCAAGAAAGATATATAGATTACAAGCAATATATTGGTTTAAAAATATACGTCCCCGCAAACTATACGTATGGCTTTTTTGAAGGAAATTCTGGATTCCCAGTTAAAGGCCCTGTCTATTTCACTATTAAAGATGTGATCTTTGGTAAAGAATCAGAAGAAGTTATTAATCGCACTCGATTCGGTTCTACTTATACGATAATAGCAAGAAATGGCGGTCCACTTCTTGTACTACAAGAAGAAGGAAATGATAAGATTTATTACTTTTATTTTGAAGATTATATGGACGACTTTGTTTTAGTTAATTATTTTTTGAAACAAAAAGAATTACATGATAATAAAAAATATGTAATTGTAAGTTACGATAATGAATTTCAGGATTATTCTTCTTTTGAAATGATTAAGTGTGGTGGTCTCTATGGCGGAGTGTGGACATGTGAGGTTAATATGGTAAAAGAGACTGTGGATGACTATAGCCGAACAGGAGCAAAACGAGAAATCCAGAAGATGCAGTATATATTTAGAGATACCTCGGGTCATATTATTTCTAGGAATGCAAGAAAAAACAGTGAAGAAGCAATCCAAAAAAATAGTATTTTCTTCGTTACAAAATTAAATAATAATAAATTCTATAATTCCTATTTTGACAATAAACACAATTTAGTTTTTATGTTAAAAGAAGATTATTCTTCTGAATATAAAAAAATCGAAGAGAAAAAAAATAAAGATTTAGCAAAAGATAAAATAAATAGTCTAAAAAATAATGTAAAAAATGCTGAAGCTAAAAAAAAATGGTTACAAGCGATAAAAGTAAAATATGGGGTTGAAAATGCAAACTTAATATCTCAAGGTAAAATTAAATTAGGTATGAATTCCGAAATGTGTGCTATTGCATGGGGCGGCTTGTATTATGAAATTATATCACGGATACAAGATAGTTCAGGCACTCATGAGATTTGGAAACATCAAGTTTATGGAACTAATTTATATTTTAAAAATAATAAGCTTTATAAGATTGTCAATTAATCTTTGATATTTCCTTAGCTTTTATACCTGACCAAACGCCTAAGAAATATTATTTTTTGCTAATGACTATTTCGACATTAATTTACACCTATTTTAACAATCAGGTTTCGGGTGCAACAGGGCAAATGAAATATATTGGGTATATAACCCCTTTAATTTTCTTCGGAGTATTAAATAGTTATGCGGCTGGATTAAACTTGTATTACTTTTCTGCAAACGTAATAACTTTTACACAGCAATATTTTATACGCCAGTTTGTAAACGACGATAAAATACACGCCCAATTACAAGAAAATAAAAAGAAACCCGAAGACCCTAATAAAAAGAAAAGTGGTTTCCAAAAGAAATTGGAAGATATGATGCGCCAGCAAGAGCAAATTAAACAACAAAAAAAGAAATAGTTGTTTGTTAACTGCACTTTAAGGTATAGTTTAAAATACTGCGCACAATATCAAGCATTTGGAAAAGCAAAAATTGCTAGTTGTAACAATAAATGAAGTAGCCAATACGAAGAAAGTTTAAAGCTTTACAAAGATTATAGAGCCACATTTGTAGCCACATTTGTAGCGTTCATTACCTTTGTAAAGCCCATCTTTTTACACCGTTTTGCTTTTGCAATAAAAACAGTTTTTTTATTCATACCCTTTCGTTTCTGCTAAGCTATGAATATTAAATGTTTATGAAGG
>JAAFJW010000116.1 GCA_013298995.1 Sphingobacteriales bacterium | reverse complement strand
CACCACAAACCTAGCTTGCGCCAACTCAAAACCACCATACAATATTGCACCATAAACCAAATTGCCCAACAGTAAATTACGCTCGAAAGGGATGGCTGCAATTAACGATTGATAATAGCCAGTAATATCTTTATTATACATTGTGCCACCTAGCCAAGGTTGTATATCGGTAAGCAACCAATGCACCAATACTGCTGCCAATGCGCCCAATAAAACCGTACCTGCATTTACTTTTTTAATACGGCTACCTATAAATACCATAAAAGCAAAACTGGCGTAAACCCAAAAGAAACCTGCATAAAAAAAAGTAAATTGCCCTGTATAGGTGTAGGTTACAAAAATATCGGACACCAATAAGGTTAATAGCGGCACTAAATAAGCCTTGTATTTATCGGTAAAATAAGTGCCACCAAACAGTGCAATTGCACCTATGGGCGTAAAATTACTGAGCACTGTTTGTTGGCCTAAAAATATAAAACGGGTTGCCGCTGCGGCTAGTATAATAAGTACCAATACCCAGTTGCGTAGATTAATTTTGTTTAAGTGCATAGTAATTTTTTTAAAATGTAAATGTATTAATTATTAAGAATTTTGTTTTTTATTTATTAATAAAAATAACGCCGTTTGGTGAAATACCCGTAGTAAGTGCGTATTTTTTCTTCCCTTCTTTATCAAAACAAAAAACTTCGCCCCTGCTTGCATAATTTTTAGCATCAGTAACAAAAACTTCGCCCGTTAAATTATCCACATTAACGCCATAAGGCGATGTTACAAAAGTATCGTCGCTAATAAATTTCTCTTTTTCTACGGTTTCGGTTTTTACGTTAAATACTTTTAAATTCCCTGTTATTGCGGGTGTATCCTTTGTTTTGGGAGAGCCCTCGGTTGTAAAAAAAGCTAAATCGCCAGCAATGGCCATTTTGCCTCCGTTAAAGTTGGTAAATGTGGTTTTAATGGCATCTGTTTTACTATCAATAATGGTTAAGGCGGGTTTTACATCATCGTAATTACCTACCGATTTTATATAAACATCGCCATATTGGTCGGCAGCCACACCATTAGGGTTTAGGGTAACGGTAATTTTTTTAATCTCGGTTAGGGTAGTTAAATCAATAACCGAAACGGTATTATCATAATTTGGATAGTCTAAACCACCCGAGTTGGCTACATATAATTTACCGTTGGCAATGGCCATTTGCTCGGGGATGCGCCCTACGGTTATGTACTTTTCGATGGTTAATGTTGCAGTATCTAACACGGCAACCGTACCATCGTAACTACTAATAAATGCTTTAGCGTTATTAAAAACAATAAAACGTGGCTGTTTTTTTAGGCCTGCATTTGTTTTAAAATCTATCTGTTTTATTGATTTTATAGTCTTGGCATTTAGTATCTCTAAAGTACTCGATCCGTTAACTACAATATACATTTTAGAACCGTAAATTTGCGCATCGTTACCGTTATCGCCCAAGCCACGGTTATTTTCTTGTTTAAAAATATCGGAGGTTACTATTTTTGCATCGTAATCGTAATAACTTAAAGTTGAATTATTGTTGTTAAAAATACCTTCGCTTAATACAAATAGCCCTTTGCGTATAGGTGCAATGTCGGGCAAAATTTCTTCGTTTTTGTTTTTACGGCAACTAATAATACTGGTTGCTATAATTAATAATGTTATGCTTTTGATGGCTTTTTTTTTAAAATTTATCATTTTTGTTTTAGTTTATAAAGTTATTTTTAGTGAAATTCTGGTGCTTGTACCTGGCATTGGATAACTGCGTATTACCGAATAAGGTGTGTTAAATAAGTTATTAATTTCTACACTTAAAGTAGATTTAAACTTGCTTATTTTGAAATTATATATGCTTGATAAATCGGAAATCAAAAATCCTTTTACAAAAAACTCGGGCCTATTCTCACCCAAATAATACCTATACGATGAAAATATTTGGTTATAAAAAACACCCCATCTCGCATTTTTTATGCCCACATTATTGGTAAATGTATGTTGCGGCGTGTAAGGTATTTGGTTGTTGTAGGTATTGCTTTTTGGGTTGCTAACATCTAAAGCCAATTGGTAGGTATAGTTACCCGTAAAAACGGCATCCCAATTTTTGCTTAGTGCATAATTTAGGTTCGATACAAAATCTACCCCATAAATATTTACTTTACCTAGGTTATAAATGCTCCAAACAAATAAATCTTTATTAGGCAAGGCTATAATTTTATTGGTTATGGTATTAAAATAAGCATCGGCACTAAGCGATATATAATTTAATTTATGGTTTAATTTTTTACTAAACGTTGCACCAAAATTGTACTGATTCACGTTTTCGGATTCTAAATTGCGGTTGCCAAAGTTGGTATAATACAAATCGTTAAAGGTAGGTGGCCTAAAAATATTTTTGTAAAATGCCCTTAAATTTATTTGATTACTTGCTTTATACAAAACCATAAAAGTGGGCGACCATTTTTTACGCTCGGGCGGATTTTTTCCTTTATCAACCCGTTCGGTAAGGATAGTATTTAGCACATTAGCACTTACTTGCCAGTTTTTATAGTTGATATTAGTACCTAAAACTTGCCACAAACTAAACCTTGTTGGGTAAGCAAAATTGGGCAAATTGGTATCTAATTTATTAACAGAGGCATCAATACCATAATTAAAACTAATAATTTTATTGATTTGATAATTTGCCGCCAAAGATTGATAAAACGCTTGCTGGGTAAATTGTTGGTTAAGTTCTCGTTGTTGGTTTAAATAATCAGAGTCGATGTATTTTGTATAGTTTTTGGCTACTTTATTACTAAAAAGGAAGTTAATTTTTTTACCTAAAGCTTGTTTAAAAACAGTTTGTAGGTAAAAATCATTATCCCATAAACGTTGGTTTGCAATTGGGTTATAAAAAATTACAGCTCCAGGTAGCCCTCGTTCACTTTGGTATAAATTAGCCCTTATCATTAAAGTATTTTTAGGGCTAAAACTGCCGTAAAGGCTTGCATCTAGCTGTAAAGCGGTAATATCGGCATTGTTTCGTAGGGCTAAAGTATCGCTTCCGTCGCCATCTACTTTATATTGATAGCGTCCGTGTGCCTTTTGCAGGGAACTGTTGATGATATACGACCAATTTTTAGACAATTTTTGTTGCCATTGTAAAGCTGGATTTAAAAGGCCAAAGCTACCCGTAGTAAATTTTGCAACAGTTTTAAAGGTTTGTAAACTATCAAAAACTGGTTTAATACTTGTAATCATAATTACACTTGCGCTGGAATAAGCCTTGGCGGTTTGGGGTAAATTATTAGGTTGGGCGTTACATAAAGTTATTGTTTCAACGTTATCTAACATTAATTTACCAAAATCTATTTGCCCATTTTGCGTATCAGATATAGCTACACCATCGTACAGTACAGCAGTATGATTTGCCCCTAAGCTGCGTACCGAAATTGTTTTTAAACCACCAATGCCACCATAATCTTTAATGTTTACACCAGCAAAATTGCGTATAGCATCGGTAATATTATAAGCTGCATATTTAATAAAGTTTATGTTGGTAATTTGTTGCGATGGCGTTACAGTGGCTTTGTGTTTTGATGCTATAATTTTTACTTCTTGTAGCTTATGTAATGTATCGGTTTGTGCAATGGCACAATTTATATAGCTACCCAAAAGTAGTATAAATACAAAAAAATAAAACTTGTTAAAAAAACAAAATACCATTACGTTGCAAGTTTTTACTTACAGCAAGGCGCACAAAAAAAATCAAATGAAAATACCCGATAAAAAACGTACTCGCACTCAAAAGCTTCAATCCGCGAAAGCTGTGAATTTTTATAGTGGCAGGTATTCTGACTTGCTCCTTGTTTTTGCTGCCTTCCCATTTTGCTTGCGCAATACAGTGGCAATTTTAACGACCGAAAAACAATTTAATGAGAGCTTACAGCTGCGGGACAGTCCTGGATTTACACCTGGTTCCCTTTTAACCCCAATAACAATATTGGAGACCATTATGGTGCAAAAGTAGTATTAAATTTCAAAAAACGGGTTAGATAGAATATTTTTCTATTATTTGTGGCGTTAAAGATTCGGCTTTGCCTGTTTTTAAGCATATCATTACAAACTCAAAATAACCATCGGCACTGGTTTTATTGGTTTTTAGGTTGGTTATTTCAAATAATATGCGACAACCGTTTTTGTGTATTTCGGTTAAACCAGTAGTAACCAAAAAAATATCGGATAAGGTTAAAGGCCGTTTAAAATTAACTTTAGCCGTTTTTACTACCCAGCCCAAGCCCATTTTTAAAAACTCTTCCATAGCCATACCGTAGTTTAATTCCATTTGCTCGTACCTTGCGGCCAATACATAATCTAAATATTTGCTGCTATGTACATGGTTAAACATATCAATATCATCAGGCCGTACTTTTAATTGTGTGGTAAAACGGGAGAAATGAGGCTGTGTCATTTTTTGTTTTTGATTATAATAATGGCAAATATAGCTTTAGATAATGTTGTTTTTGCTTTTAAAATCAAGCATTATAACTATTAAAAAAAAATCACCTTTCAATGTTGTTTGATATTTTAATATTTTAAACTACATTTGCAACCTTATTAACAAAATTATTAACGCTTTAGTATTATTCAAGTAATGTATTTAAGTACAGAAAAAAAACAAGAAATTTTTAAACTTCACGGCGAAGTAGAAACCAACACAGGCTCGGCCGAAGGGCAGATAGCATTATTTACCTACCGTATTGCACACCTTACGGGGCATTTGAAAAAAAACAGAAAAGATTTTTCGACACAATTATCTTTACAAAAATTGGTAGGTAAACGCCGAGCTTTATTGGCTTACCTTTTCAAAAAAGATATTACACGTTACCGTAATATTATTAAAGCCTTAGGTTTAAGAGATATTATTAAATCGATATAATTAATTTAAAAGCCATTAAAGCCCTTTACTTAATTGTAATGGGCTTTTTTTTTGAGTAAAATTTCAAAATCATGAATCCCCAATCAAAAATCCGAAATCCAAACTTTGTTAATAATTACAATATGTTAACAAATAAATAATCTTAAAACCATAAAATTATGAAATACAATCACTTATTTTTATAGACCAATAAAAGGTCATTATAAATTTGTATTTTATGATCTGGAGAAAATTTAGCGGAGAAGTAATAAACACTCCCATTATTGCCGAGGTTGAAGAAACCATTTCAAAAGAAACGCTTGCTGGAAACAAACTTAAAGTGTGTATCGGTACCGACTCGCAAGTGAAAGGTACTGTTACCGATTTTGCCACCGTAATTGTTTTTTTGCGTGAAAAAAAAGGTGGTTTTATGTACATCCATCAAGAGCGCACTAGCCAAAAAATGAGCATCAAAGAGCGGATGCTTTCCGAGGTACAAAAATCTATCGAATGTGCCTATTCGCTTTGCGATTTATTGGATTTATACGATGTTGACTTAGAGGTACATGCCGATATAAATACCAACCCCATGTTTAAATCAAATGCAGCATTACACGAAGCTATGGGTTATATATTGAGTATGGGCTTTGTGTTTAAAGCCAAGCCCGAGGCTTTTGCGAGTTCGTACTGTGCCAATAAAATAGTGCAATAAAAAAGGTTGCCCGTATAACCCGAGCAACCTTTTTTTTAATGTATAAAGTGATTTTTTATATCGCTATAAACTCATCTTTGCTTAGTACCGAGCCTTGTGAGTATTTTTCGTTGTGTTGAGATTCATCTAAACCTCGCTCTTCATCTTCTGACGATACCCTAATTGGGTCGATTATATTTATTACTTTAAAAATAAGGTACGATACCACAAAACTGTAAGTAACAGCAATACCTAATGTTTTGAGTTGTACAATAAAGAAATCGATATTGCCATAAAACAAGCCATCGTTACCAGCACCGTTTACCAGTTTGGTGGCAAATAAACCAGTCATAATTACACCTACCATACCGCCTAGGCCATGGCAAGGGAAAACATCTAAAGTATCATCTAAGCTGGTTTTGTGTTTTAAACTTACTGCTAGGTTCGAGATAACAGCGGCTACTACACCTATAAAAATACTTTGCGGTATAGCCACAAAGCCCGCAGCTGGGGTAATGGCTACCAAGCCTACTACAGCACCAATACAAAAGCCCACTACCGAAGGTTTTTTACCTCGCATTACATCAAAAAACATCCACGATAAGCCTGCAGCCGCAGCGGCGGTATTGGTAGTTGCAAATGCCGAAACAGCTAAGCCATTAGCACCCAGTGCCGAACCTGCATTAAAACCAAACCAACCAAACCATAATAAACCTGTACCAATTAATACATAAGGGATATTGGCTGGCGGTATTTCTATTTGTTGTATATGTACTTTACGGCGTTTTAAAACCATTGCACCAGCCAAAGCGGCCATACCTGCCGATATGTGTACCACTGTACCACCAGCAAAATCTAAAGCCCCCATTTTAAATAAGAAACCATCGGGGTGCCATGTCCAGTGTGCTAATGGTGCATACACTAATAAGCTAAAAAATACAATAAATAAAATGTAAGATGTAAACTTAATACGCTCGGCAACGGCACCCACTACTAGGCCTGGGGTAATAATAGCAAACATTAATTGGTACATCGAAAATAATGACCGTGGAATGGTGGGCGCAAGGCTCCAAGGCTCGGCCGAGGCTACATTTTTAAAAAACAAATGCGACATTGGGTTGCCTATTAAACCATTTATCGACTCGCCAAAACAAAGGCTATAGCCTACAATAACCCATAATACGCTTACTACACCTGCTGCAGCTACGCTTTTAATCATGGTAGAAATTACGTTTTTACGATGTACCATACCGCCATAAAAAAAGGCTAAGCCTGGTGTCATAATAAATACCAATGCGGTAGCAACCAATATCCAGGTTACATCGGCAGGGTTGTACTTGGTTTCATCGGCAAAGTTGGGTAACGTGGGAACAAATATTGCAAATACAGCAATAAGTAGTAATATCCCAAAGGGGATAATTCTTTTTAAAGAAAGTGTGTTCATTTTTTGGGTTTTAATTAGTTTTTGTGATTTAAAGCATTAAAAGTAAAATAATTTTACATATTTAACACAAAGTTTATTTAAAATTGTTCTAAAAAGCATGAAAACTTATACTAAATTGTTTGAACAAAAATTGCCCATAAGCTTGGATGAGGCTTGGGATTTTTTTTCGTCGCCCCTAAACCTTTCTAAAATTACGCCCAAATCAATGAATTTTACCATCACATCTGATTATACCGAGCGTACAAAAATGTATGCAGGTATGCTCATTACTTACAAGGTTTCGCCCTTATGGGGGATTAAAATGGATTGGGTAACCGAGATTACGCATGTAAAACCCGGCGAATATTTTATTGATGAACAGCGCTTTGGTCCATTTGCATTATGGCACCACGAGCATCATTTTAAAGCCATTGATGGCGGCGTATTGATGACCGATAAGCTGATTTATGGGGTACCTTTCGGGATTATTGGGCAAATAGCCAATGCCTTAGTGGTACAAAAACAAACCAACGATATTTTTAGCTATCGCGAAAAAGCGG
>JAAFJW010000115.1 GCA_013298995.1 Sphingobacteriales bacterium | reverse complement strand
TATAGGCCAGTACGCACATGGTAACGAACCTGGCCACCATACAGCTTACTTTTACGGTTTTTTAGGTCAGCCTTGGAAAACCCAACGTAGGGTAAGGCAAATTTTATCTACCTTATATGATAACCAGCCCAATGGTCTTTCGGGTAACGAAGATTGTGGGCAAATGAGTGCTTGGTACGCATTGTCTGCATTAGGCTTTTATCCTTACAACCCGGCAAACGGCGTTTATATACTAGGTAGCCCAGCCGTAAACAAGGCGGTATTGCAAGTAGATAATGGCAAAACATTTACCATAATTGCACAAAACAATAGCCCTCAAAATATTTATGTAGCCGCTGTAAAACTAAATGGTAAACCCTATTTAAACACCTATATTAGGCACAGCGATATACAAAATGGTGGCGTGTTAACTTTTATAATGACCAATAAACCACTTAAAAAACAAACTTTAACCGCAAATTTACCCCCATTAAATTAGGGAATGGGTAATGGTGGATGGTGGATTTAGTAGGTAACTTTCGGGTGGGTTCAATTTAACACCTCCACTACCATTTTGCCAGCCGTTGTTAGCGGAAGTGTTTTTTCTTTTTGTACAATATTTACTGTACTTGGTTCTTCAACAATAAAAAGTGTTGGTGCATCTGCAATTAATTTAACTCGTTTTCTTGCAATTTCGCAATATTCGTTGCTTATGTCTGTCCCAATATATTTTCTGCCCATTTCTAAGGCAACTCTTGCTACTGTTCCACTTCCACACATTGGGTCAAAAACTATGTCGCCTTGATTTGTCCAAGATTTTATATGGTCTCTTACAAGTTCACAAGGGAAAGGTGCTGGATGCCCTTTGGCTTCTTGGTCTTCTTGCTTTTTTCCCACAACGTATTCCCAAATATTGCCTTTAATTTTTTTGTCTTTTACAGGTTTTGCCAGTTTCTCTCTTGTCTGTTCGTTTTTTGAAAAATTTTTGTAAGTCGTCCCGTTTAATTCTAGACCTGCATGTAAACAATCTACCATTATTGGATGGTGTGTTTTGACCGTTCCTTTACTCAAAACAAACATAAATTCAAATTCATTATTGTAGCGTTTACGATAAATTTGAGGGATTGGGTTTGTTTTACGAAAGATCATTGTATCGTGAAGATTAAAGCCAATTTCCTGGAAATAAAGAGCTTGTTTAAAACTTGTACCTGTTTCATTCCCTTCTATTGTTGCATCGTTTACAACCCAAACAACAACACCGCCTTGTTTGGTAACTCTATATAATTCTTTGGCTATGGCTTGAAATGGAAAATCAAAGCCTTTGTAATTTCTCAAATTATCATAAGGAGGTGAAGTAACTGTTAAATCAATAACTTCATCATCAAAATTTTTCATTACCTCAACACAGTTGCCCTCAATTATTTGGTTAATATATTTATCTAAACTCATTTTCATTATTTTAGTGTGAAAAGTCCGTTGTCAGAAATAGAATTAATTGTTTTAATTCTGCTTTCAATTTTGTGAACCTTTATAAGTTCTTTCAATGCCTCTATGTGGCTCATTCGCATAATTTTTTCTCTTTCTTGTGCTAAAAAAGTTAATGCTTCTTCTTTTGCAACGGCAATACTTTCAGTTGCTACACCTTTTTCAATAGCCCAAAGTGGCTGTATTTTCTTTGAAAACGAAAGAATTACTTTGTTGATTTTTAACCAATAATCAGTCGCATTTTTTGAAGGATTAAGGGCTTGTACAGCCTCAAATACTTTCTTTAAAAGTTGTTGTGCTTTTGCTTGTCCATTAACCTCTGAATATGAAAGAAGTAATGCCAAATGAGAATATGTAAAAATACATACGTTTTTGTCGATAGCCTGTTGGTAAATTTGGCTTGAGGAAGTTGGAAGTTGATAGATAGGGCAAACAACCATTGCATAGGGTTTTCCTCGTTTCCAACCGTCCATTGCTTGAACTTTAAAATCTTTTTGATTTTTAGCTGTTCGGCTTAATCTAAATGCTTTTGCATCAGCTACAAAACTATAATCTTTTGCAAGTGCTTCAACGTCTGCTGCGTCTGCTCTTTCTTTTAATACCAAACTTTTAAGTCCTAATGCTGTGTAGGCTAATGAAAGTAAACAGTCAGTATATTTTGAGTATAGCTTTTCTTCACTTGAGTCGTGTCCGTAACTTTCGGGAATGTTTCCACAAAGTCGTAAATGGTCAATAAGCGAAGAAATTCCGTTTTTCTTAATTTCAGCTCCTAATTTTTTTTCAAGTTTTTCGATGTCATTGCCAAAGTTCCCGCTTAATTTTCTGATTTCTTCAACCCAATACCCTCTTCTTTTTATAGCCTCGTTTGATATTATTTTGCTCATTTATTTTGTGCCGAATTATGAGTTTAAAGGTAATTAAATTGTTAATAAAGTAGGTTAGTATTTTTGCGAAAGTCTTAGCCTACAATTTGTGACCTTAGTGTCTGTTAATATTGCTTGAACCATTACCTAAACCCACCACCTCCATCCCCAACAATTTCAAAAAACACAAGCAAAAAAAAATCGACTACCACGAGTCGATTTTTTTTATGCTTATAAGGCTACATTTTATTCAACCACACTCACTTTAATCATATTGGTTGTACCTCTTTTTTGGATAGGAATAGAAGCTGTATTGATAACAATATCTCCAAATTCTATCATCCCCGAATCTTTTAATATTCTATTTACTTCGCTAATGGTATCATCGGTGCTATCATATTTATCAAAATAAAATCCTTTTACACCCCATAATAAGCTTAGTGTGTTTAGTAAATTTTTACTGGTAGTAAAAATAAAAGTTCCAGCCTTAGGTCGGTAACTGCTTATTTGAAATGCGGTATAACCCGAGGTTGTCATCGCTACAATACCTTTTGCATTGGTTTTTTCGGCTAAATACACTGCCGAACTGCATACAGCATCGGCCAAGTAGGTAGGCGATGAAATATCTAAATCTTTAGTTTTGTAATATTCAAAAGCGTTATCTTCTACATGACGAATAATTTTATCCATCGTTTCGATAACTATCAAAGGAAAATCGCCTACCGAAGTTTCGCCACTTAGCATTACGGCATCGGCACCATCTAAAACCGAGTTGGCCACATCGTTTACCTCGGCCCGTGTAGGCCTAGGCGTAGTTATCATACTTTCGAGCATTTGTGTAGCCACAATTACAGGCTTTGCTGCGGCATTACATTTGGCGGCAATCATTTTTTGTAATACAGGCACCTCTTCTAAAGGCATTTCAACACCCAAATCGCCACGGGCCACCATTACCCCATCTGTGGCTTCAATAATGGCATCAATATTATCGATTGCTTCGGGTTTTTCGATTTTGGCAATTACCCTTGCCGATTTTCCACGGCTAGCAATTATTTGTTTTAGCTCGGTAATATCTTCGGCAGTACGTACAAACGATAAGCCAATCCACTCTACATCATTATCTAAAGCCAAGTGTAAGTTCGATAAATCTTCTTCGGTAAGCGATGGGATAGAAACTTTTGTATTGGGTAAGTTTACACCTTTTCGGCTAGTTAAAATACCGCCATGTACTACTTCGCATATTACGGTATCGGCTCTATTGGTTTCTAATACTTGCATTTGCAATTTACCATCATCCAATAAAATAATTTCGCCAGGGTGTACATCCTGTGGAAAAGTATCATAAGTAATATAAATTTGGTCGTCATCGCCTATGCACTCTTTGGTAGTGATTTTAATATGCGAACCATTTTTTAACACAATGCCACCTTCTTTAACCAATCCTATCCGTATTTTAGGCCCTTGCAAATCGGCCAATATGCCTACATTGGTATTATATTCTTTGTTAATTTCTTTTATGGTATTGATAACGCCTTGGTGAACATCTTGGCTACCATGAGAAAAATTTAGCCTGCATACATCTACACCAGCCTTAATTAATGACAATAATACTTCTTTGTTAGACGATGCTGGCCCTAGGGTTGCAACTATTTTGGTTCTTTTGTGAGTTGTTTTCATGTTTGTTTTTTTGTACGAATAAGGTTTTTTGCTGCTTTGGTTACGCCATAATCGTTATAATATTTTAATAATTTCGGTTAAATACATTGCAAAAATAGCTTTTTTAAAATGCCTTTGGATAAAAGGTTTTAAAAAATTAAATTTTCTTTTGATTTTAAATTAGATGGATTAATTTCTAGTGCAATTTGTATCTCTTTTATCTGCTTTAAATGGGTTAAAATAAATTGCAGCTCCTCTTTATCGCAAAAATTGCGCAACAATATAAAATAATCTGTTTCTTTCATCTCGGGTATTAAATATCCTTCGGCTCCTTTGTTGGATATAATATAGCAATCATTATCGCTGGTGTTTTTATAATAAAACTGCGAAAAATACTTGGCCTTAGCGTTCGGGTAGCTAATACAGTAGTCCATCGGTGTTCTTTCGTAGTTTGTGTTTAAAAATTTATTAATTAAAAAACACAGGCGATAGTCTTTTAAAGGCGATATAATGGCTATTAAACAAAAATCTAAGTCAAGTTCAATTTTTAAAAATTTTTTATTCAAAATATATAGGTTACTTTAGAAGATTATAATTCCACAAAAATTAAGTCGAAAACTGTTTACAATTATAGTAAAACAAAAAGGTTTGATATTTGATAGAATTTATTTTTATTTGCAAATAATTAATTAACCTTAAAATATAGAGTATTATGTCTGATATCGCTTCGAGAGTAAAAGCAATTATCGTTGAAAAATTAGGTGTTGACGAAAGTGAAGTAACACCAGAAGCTTCGTTCACGAACGATCTTGGTGCCGACTCCTTAGACACAGTTGAACTTATCATGGAGTTCGAGAAAGAGTTTAACGTGGCCATCCCGGATGACCAAGCCGAAACCATCAGTACTGTTGGCCAAGCTATCTCTTATTTAGAAAAAAACGTTAAGTAAGTTACATTATCAAACTAAATGGAGCTTAAAAGAGTTGTTGTAACAGGTTTAGGTGCGCTTACTCCTATTGGTAATACTGTCGAAGAGTACTGGAACAGTTTATTAAATGGGGTAAGCGGTGCCGCTCCTATTACACGTTTTAATTGCGAAAAATTTAAAACCAAATTTGCCTGCGAAGTTAAAAACTTTGTACCCGAAGATTTTTTAGATAAAAAAGAAGCCCGCAAGCTCGACCCATTTGTACAATACGCTTTAGTAGCAACAGATGAAGCCGTTAAAGATGCTGGTTTAGATTTCAAAAACCTAAATACCAACCGTATTGGCGTTATTTGGGGAGCAGGTATAGGCGGTTTAAAAACATTTTTAGATGAGGTAATGAATTTTGCTGCCGGAGATGGTACGCCAAGATTTAACCCTTTCTTTATACCCAAAATGATTATTGATATAGCCCCAGGCCATATATCAATGCGGTACGGATTGCGGGGGCCCAATTTCTCTTGCGTATCCGCCTGTGCATCATCCACCAATGCTTTGATAGATGCCTTTACTTACATACGCATGGGCAGGGCAGATATGATTGTATCGGGTGGTTCCGAAGCGATATTAAACGAGGCTGGAATTGGCGGATTTAACGCCATGCATGCCTTATCAACCCGTAATGATGACCCACAAACGGCATCACGCCCTTTTGATTTACACCGAGATGGTTTTGTTGCTGGCGAAGGTGCTGGCGCACTTATTTTAGAAAGCCTAGAACACGCAAAAGCCCGTGGAGCAAAAATTTATGCCGAAATTGTAGCTGGTGGCATGAGTGCCGATGCCAACCATATTACTGCACCACACCCCGAAGGGCTAGGCGCAAAACTGGTAATGCAATCGGCTCTTGACGAAGCTGGTTTAACCCCTGCCGATATTGATTATATTAACGTACATGGTACTTCTACACCATTAGGTGATATTAGCGAAACCAAAGCAATAGTTGATTTGTTTGGTGAAGATGCTTACCGTTTAAATATAAGTTCAACAAAATCAATGACGGGGCATTTATTAGGTGCTGCTGGGGCAATAGAATCTATAGCATGTATTTTAGCCATTAAAAATGGCATTGTACCTCCTACCATTAATCACTTTACCGATGATCCATCTTTTGACCCTAAACTAAATTTTACCTTTAACAAAGCACAAAAAAGAAATATCAATGCTGCGTTAAGCAACACTTTTGGTTTTGGTGGGCACAATGCTTCGGTAATTTTTAAAAAGTACGAAGAGTAAGTTGAACAATATTAGCTTCGTAAAAGGTTTTTTGTTGTCTCTTTAAAATACATAATCGCAGCGAATGCCTTTTTCGAAAATATACAAGCTCCATTTATCGCCCGAGCGCAAATATATTAAAGCCCTAAAAAATATTTTGGGCTTTGTACCAGGTAATTTGGCCTTATATCGCTTGGCTTTTAGGCATAAATCAAAATCGGTTACCATAAAAAAAGGTACAAAAAGTAGCAACGAGCGTTTAGAGTTTTTGGGCGATGCTATTTTAGGAGCCGTAATAGCCGAAATTTTGTTTAAAATGTACCCTTATAAAGAGGAAGGCTTTTTAACCGAAATGCGCTCAAAAATAGTGAGCCGTGTAAGCCTTAACCAACTGGCCAAAAAATTAGGTTTCGATAAATTAATCGAATTTGATAACCGTACCATAAATATTACGGCCAAGCACAGTTCGTTACTGGGCGATGCTTTCGAATCGTTGATAGGTGCCGTTTATTTGGATAAAGGCTATAATTTTACAAAAAACTTTTTGGATCAACGCATAGTTAAACCCCATATTGATATACTAATGCTTGAGCAAACCGAAACCAATTTTAAAAGCAAATTGATAGAATGGTGCCAGCAACATGGCAAAGAAATAGCATTTGAACTTATTACCAATGCCGAAGGCGAGCATGATAAATTATTTACCGTACAAGTATTGGTTGATGGCCAAATTATTACACAAGCCCTTGATTTTAACAAAAAAAATGCCGAAAAACTAGCCGCCGAAAAAGCATGTACACAGCTTGTTATTTAGCTTTTGGGTATTTTTTGAACGATTTTTTGATGTAGTTTATGGCATCGTAATCATTCCAGTATTTTACTACTTCGTATTTAGGCCTGTATAGGTACATAAATTCGGCCATATCGGTTTCTTTAATTGATGTATTATTTTTAATTAAGGTAATGTTAAAACGCCTATCTACCACCGTTTCGGCGTTTTCGCGGGCTATGTATTTTGAAAAATTACGGGCATTTTTGGCATCATTACCCAGCAGGTTATTTAATGCTGTAAGCGGGCTAAATATATACATCAAAAAAGGTGTTTTGCCATTGTTGTAAACCCCTTTGGCTCGGTATCCATCTAGTATTTCTAATTGTTCTTGCTTTACCGATTTAGCTTTTACCACCACCTCGTCCAATTGTAGGGCAAGTTTTAAATAAAGTATAATGTTTTGTTTTTTTAATACTGTTTTAATGGTTTCTTGGTAATTACTTTTGCTAATTAATAGCGTATCGCCCAAGGCTGCCTGTATCGAAAACGTACCAAAATCGTCTGTAATGCTGTTTAAATGCTTTGTTTGGTTGTAAATAGTAGCATTGCTCACTCTTTCGGTACTACCGTATTGAAACACAATGCCTTTT
>JAAFJW010000114.1 GCA_013298995.1 Sphingobacteriales bacterium | reverse complement strand
TCGGGCTGTTTTAACCAAATACCACCACAAAGGCAGTCGGATATTCGCCAACGCAAAAAAATAATTGTATGCGAGCATTGTGGCCGTATATTGGTTGATGAAACCATAGCACAAGTAGAAAACCCCGAATTGGTATAAAACCTTAAAAACCTATATCTTAAAGCATTCTGAACCTTTCAGAATGCTTTTTGTTTTAAATAAAAATGCAATAATTATTGTTTATTTGCGCTTAATAGCTGTCGAGGAAAAACCCTATGCTCAAAAAAATAATTCCACTTTTGCTATTGCTTGTAGGAGGCTTTAACATACAAGCACAAGCCCATTTTGATTTTAATGCCAATTGTATAAAAGCTTATCAAGCCATTTTACAATTAAAGCTAAACGAAGCCAAGCAATTAATTAATAAAGAAAAACAACAAAATCCCGATAACGGCATCTCTATATTGCTTGATAATTATGTTGATTATTTTACCATACTTACCTCCGAAAGCAAAACCGATTACGAACGCCTAAAAGGAAACCGCAGCATTAGGTTAAATATATTAGCCGAACAAAGCGAAAACTCGCCTTATTATTTATTTGCACAGGCCGAAATAAATATCCAGTGGGCATTACTAAAAGGTAAGTTTCAGGATTATTTTTCGGCAGCTTTAGATATTAACCGAGCCGATGGTTTGCTAAATAAAAACGTCCAAAAATACCCCAATTTTTTACCCAATAAAAAAAGTATTGCATTAATTAACATCGTATTAGGTGCTGTGCCATCTAATTTAAAAAGTATTTTAAAAACAGTAGGTTTATATGGGAATGTACAAAGTGGTGTAAAAGATTTGGAACAGCTTATAGCTATTTTACCCAAATCAAGCTACGCATTTTACCGCGACGAGGTGATATTTTTTTACGCTTTTGCCGAAACCGAAGCGGTAAAAAACAAAAACAATCATCCCAAAATAATGAATTACCTAGCCGCTTTAAACAATGCTAGTTTACTTAAAAGCTATTTACAGGGTTACGTGTCGGCCAAAAATTTTAAAAACGACGAAGCCCTCAATTATTTGTTAAACAGGCCACAAGGCAATCAATATAATCATTTTGCAGCCATTGATTATATGATAGGTAACGCCAAACTAAATAAGCTAGATACCGATGCCAACCCTTATTTGCTAAAATATATTAAAGAATACCGTGGCCTAAATTTTATTAAAGATGCTTACCTAAAGCTGGCTTATTATTATCTACTAAAAGGCGAAATGGCAAACTATCAAGCGTATATAAAATTGGTGCGTAGCCAAGGCAATATACTTATCGAAAAAGATAAACAGGCCTTACGCGAAGCCAATGATGCCAGCCCAAATATCGATTTATTAAAAGCCCGCTTATTATTTGATGGTGGATATTATAACAAAGCATTATTGCAGCTGAAAGATAAAAATATAGATAGCTTTACACTAGCCCGTGATAAAATTGAGTTTTATTACCGTATAGGCCGTATTTACGACGAAAGCGATAGGGATAATGAAGCATTAATATACTACCAAAAAGCCATCAACATAGGCAAAAACACCACCTATTATTATGCTGCCAATGCCGCCTTGTATATGGGTTTGGTATATGAAAACAAAAATGATAAAATTAAAGCCAGGTTATTTTATAACCAAGCCATTGATATGAAACACCACGAATACCAAAACAGCATCGAAAGTAAAGCCAAAGAAGGGTTAAAACGAGTAGAATAATTTTTAAGCTGGCAAATAAAATATTCGTAAAAATTACTGTTTTGTGCCTCTTTCTAACCTATCGTTGATGGTATTGCCAAGGCCAGAGTTGGGTAATTTTTCGGCAATAATTATATCCAAACCTAAATTATCTAAACGGTGCAAGGCCGCATAAAGATTGCTGGCAGCTTCGACCAAATTACCACTGGTTGATAATATTTCTTGATAAGGTAAATCATAAACTATTTTGTTGCTAAACAGTAACAAGCCTATTTTTAGGTGATTATGGTTGTAAATTGCATCGGTTATGCTATCGGTAACTATTAGTTTAGTGCGTGGTGCATAATGTTTGCTAAGCATACCAGGGGCATTAGGTTCGGTGTTATTATGTGTTGCTAGGTTAATTTTGCCTACCACGTTTTCAATATCTTCTAGCGCAATAGCGCCTAAGCGGTAAATAATTGGCTGCTTGTTTTCGAAACCTATAATGGTAGATTCTACCCCGCTTTGGCATACACCTCCATCTAAAATTAGTGGCGTATTTGTTTTAAAACCAGCCAAAACATGTGCGGCACAGGTGGGGCTTAATTGCCCAAAAAGGTTGGCACTAGGTGCAGCCAGCGGAAAATCTAGCTGGTTTAGCAATGCTAGGCTGATGGGGTGATTGGGCACTCGAACGGCAACCGTATTTTTGCCTCCAGTTACCAGTAAGGGAACGTTTGGGTGTTTATCCAATACCAAAGTAAGTGGTCCAGGCCAAAAAACCGAGGCCAATGTATAGGCCATCTCGGGTACATTAATGGCTACATCAGCCAATTTTTGTAAAGACGAAATATGTACAATTAAAGGGTTAAAAAACGGCCTTTGCTTAATTTCAAAAATGCTTTTTATGGCTTTTTCGCTATAAATATTGCCAGCTAAGCCATAAACAGTTTCGGTAGGTATAGCAACTATACCATTGTTGTTTAGCACTTTAATAGCTTCGGGTATGTGGTGGGTTATCAATTTTTTTATTTTATTTTACTTTAATTATCAGATTTTAAAATTACTGTTATATATTGTGTAATAAAAAAATAAAACACATTGTGTTATATAACAGTTTTATATGATTAAGATTTCGGCGGTTAGCTATACCAATACCCTTCCTTTTATTTATGGTTTAACACATTCGGATATTAAAACCGAAATAAATGTAAGTGTAGATGTGCCCGCTGTATGTGCCCAAAAACTAATTGATAACGAAGTAGATGTAGGTTTAATTCCTGTAGCGGCAATGGTGGCTTTGCCACAGGCGCACATCATTTCGGATTATTGTATTGGTGCCCATGGTGCCGTAAATTCGGTGTTTATTTTTAGCAATTGCCCTATCGGGGATGTTACACATTTACAGCTTGATGCCGAGTCTAAAACATCTAACCAATTGGCTTTGGTATTAATGAAGTATTATTGGAAAATTAACCCACAATTGGTTTTAAACGCTGGCGATTACGCACAATCGGCGCAAGCCAAAACCGCTTTTGTACAAATAGGCGACCGTACTTTTGGCCAGCAAGGTCATTTTGCATATACCTATGATTTGGCCGCCGAATGGAAAATTTTTACAGGTTTACCTTTTGTATTTGCCCTTTGGGTAAGCAATAAAAAATTGGATAGTAGCTTTATAAAAAAACTAAACACGGCTTTTAAATTAGGTTTAGATAACCGAGCCGAGGTAATAAAACACATTAAAAAAATCCCTGGTTTTGATGTATCCGATTATTTGTACCATAAAATTGATTATCATTTAGATGATTTAAAAATGCAGGCTTTGGAGCGGTTTAATCAATACATTATCTCTTAAAACACGATATGTAAAAATCCGATTATCGAAGCCAAAATTTAGTTATTTTTTTTCTTGGCTTTTTGCGATAACATTAGTCAGCTTGGCTGTAAAAATTAGCGGCAAAGTACGCCAAGCGAAAGCGCAACGCACACAAAGCTGGATGTAGAAAAAAACGCTGCAAGGCAAACCCGCATTAAAAAGCACCAGCCTGCGTACCTAAACCCGACAGTAGCGGATACCGGCCTTGCGCCTAAGGCCTGTGGGCGTATGAGCGGATGGCGGGGCTAGCCCTAGCTTATGAAATGCTGGCCTTGGTTTTCCAACATATTTTTATAAAATTGTGGGCTTTACGCAATGTATCTATTTTATAAATATATAGTTGTAAAAAATGGTATTAAGTTTAGATTAAACTATTTATTAGCTCCAAAACTTTAGTTTAATTACATAAATAATCGAAAATTAAAATAAATAGCGTTTTAAATAAACGATAATATTAGTTTAGCACTTTGAAACAAAAAATTAGATAAAATAATGACTGTTGATGTACTATTAGGCCTCCAATGGGGCGATGAAGGAAAAGGAAAAATTGTTGATGTGCTAGCTCCTAAATACGATTTAATTGCCCGCTTTCAGGGCGGCCCTAATGCTGGGCATACCTTGGAGTTCGATGGTAAAAAATTTGTGTTAAATACCATACCATCAGGTATTTTTGAAGATAATACCATGAACCTTATTGGTAACGGCGTAGTAATTGACCCTATTATTTTAAAAAAAGAAATTGATAAATTAAAATTGGCGGGCATTGATTTATTGGCTAAAAACAACCTGATGATAGCCCGCAAAGCACATTTAATATTGCCTACCCACCAGTTGCTGGATGCTTCGTCGGAGAAAAAAATGGGTGATAGCAAAATAGGCTCTACCCTTAAAGGCATAGGCCCAACGTATATGGATAAAACGGGGCGTAATGGATTACGTGTGGGCGATATACATTTACCTGATTTTAAAGAAAAATATAACAAACTAGTTGATAAACACAAAGCTATACTTGCCAATTATGGCGATATAGAAGATTTTAGCGAGCGTGAAGCCGCATTTTTTGAAGCCTTAGAATTGTTAAAACAGTTTCCATTTGTTGATAGCGAACATACGGTAAACCAATATTTAGAAAACGGGAAATCGGTATTGGCCGAAGGTGCACAAGGTACCATGTTGGATATTGATTTTGGCTCGTACCCGTTTGTAACCTCATCAAACACCACTACCGCAGGTGCTTGTACAGGGCTGGGTATTGCACCCAATAAAATTGGCGAAGTTATTGGTATTTTTAAAGCCTACTGCACACGTGTAGGCAGTGGCCCTTTTCCTACGGAGCTAGAAAACGAAACTGGCGAAGAATTACGCAAAATAGGCCACGAGTTTGGTGCTACCACAGGCCGCCCACGTCGCTGCGGTTGGATAGATTTGCCGGCTTTAAAATATGCCATTATGCTAAACGGTGTTACCCAATTGGTAATGACAAAGGCCGATGTACTTAGCGGTTTCGAAAAAATTTATGCTTGTACCCATTATAATTACAATGGCGAGGTAATAGATTATATGCCTTACGATATTAGCTCGATAAAACCCGAACCTATTTACAAAGAAATTGCAGGCTGGCATGAAGACCTTACAGGCATCAGACAACCCAACCAAGTACCCGAAAAATTGCAAGCCTATATTGATTATTTAGAAGCGGAGTTGGGTGTACCAATTAAGTATTTATCGGTAGGCCCCGATAGGGTACAAACATTGGTGATGCATACTTAGGGTACACAACAAACTGTTGAAATTTTGGAGAGTTAATAAATGCTGATATAATACAATTAGCACACGTACAAAACTTTACATAAACCAACCAACATCGAAAAAAATGTTTAATTTTGGCTAATAATTTTAGACAAAACAGATGCAGGCAAAATACATAAATCCATTTACCGACTTCGGATTTAAGAAAATTTTTGGGGAAGAAGCCAGTAAGCCTTTGCTTATTGATTTTTTGAACGCCCTTTTGCCTCAAGCTAATAAAATTATTGACCTCAATTTTAAAAATACCGAACAATTAGGGCAAACAGATACCGACCGAAAAGCTATTTACGACATTTATTGTGAAAACGAATATGGCGAAAAGTTTATTGTAGAACTTCAAAAAGCCAAACAGAACTACTTTAAAGAAAGAACCATTTATTATTCGACTTTTCCAATTAGAGAACAGGCTGAAAAAGGCGAATGGAACTACAACTTAAAAGCAGTTTATTGTGTTGGAATTTTAGATTTTACATTTGACGACTATGATAGCGAACCCGAAAAAAGTGAGGTAGTTCATACCATAAAATTGAAAAACCAAAACGGAAAAACTTTTTACGACAGGTTAACTTATATCTATCTTGAAATGCCCAATTTTAAGCATACCGAAGCCGACTTGAAAACTCGTTTAGATAAATGGCTATATTTCATCAAGCATTTGGAAGATTTTCAGACCATCCCTGCAATTTTTAAGGACGAAGTATTTACCCAAGCTTTTGAAAAAGCTGAATTAGCAAAGTTTGGGCAAGAAGAACTTTACAATTATGAAATGAATTTAAAAATTTACAGAGATTATAAAAACACTGTTGATACAGCCTTTGATGATGGGAAAACTTTTAGAAATTTAGAAGTTGCTAAAGCCTTAAAAGATAATGGAGTAGATGTTGAAATAATTTCAAAATCTACAGGGCTTTCAAAAGAAGAAATACAAAAACTTTAAAAACATTACAACCATAGTTCATTAACCAAAACCAGTTTCATCTACAACGTATATTTATGATAAATTAACTCACATAACAAAAATTGTGTTCTCCAAAATAAAATACTTACCCCCCCCTTTACCAAACAATAAATACGATAAGGCATAAATATTTCGAATAATTTGCGTTATTTAAAACGATGATTAAAAAGGCTTTATCAATTGTTATATACTTGCTGCTTATGCAACAAGTGCAAGCGCAATTTAAAACCGATTTTTTTGTAAAAAAAATAGCCATAACCGATACCATACAAGTAGATACGCTAAGTATTTTGCCTAATTCGATACGGCTATCAATCAACAATACCACCATTGATACAGCGAGTTATAAAATTAACTTAGCGTCTTCGTACATTACTTGGCTAGTAAAACCACCTGCCGATTCGGTACAGATAAGCTACCGTGTTTTCCCGTTTTTATTTACTAAAAAATACGCCAATAAAAACCTAAACTTAATAACACCCACAACTATTAGTGGCAATAAAGGCTTGGTTTACCGAGTTAGCAATAACGAAAACACCGTTTTTAGCCTTTCGGGATTTGATAAAACGGGTAGCATATCACGCAGTGTGGGTTTTGGCAACAACCAAAATCTTACCTTAAACTCCAATATGGTATTACAGCTTTCGGGCAAAATCAGTAAAGAAATAGAAATATTGGCCGCCATTTCGGATGATAACTTACCTATACAGCCCGATGGAAATACACAGCAACTAAACGATTTCGACCGTGTTTTTATTCAATTAAAACGAAAACAAGCCACCCTCATCGCTGGCGATTACGAACTGCGCAAGCCCGATAGCTATTTTATGAACTACTTTAAACGTACCCAAGGAGCTTATCTAGCTAACGTATTTAAAGATAAAAAGCAAAATACTTACAGCAGCCAAGTAGCTGGTGCCATTGCCAAAGGCCGAAGTGCCCGCAACCAAATTACCGCTATTGAGGGTAACCAAGGCCCTTACAGGTTATTGGGCAATAATGGCGAACAATTTATTGTAATATTATCGGGTACCGAGCGGGTGTTTATTGATGGCGAACTGGTACTACGTGGGCAAGATAACGATTATGTAATTGATTATAACACCGCCGAACTTACCTTTACTACCAAACGCTTAATTACCCAAAACCTACGCATTAACGTAGAATTTGAGTACTCGGATAAGGTATTTGCCCGAAGTTTGGTTTTTGCAAACCAAAATTTTGAAAGCAAAAAACTAAAAATTGGTTTTAACTACTATAACGAACAAGATA
>JAAFJW010000113.1 GCA_013298995.1 Sphingobacteriales bacterium | reverse complement strand
GTAAAAATTATAACGTATTTACACCGATAATTTAGTAAAAATTTTCATTTAAGCGGAGAAAGAGGGATTCGAACCCTCGGTACCGTTGCCAGTACACCAGCTTTCCAAGCTGGCTCATTCGACCACTCTGACATCTCTCCAAATTCATCAATGGGTGGCAAAAATAGTTTTTTTGCCTTGCATTTAATCATAAAATTAAAAAAACATAAATCGCTTAAAGCATCAACATAAATTTTTATGTTTGCGGTCTCAAATATTATATCGTTCTTATAAAATTATGTTGAATAGAAGACAGCTAAGGGTAAAAGTTTTTCAATCACTATACGCCTATCAACTAGCCGAAAACAAAGATGTAAGTAAACATCAAAAAACCTTAAACACTGCTGTTGAACAAGTTTTTGCCATGTATATTGGCCTGTTAGATTTGATTGTGGCGGTAATAAACTACGCCGATACTGACGCTACCGATGGCTTAAATAAATATATACCAAGTGATGCCGACTTAAATCCTAACCTTAAAATATTAAATAACCTATTTGTAGATGCGTTGCTAAAAAACGAGGCTTATCTACAAGCAGTTAAAAAACATAAACCCCAATGGAGTGCCGATGTGGAGCTGGTTAAATCCTTATTTGCATCCTTAAAAATAGCCGACGATTATAACAAATATCTATCCATCAGTACACATACACTTGCTACTGATAAAGATATTGTTAAATTTATTTTTAAAAAAATTATCCTAAAATCGCCTTTGGCAATACAAGCCTTTGAAGATGATTTTATAAGCTGGACTATAGATTTGGAGGTTTTAAAAGCCATGTTTGCCAAAACATTAAAAAACTTTAGCGAAGGTGGCAAATATGCTTTAGCGCAAATAAGTGCCGACTGGGCCGAAGACCAAGCCTTTATAAACGATTTGCTGTACAAAACGGTAGGTAACGATGCCGTTTTTCAGGCACTAATAGCCAATAAAACCAAAAACTGGGATGCCGAGCGTATTGCCCTTAGCGATATTATTATTATGAAAATGGCTTTATCCGAATTTATGTTTTTTGCCAGCATACCTATAAAAGTTTCGATGAACGAATATTTAGATATAGCCAAAGAATACAGCACCCCAAAAAGTAATGCTTTTATTAATGGGATTTTAGATAAAATTTTGGCAGATTTGACCGCCGAAAACAAAATACGAAAATTTGGTAGAGGATTAAATTAAACAAACACATGAAAAAAATTATTTTAAGCATTTTTATATTGGCAGCTATAGCATCTTGCAACAGTAAGCCAGTAAAACAAGCTTCCAATAGCAAAGCAGCTACAACAATAAAATTCGAAAAAGATATTTATGATTTTGGTAAAATTACCGTAGGCGATAAAGTAAGCCACTCTTTTACGTTTAAAAATACAGGCAAAATACCGCTTATTATTAGCAACGCCACAGCATCATGCGGTTGCACCGTACCCAATTGGCCTAAAACACCTATAAAGCCTAGCCAAAGTGCGCAAATTGATATCGTATTTAACAGTGCTGGTAAAAAAGGCTTACAAGATAAAGTGATAACCATTACCGCCAATACCTTGCCCAACATTACAAAAGTGCACTTGATAGGCGAGGTAATGGAAAAATAAAACAATCAATATATAATTAAATAGCAATACTTTACATTAATAAATTTATGAACATAGCAAGCATTAGTCAATTTTTACCCATGATATTAATTGTTGTGGTATTTTACTTTTTTATGATTCGCCCGCAAATGACCAAGGCTAAAGAACTAAAAAAGTTTATTGCAGCCTTAAAAAAAGGCGATAAAGTAATTACCACGGCAGGCATACATGGTAAAATTGTGGAATTAAACGATACCACTATTTTACTAGAAACCGAAGGCGGAGGTAAAATCCGTTTCGATAAATCGGCGGTTTCTTTAGAGTCGTCAAAAGCGGTATCGTAAAAACAGGCTTAGGTACAAATAACAAAAGCCGTTGGGATAAAAAATCTTAACGGCTTTTTTATTGATTTGATTTTTATATTTGCTTATATGGCGATTGTTAAATTATCCAATTTAGAGAAACGAAAAGTAAGCATCTTTATCGTATGCCTTTTGTGTGCCATATTTGCGTGGTTATTTTTTGCACTTTTTAACAAAACCTTTAAGCTGTATAATAGGGTAGTGGTATTTAAAAACCTGCCGCTTAATAAAGCATTTTATCCATTACAATCCGATACGGTATGGGTACAAGTTGAAACCAATGGCTGGGAAGCTTTGTTTTCGGGCTGGGGCAAGCGAAAAAAAACGCTTGATGTTGATTTAAACCTATTGGGCGATAAAAATTACATTGTGTTTTCGCAAAATTTACCCTTATTAAAAGCCAATATTTACCGCAATCAAAAAATTATTTCGATACAGCCCGATACCCTGTTTTTTGATTTTACCAAACGTAAAGTAAAAAAAATACCTGTAAAATTTATAAATCAACTAACTTATAAAAAGCAATTTAACCAAAGTGGCGCCATCGAATTAAACCCCAAAATGGTTACCGTAATAGGCCCCGAAACCGAAATTAACAAACTAAGTTATTGGCCTACCCAAATACTTAAAAGCAAAAAAACCAGTGCTAGTGTTAATCAAACCATTCGTTTACTTAAATCAACCAAAAATAATATTAACGTATATCCCAGCGTTGTTGCTGTTAAAATACCTGTAGAAGAATTTACCGAAAAACTACTGGATGTACCCATTACTGTTACCAATAACCCCAATTACTACAACGTTAAGTTGTTTCCTAACAAGGTTAATATAAAAGTGATGGTACCCTTATCTCGCTATTATACCACAACTGCCGACGATTTTGAAGCCAAAGTTGATTTAGATTTATGGACCCATTACCACGCCGAAAAACTATCGGTAAAAGTTAATAATAAAGCTACTTACACCCATATTGTACAAATAGAACCTCATCAGTTAAACTATATTATAAAAAAATAGATGCTTAAAATAGGAATAACTGGAGGTATAGGTAGCGGTAAAACCACGGTTACACAAGTTTTTAAATTATTAGGCGTACCCGTTTTTTACGCCGATATAGCCGCCAAAGAACTAATGGTAAACAATATGGACCTTATTACAGCCATAAAAAATAATTTTGGCAATAATGCCTACTTGGCATCGGGCGGTATAAACCGCCAATATATAGCCAATATAGTATTTAACAATCCACAGCAATTGCAACTATTAAATAGCCTGGTACACCCCGCCGTATTTACGGCTTACAATAACTGGTGTGCACAGCAAAACACACCTTACACACTTAAAGAAGCTGCATTACTATTCGAAACCAATTTTTATACCCACAACGATTATACTATTTTGGTTTCGGCACCGCTCCCGTTAAGGATAAAAAATTTAATATTACGCGATAATAAAACCGAAGCGCAATTAATGGCAATTATTGATAAGCAAATGCCCGAGCCTCAGAAACAAAAACTAGCTAATTTTATTATCCAAAACGATGAGCAAAGTTTTATAATAAATCAAGTATTAAAATTACATACCCGTTTTTTAAAACTAGCCTAATGGGTATAAAAACCGATTTTATAATAAAAAACACACAAGGTTTATATTGCCCTTACGGCGATTTTTACCTAGACCCACAACTGCCCGTACACACCGCCATTATTACACATGCGCATAACGACCATGCGAAACCAGGCAATACCCAAGTTTTTTGTACCCCGCCTACTGCATTAATTATGCAACTGCGCTACAAAAAAAATGCAGCACAATATTTTACAACGTATCATTACAAGCAATCATTTAAAATAAAAGAAGTAAACATTAGTTTTTTTTCGGCGGGGCATATACTAGGTTCGGCCATGGTACTGATGGAGTATGAGGGTATAAAATATTTATTTACTGGCGATTATAAGTTGCAAGCCGATGCTACCTGTAGCCCTATTGAATATACAGAAGCCCATGTTTTAATTACCGAAACCACATTTGCCCATCCACAAGTAAAACACCCCAATCCCGCCAATGAAATAAAAAAATTAAACAATATACAGGGTAACATTATGCTGGGAGCTTATGCCTTAGGTAAAGCCCAGCGTATAAATAAAATGATTACCGATTATTGCCCAGCAAAAAAAATATTGGTTCACCATACGATACTTCCCTTGCATATATTGTACCAAAAACTAGGTATTGATATTGGATTGTATGAGCCTTATAACCGTAAATTAATAAAACAGGCTAATAGCCAATATATTTACCTAGTGCCACCGCTTACTTTTAACAGTTACCAAAATGCAAAAAATATTACACGTATTTTTGCATCAGGCTGGAAAAACTTACAAGTAAACGATGCAAACGCATTGTACATATCGGACCATGTGGACTGGGACGATATTTTGCTTACTATTGATAAAGTTAAACCCACATTAATATGGACAATACATGGCGATGGCCAAAAACTACAACAGCACCTCGAAAACAAAATAGAAGTTAAAATTTTAGAAAATGCTTACTGATAATGTAGATTATTACATAAACCAACAGGGAAATTACGTTTTTACCGAAAAGTATCACCTCAAACGTGGTTATTGTTGCAAAAATGAGTGTAAACATTGCCCTTGGAAATACAAAAAAAACAAAATAGATAATGCCAAAAAATCTAAAAATAGTTAATTGTATATGAAATTAGAAGACGAAATTTTTAACAAAGCTTTTGATAACCAATACCATAAATTGGTAGTTAACATATTATACACCTATGGCTGGATAAATAACTTGTTACAAAAAGAGCTAAAAAAACATAAAATTACTATGCAGCAATATAACGTAATGCGCATATTGAGAGGGCAGTACCCACAGCCCACTACCGTAAATGTTGTTAAAGAACGTATGTTGGACAAAATGTCCGATGCTTCTCGTATTGTAAACAGATTGGTAGAAAAAAAATTAGTAACCCGTAAAGTTAATTTTAACGATACCCGAGTAAGGGATATTTTGATAACCACTGCGGGGCTAGAGTTAATTGAAAAAATAAAATTAGAAAGAGTGATGGATAAAATTATCACCAAAAATATTACCAAACAGGAAGCTAAATTACTAAATAACCTATTGGACGATTTACGTGGTTAATGACCCAAAAAATAACCCAATAAAGCTATAGCTATACCAATGGTAACAGCAATAGTTTTTTTAACAGTAAATTTATGATCAACCGTTGATTCGAATAAAATTGTGGTAGAAATATGCAAAAATATACCAATTACAATACCCATAATAGATTGGTAATACTGCGATAAATCGCCAAAATTACCCGCACTAAGCTGGCTACTAAATGTGTAGCCCAATGGCGACATTAATGCAAAAACAACCAGCAAAACCAGCGTATAAACCTTGCTTACATTGTTTTGCAATAAAATACTACCTAGGGCAAATGCCGCAGGTATATGATGTATGGCAATACCGTACACGAGTTCGTTATGGTTGCCGCCCGATAATGGCATACCTTCTAAAAAAGCATGTAACGATAGGCTTATCATTATCCCGTAAGGAAAAATAACTTCGTGGTGGTGCGTATGCTTGTGTATATGCCCGTGTTCAACCCCTTCCGAAAATTGCTCTAAAATTATTTGCAATATAAAGCCTCCTAAAATAAACAGGCCCACAGTTTTACTGCCGCCAGCATATACATCGGGCAATAAATGCAATACCGTAATGGCAAATAAATAAGCCCCACTAAAAGATAGTATCAATTTAAGTTTTTGTTGGTTATCGTTTTTAAACAAAAAAACCGATAAGCCGCCAAACAAGGCGCCACAAAAAAGCAATACTAAGGTTAGATAACTCACGCTGAAATTAATTTTGGAAATTTATACTTAAAAAAACTGGCAAAGCCCCAGCCTATTAGCGCACCATAAGCTGCCCCACACAATACATCTAAAGGGAAATGTACACCTACATATACCTGCGCAAAGGCTATTAAAAACGCCCAACTAAAAAACATGGGTGCAACATATTTGTTTTTTTTATAAAATAAAGTGATTATAAACAGGGCAATAGCAAAATGATCGGTAGCATGGGTAGATGGGAAGCTAAAACCCGTACCGCAACTTACCCGCATTTTCACATCCTTTTTGTAGGTAATTTCGTTGCAGGGGCGTAGCCTTTTAACCGTTTTTTTGATGATAGTTGCTGATGAAAAATCGGCGAAAGCTATACAAGCTATCAACGCTAAGGTTAAAAAAACGCCATTTAATTTATAGGTTTTGATAAAGAAAAAAACCAGCGCAATGTAAAGCGGTATCCATACAAGTTTATTGCGTAAAACAGGCATCAATATATCAAAAAAGGCATTTGATAAACCTGTATTTATGGCGTAAAATAATTGATGGTCTAGCTGTATAATTTTTTCTAACATCCTGTTTTTTTGCAAATAAATATCAACCTATCGGATTGTGTGGCTATAAAAGGGTTTAAATTATAATCGCCAAATGTATGGCAAATTTCTAAACCTGCGGCATAAAAAAGCCTCGTAAAATCGGCTAGCCTAAAGTCTTTAACTTCTTCGGTAAAGGCATATTTTTTTTGCTGGGCGGTAAAGTTTATGCTTTTTATAATTTTGCCATTGGCAATTTTTCGTTCGATGTAAAACGTAATATCCTCAATTTTTTTCTCCTCTTTGGGTACCAAGTGTTGTGCTATTTTTTCGGCATTCAAATAATCGAGCACCAATAAACCGTTTTTTTTTAACGATTTCCTGAAACTTTTAAGGGCGTTTATATGGTCGGCATCTTTATCAAAATAACCAAAACTGGTAAAAAGGTTAAAAGCGAAATCGAAATAATTAATGTAAAACAGGTTACGCATATCCTGTACAAAAAACTGCAATTTTGGGTTTTCAAATTTTTTAGCAAAACGGATGCTGGCGTACGAAAGGTCGGTGCCGGTAACATCAAAGCCTTTTTTGTTCAAATAAATAGCATGGCGGCCTTTTCCGCAGGCAATATCAACAATTTTTGAGTTTAATGGGGGGCTTAAAAAAGCACATAGTTTATCAATAAAAAGCTCGGCTTCGGCATTGTTTCTGGAGCGGTAAAGCAGGTGGTAATAAGGCGAATTAAACCAAGTTTGAAACCAATTTTTTTGCATTTGAAATTATTTACGCTTGCGCAAATATAGTGATTTTACCTTTTGTAGCTTTGCAGAAAGCGTTGTCCATCAAAGGTAAGAACTCCCGCAATAGCCAATTCTCTACAGATAAGGTTTTTAAGATAAGTTGCCTTAATGATTCCGAGAATTTTAAGCATCTTTTGCCGAACTTAATGGTACTCATACCTGTTTCAGATTTTACGGTTCTTAGGTAATTATTGCAAGTTTTTAATAATTGCCAATTTAACAACACCCAAACCAATTTACCCAGTAATTGGCATTCCATCCGTTCTTTATTCATCCGCTTTAATTTATTTATTTCAAAATGATCGGGCAGGCTGGTATGGGCTTGAGCATAACAGGAGAACATCAACGTATTTACAAAACTTGCTCTAGTAAGCTTTCTGCTTCTAGATACAAACCCTGTTTTCTTAGCCAAATCGTTTAAAACATCTGTATAAAAATTATCTTCGATAGTTTTTATTATGTATTTAGAGTGTTGATTAACAAATAGTTGTTTGTTAATTTTTAACTTAATTT
>JAAFJW010000112.1 GCA_013298995.1 Sphingobacteriales bacterium | reverse complement strand
TTCAGAGTGACAAGTGGTTTATTGTTTAATAATCTATACAGAAGATTTTAACTGTTTGATTTACAGTTGCAATTTTTCTTGTAGAAATTCGCACAAGCTGCTGTTCTAAAAATTTTATAGGGAAAATACGGCCCTATTGGGGGAATTCTATACAACTGCCATTAACTAGTTGATTTACTTTACCCAAAAGCAAGTTCTTCTACACCAATAACGAGCAATAATATCACTCTCAAAACAGTAAATTAAACATAATTCAGTACTTTTGGTTATCTAATTGTTGTTTTTATTAAAATAACAAGTGAGATTTTTTTTGTAATACAATGAAAAACAATACTTTATTCAAATTTTATTTATACTTATTTTGTTCAAAATAGATAGAACGTATTTTGTTATGTACTAAATAATTTTATATAATTTTTTTTTGAGATATTTATACCCAAATTCAGTTTTAATGTAACAGCCTAAAACGTTTACTTTATAAAAAAATAACCCATGCCTACTGTTACCTATCCCTTATTTCTAAAATTTTTAAAGTTTAGCATCGTTGGTTTTTCGGGTATTTTTGTTGATTTTGGCATTACCTATATCTTAAAAGAAAAAGCAAAAATACATAAATACGTAGCCAGTTCGGCAGGTTTTGTATTTGCTACAGCTAGTAACTATTACCTTAACCGTATTTGGACATTTAAAAGTGTAGGGGCTAGTGTAATAGTACAATTCGAAAAGTTTTTTATCATTGCATTTATAGGTTTAATCATCAGCAATACATTGATTTATATTTTTAACGATAAGCTAAAATATAATTTTTGGTTTTGTAAATTATCGGCCATTATATTGGTTTCTTTCTGGAACTTTTTTGCAAATTATATCTATACCTTTGCCACCTAGTTAAAAACCTTGAATGCAACTAATATCGATGTTTTTTTTAGGAAAAAATAAAAGTCAGAAAACCTTAATTTTCTTTCTGGCCATTTGGTTTTTATTTAACATACTACAAGCTAGCTGTACAGGCTTACACCCCGATGAGGCTTATTATTGGGTATATAGCCAGTTTTTAGCTTTCGGATATTTTGATCATCCGCCCATGGTGGCCGTGTTTATAAAAGCGGGTAGTTTTATAAATAACACCCTAGGCCTAAGGCTTTTTACTTGTGTAAGCAACTTGCTATCAATTTATTTGCTGTGGTTAATTGTAAAAAAATACAAAGCAAATGTATATGTGTTTGTAACCTTGTTTACTTCGGTACTGCTTTTTCATATTTATGGTTTTATTACCACACCCGATGCGCCACTTTTTTTCTTCGCCGTATTATTTTTATACGTTTACCAACAATATGTACAAAACGATAAACTATTTATAGCCATTGCATTAGGCTTAATTGCAGCAGCCTTATTGTACAGCAAGTACCATGGTATTTTATTGTTGTTTTTTATATTAATTTCAAATTTTAAACTATTTAAACGCCCATCGTTTTATATTTTAATTACGGTTGCCCTGATTGTTTTTGCGCCACATATTTACTGGCAATACCAAAATAATTACCCCAGTTTGCAATACCATTTGGTTGATAGATCGGCCGAACCTTACGAACTAAATTTTACCTTACAATATATTTTAACCTTTATTTTAATGAGCGGTCCTTTAACAGGATGGCTGCTATTATTACACGCATCGAAGCAAAAATACCGAGATGATATTTTTTTACGCAGCCTAAAATTTACGTTTTACGGCATTTTTATTTTCTTTTTTTTAAGCACCTTTAAAGGCGAAGTACAAGCGCATTGGCCATTAATAGGCTTTATACCTGTGTTGTTATTGGCTACAATAAACCTTAGCCATAATGGTTTTTTTTGGCAAAAAAAATGGATAAAAATTTTATTTACCATAAATATTATACTTATTGTAGGATGTAGGTTATTGATAATGGCACCTTATGCCAACTTAAAAAAAATTAGGTTTATAGCCGATTTTAATGGCTACGATACTTGGGCGCAGCAAATAAAAAGCTATGCCAAAAATTATCCTATAATATTTTTAGATGGCTTCCAAGACCCATCATTATACAATTATTACACCCAAAGTACCAAGGGTTTCGATTACGATTCGTACAGTTACCGTAAAACACAGTACGAAACTTTTTCTTTAGAAGATAGTATTAGAAACCGAAGAGCTTATTTTTTAGATACAAAATCGCACCAAAATCCAAATCAAGATACCATAACTATACAAAAAGGTACTTATTACGGTTTATGGCTTGATGGTGTACGCATGTATCAAAAAGTAAATTTTACCGCCCAAAATCAATCCCAGAAATGGAAACCTAAGCAAACTAAAACCATCAACTTTAAAATACAAAACCCATATAACCAAGCTATTGATTTTACAAACAATAAGCAAAAATATACATGCAGTTTAAGGTATGTGTTGCAAAAAGATGGCGAAATTTATAGTGTGCAAAATTTAAACAGCACATTTAACCACATAAAAATACCTGCCAATGGTGATGCCATAATTGCTTTAAAAATAAAATCGCCCGCCGAGGCCGGAAACTATAAATATTTTATATCCATACAAACCCAGCCTTTTGCTGGCAGCCGAAACAGCGGAATGTTAAAAATGAATGTTAACTAAACTACATGAAATTAAAAATCAACAAAACCATTATAATTATTTTATTTTTCGCTTTAGGCGGATTTAAGGTACAGGCACAACGCTTAGAAGGCAGTTTAGATTATTTTGGCTTTGCCGATAACCGCGAGTATGGTGCAAGTAACCGTTACTCGCAAACCATTTTTGGCAACCGCTTATCGCCCGAAATTGGTATCGCCTTGGATAGTGTAAACCGTTTTAGAGTGGGCTTTAATGCCCTTTACGAGTTTGGTAGCAAAGGCATTAACAAAGTAGAACCCGTTGTTTACTACCGCAACACCCAAAATAAGTGGGATTTTTACATTGGTGCTTTCCCTCGCCAAAACCTGATTGATGATTACCCACGCCCACTATTTAAAGACACCTTAAACTATTACCGCCCCAATGTAGAAGGTATGTTGTGGAAATTTGAAAACCAATATGGCAAAGAAACCATGTGGATAGATTGGACTAGCCGCCAAACCAATTTAGATAGAGAAACGTTTTTATTCGGCCTTTCGGGCATTGCAAAATTTGGAAAATTTTACTTTTCGCACTATGGCTACATGTTTCATAATGCTGGGCCAGCCATTGCCATACCTGGCGATAATTTGCAAGATAACGGCGGGGCAATTTTAAAATTGGGCGTTAATTTATCTAAAAACACTTTTTTAGATTCGTTAAATATTTCGGCAGGTAGCTTTACATCGCTGGAGCGTACCCGTGGCGTTACCAATTTAGAAACTCCAACAGGTTTGCTAATAGATGCTTATGCAGGCTACAAAAAATTTAGCATTACCAACTCTTTTTACACAGGTAAAAAACATAACTCTATTTATGGCGACCAATTTTATACCGCTAACACCTATAACCGATTAGATATAGGCTGGCAATTTATAAACTACCTACATGTACAAGGTAAATTTGTGGCTACTTTGCATTTTGCAGATGGCGAAGTAGATAACCAACAAGCGTTTACCTTGCGCTACCATATTAACGGAAGCAAAAAAATAAAGAAATATTTAAGATAAACCACTACCCTACTGGAAGTTAGGTAAAAAAAAATCATTGTCTGTTATATATCAAAAACAGGTTATAATTTTACTGAGTTATTGCTGCTTTTAATTCAAATAGTTGGCATTCGGCTTTTATTTGTTGTTGCTAAGTGTGTTATAATTTATACCTAAGTTTTGCAAATCTTATTTCTTCAAAACACTTTTTATCATCAAAATATGGCTTAAAAACACCACAGGCACAATAAATGCTGGCAATAAAATAAAAGGAAATTTTAATACTGCCACATTGGGTTGCTCGAAACCTAAAAGTTGTATGGGCAACGGTGCCGAAATGATTGCAATAACAACTATGGTGGTTAAAAATAATATCCCAACAAAATTCCATACCAAATAAACCATTTTATGAATACTTTTTTGAGAGAAATGTACATATCCAAACAGTAATATTGCCGAAACGCCCATCGCAATATCAAAATTATAGCCTTCAAAAGTCATTACTTGGGGTATTTGTTTTTGTAAAAATAGTTGATATAAACCTATTTCTACAGGCAACCTTAATGTATGTACAAGCAGCAATAATTTGGTATTAATTTTTGCTTTTTTTAAGAATTTAAGCAGTAAAATAACAAACCCAACATTGCCTAATAATACTACTAAAAACCTTGGTGGCGTGGTGTTTAAGTTTTCAAAAAAGCCTGAAAGTGCTAATCCTGCTATTAGGCTTATCCATAGCAAACTAATGGTTAAAAATCTTTTATCGCTTCCTGTTCCTACATAAAAAAACAGAAGCGATAAAAGCGTAATGATGATGAATGTAAATGCTAGCATTATATTTTTTCTACGGCTGCTTTAAGTAAATCTAACCCATGTGCATTGGTTTTTTCCATCTCGGCTTTTGCTCCAAAAAGCCACATAAAAAATGCATCTATTAAGCCCGATTGTACTTTAAAATCTTGTGTAACTTCGATGCCATTGCTGGTTTCTTTAAAGGTGTACTCAAAAGTGGGTTTAGCTACAAATGGTTTTTGTATATCGCATTTCATACCTATATAAGTAAAAGTATCTATTTTTACAATCTCTTGGAAGCCTAAATCTTTACCTTCGTTACCATCCCAGTGATATTGTGCACCAATGGTTCCATCTGTTCCTTTTACCTCGTACTTTTGTTTAGGGTCTTGTGCTAAAAATGGCGACCATTTTGGGAAGTTTTTTAAATACCGTACCATATCAAAAACTTCTGTTTTATTACCTTTTATGGTTACCGATTTTACGATTTGGATGGTTTGAAGTCCGCTGGCTTTGTACAAACCAAATCCTATAAATGCTACAAGCGCAATTGCTACTGTTGTTAAAATCATTTTCTTTTTCATTTTGAGTTAATTTATAAATTTTTATTTTTTTCTACATTGGTTGAATTTGTCGCACCTCAACAGTACCTCCCATTAAAAGTATGGGACATTTTTTAGCTAATGTAACGGCCTGATCTATCGAAATGGCTTTTAAAACCATATTACCTGCCAATGTTTGGTTGTTGGCAATGTAAATACTTTCGGTGATACTTTGGTTGGCAGCAATTTGTTTTCCTTCAAAACTTAGCTGGTGTGTGCTTACTAGTTTTCCTTGCATAGCAATGTTTCCAATAAAATCGCCCCACTGCTTGTGCATTTCACTTAACTGCTCGGGTGTAGGCTGCTGGTTGCTTGGTTCCATTCTAAAAAGCAACATAAATTCTTTTAACTTTTCCATATTTTTTTATTTAATTAATGATACAAATATGAGGGCATGCCATTAAATAAAACTTGCCTTATGGCAAGAAAACTATTTTGTGGCAATTTCTTTTCTTATCCTGCTAAGCGATGTATCTGTAATGCCTAAATAAGTGGCTATTTGTTTTAAAGAAATATTTTGAATAAGGTGTGGTTTTTCTTTTAATAATCTTAAATAACGGTCTTTTGCTTCATCGGCTATCATAGAAATGCTATGATTTTTTAAAGCAAAATAGCTACCTACAAGCGTAGTTCGGCCTTGTTCTCTAAAGTTTTTAATGCTATGAAAAAGCTGTTGAAAGGTATCAAAATCTAATTGCCAGCACACACATTCGGTTAAGGCTTGTATGTTTTCGCGGGTTGGGTTTCGTAAAAAAAACGACGACCAATCAATCACAATATCGCCCACCGAATAAAAGTTGGTGGTTATATCATTACCTTCGGTATCAATTACATACGAACGCACAAAACCACTTTGCACCAACCAATATTTGTTGGCCGTTTGCCCTTCGTTTAAAAAGAAATCATTTTTATTAAATTTTACCTCTTTAAATTTCGGAATAATGGTTTCCAATTCGTCTGTTGTAAAGTCGGAAGGTTTAAATACATTATAAAGAAAGTGTTGGTTTGTCATCTTTTTTATTTTTTAATATTTTGTAAGATATGTTGTATTATTATTATTTGGTAATTTTTTTTGAAGAAAGTAAAACCCTACAGCTTTGGCAACACCGCTACTGGCCTACCGTTCATTGCTTCGCTTACCAAATAGGCTATAAATTTAGAAAAAGCACTAATATCAAACGTTACGCTTGCTTGCTCTAAGGCTTTCATGTATTCGCTACGTTTTTCTACTGGAATTACCGTCCAAGGGTAACCACCCGAAGCCAGCATTACATTCATTAAAAACCTAGCCATCCTACCATTACCATCCATATAAGGGTGTATAAAAACAAACACAAAATGCCCCAGTACAGCCCTTACAGCGGCCTCGGGTTCGTTTGCTAACAATTCAAAAAATATGGGCATGGCATCACGCATAGCATCCACGCTAAGTGGTACGTGTTTACTACCGCCAATATACACTTGGCTGTTTCGGTATCCAGCCAAGTCCGAAATTTTTAAAATACCAGTAGCTACACTTGGGTCAAAAAGTTGCCTGTACCATTCGCCATGGTCAAAATCAGCGGTTGTACCCGCATTTGTATGGTTTAAAACTTTAATAATGCTTTGTTTTACCACGCCAAAAGCTTGGTAATAGCCCCGGGCCGCCATGGCATCTTTGTGCTGGCTATCTTCGCTATTGATGTTTTTATCCCATAAACCGCTACTTACTCTTTCAATTAATGCGGCACTTACTTTGTATCTTTCGATAGATAAAGAGTGGTAAGCATCAGTTAAATAAGCTTCGTTTACATTTGCTATATAGGCTTCTTTATCCTCCACAATACCTGGTGCAGGAGCAAAATCATCGATAACTATTTGCCGCATTTGCTGCCAAATTAATTTAATGCGGTTTACCGCTGCCGACCGTTCTCTTGGCGATAAATCGATACCAAGTTTTGCAACAAAAGGGTCTTCTTCTCGTATATCGTAACCGGCTTGTTTCATAGCGGCCATAATTTGGTCGGCAATTTTATCTCTTTTTATGTTTCTAAATGCACCAGCAAGCCTTCCTGCAATGGTGGTATGTCCATTTTCTAGTAAAATAGGTAATAACTCGGATGCGTCTTTAATAAGCGAAAGTGCAGTACGTACATCAACTGGGTTTTTAACATACAAACCCACCGAACTATAAATCAAAGCAGTAGCCAAATTATACATGCGTAGCCCGTTCACCAATTGTAAATGTTCGGCTTCGGGCAATTCGCCTTTTAAATTAAACATGGAGGTATAATGCGGAAAAGCCGTAGGTGTATTATTGCCTTGTGGCGATTTTACAATCAACTGCGCTGGTACGGTATAATTGCCTGCATGTGCAAGTAAAGATTGATCGGCCGATAAGCACCATAAATGCTTGTATTTATGATTCAAGTATTTTGCACAAAAATCCCAATAGCAACTGTACCAAGATGTTGTATCTCCTTCGCTTTCAGCTGGGTTACTAGGTATATACCACCCTTTTGATACTTCTTTTAAAAAGCCATTTTGTACTAATATTTCTCGGTACTCGCGTTGTGGTATTTCCGAAAAATATATACCTCCTATGCCTTTATCTTGCAATTTTTTTAACCTTTTAAGTGCTGCCACAAATTTTTCTGTAGGTGTTGCCATGCTTGGTTATGTGTTTTAATATTTAAACTATTTTTTGTGCTATTACAATTATATAACGTTGTGCTATTACAATTATATAACGTTGTGCTATTACAATTATATAACGTTGTGCTATTACAATTATATAACGTGTGCTATTACAATTATATAACGTTGTGCTATTACAATTATATACGTTG
>JAAFJW010000111.1 GCA_013298995.1 Sphingobacteriales bacterium | reverse complement strand
ACAAACGAACAAATAAAAATTGTTGAAGATAAATTGAACAACAGACCAAGAAAAAGATTTGGTTTCTTAAGCCCAAATCAAGTATATTCACATGCATTAACTAATAACGGAAAAGTTGCATTTATTACTTGAATCCGCCAATCCATAAAATTTATAGGCTCAAAATTCGTGTATTCGTGGCTATTACTATTACGATGTAAAGGCTTCGCCTTTATTTATATGCCACGAATTCACGAATTTTGCTGGCAAAAAAATTACCCAAACTTTACACCATAATATTTTAACTTTGCACACATAAAAAATATCTCTCATGAAATTTAGATTAATTTTTACCGCAGCAAGCGCACTTATTTTATTGTCAAACTGTAGTAATAACCATCCCAAAAGTGCAAGCCTTAAAACCGATTCGGTAAAACCAAAAACAGAACTCGGTACCCAAAGTCATAGCCCAAAAATAGCCGATGCCACCACCATATTGGCCCGTAAACAAGTACCTATTTTATGCTACCACCAAATAAGAAACTGGACAAGTAGCGATTCCAAATCGGCCAAAGATTATATTACACCCACCGAAACTTTTAAACAGCACATAAAAATGCTGGCCGATAGTGGCTACCACAGCATACAGCCCGACCAATTGTACAATTATTTGGCTTACGGAGATGCCCTACCCACAAAACCTGTAATGATAACTTTCGACGATACCGACCTCGACCAATATACCACAGGAGCCACCACCCTTAAAAAATACGGCTACAAAGGCGTTTATTTTATTATGACGGTATCCATTGGTAAACGTGGTAGGTTTAAATACATGGATAAAGCACAAATTAAAGAACTATCCGATGCCGGAAACACCATTGCCAGCCACACCTACGACCACCAAAACGTAAAAAAATACCAAGGCAACGATTGGCAAAAACAAATAGAAAATCCCACCCAAACCCTGCAAACCATTACAGGCAAAAAAATCGACCATTTTGCCTACCCCTTTGGCTTATGGAACCCACAAGCCATCCCCGAACTTAAAAAACGTGGCTTTAAAGATGCCTACATTTTATCAACCAAACGCGACCCCACCGACCCACTGTTTACCATCCGCCGCATAATTGCCAGCGGTTACTGGAGTGCCAAAACATTGCATAACAGCATGATAAATAGCTTTGATTAATTTTTGAGGCGAAAATAAAACGGCAGGCAAAGATGTTGTTTTAGGATAAACAAGCCTTTATTAACTACTAGCACCTCCCCACATGACCACACACGAAGCATTAAAAAAATATTGGGGGTTTGATGATTTTAGGCCATTACAGTTAGAAATTATACAATCGGTTTTAGCTAAAAACGATACCCTAGCTTTGCTGCCTACTGGCGGAGGGAAATCTTTATGTTTTCAAATTCCGGCTTTGGTAATGGAGGGCATTTGTATCGTAATTTCGCCCCTTATTGCCCTAATGAAAGACCAAGTAGAAAACCTAAACAACAAAGGCATAGAGGCTATTTCTATTACCTCGGGGATGACGAAACGAGAAATTGATATTGCCCTAGATAATTGTATTTATGGTAAGATAAAGTTTTTATACCTATCGCCCGAAAGGCTGTTTTCGGAGCTAGTTACCGAACGTATAAAATACATGAACGTTAACCTATTAGCGGTAGACGAAGCGCACTGCATATCGCAATGGGGTTACGATTTTAGGCCACCATACCTGCGTATTGCCAGTTTCAGAGAATTACACCCACAAGTACCCGTATTGGCCTTAACGGCATCGGCCACATATATTGTGCAAGATGATATCTTATCAAAACTAAATTTTAAAACAAAAAATATTTTCAGAAAAAGCTTTGAACGAAAAAACCTAAGCTATTCGGTTTTAAATCAAGATAATAAATTAAAAAAATTATTAGATGTATGCCACAATGTAAAGGGTACGGGTATTGTATATGCAAGCACCCGAAAACAAACTTTTGAGCTTTCTACCTACCTTAATCAGCATAATATATTAGCCGATTACTACCACGCAGGGCTTGATGCCCAACAACGTAACCAAAAACAAAACCTTTGGAAAAACAATAAAATTAAAGTAATAGTGGCTACCAATGCCTTTGGAATGGGGATTGATAAACCCGATGTAAGGTTTGTGCTGCATTATACCCTGCCCGAAAGCCTAGAAGCCTATTACCAAGAAGCAGGCAGAGCTGGCCGCGATGAAAAAAAAGCGTACGCCGTAATGCTTTACCACCCAAGCGATAGATTAGATTTTGAACGAAAATACATTCAAAGTTTTCCATCTATTAGCGAAATAAAAAATATATACCACCACTTGGGCAATTATTTTCAACTCGCCATTGGTGCTGGCGAGGGTTTAAGTTTCGAATTTAATATTGCCGATTTTTGCAAAAAGTTTAAAACCGAAGTACTTAAAACCATTAATGCCATTAAGTTTTTAGAACGCGACGAATACATTGCCCTTAGCGAAAACGCACTCCTCTCCTCTCGCTTACAGTTTATTGTAAACGGCGAAGATTTGTACCGCTTCCAGGTTGAAAACCATAAATACGATGGCTTTATAAAAAATATTTTGAGGGCTTATGGTGGCGCATTCGATAATTTTATTGCCATTAAAGAAAACGATATTGCCAAGCGTTACGGTATTTCCAGAGACGAAACCATTAAGCTATTGTACGAATTAAACAGCTTTGGCATAATAGAATATGCACCGCAAAGTCATCAGCCACAGCTATATTACATTAAGCCACGCTGGGCTACCGACAATGTAATGATAGATAAAAGTTACTACACCGACCGTAAAACCACTTACTATAAAAAAATGCAAGCTATTTTGGCTTATGCCGAAAACGAAATGTGTAGAAACGTGGGGATTTTAAGCTATTTTGATGAGCGTAAACCTCAAAAATGTGGCATTTGCGATGTATGCTTGCGCCTAAAAAAAGATAAACAGAACATAGTAAAACAGTTACAAAACCAAATTTTATTGCTTCTAAAATCAGATACTATAGAATTAAACCAACTGTTAGCTTCCCTTACCATAGGTACTAGCGATGATAAAATAAATGCCCTCAGAAACTTGCTTGATGCTGCCCTTATTAAAAAAAATGGATACGAATATTCGGGGATTTGATTACCCACTATATCCCCTTGGCATCAATTTTTATAACCACATGTAAATAGCTAAGCAAGGTACAGAGGCTTAATTTATACTCCTACCCTAGCCCAACAGGTTATTTGTAAACTTCATTTTTATACCCGATTGAAAATTGGCAATGGTTTTAAAAATTTCTTTTAAAGTGGCCAATTCTATTTTTGATAAGTTAATGGTATTAATGAGGTTATCGGGTAGTGCTTTGTCTTGTATAATTTGTTTTGCTTGGTTTTTTAGGCGCATGCTCATCAAAAAATAATAACATTGGTATATATCGTTGTATTGCGTGGGGCTAAATACCTGTAAGTTTTTTAGGGCTTTCATGCGTTCGCCAGTATTTTCTACAAAAACCCTGTTTTGTAAAGCATACACCCGCACCAAATCTACCACGGGTGTCATTGCTTTTTTTATATCAAACACCTCTTGTGTACCTATAGTTTTGGTGCGTATGTTATTAAAAAATGTGAGCGGGGGCTCATATTGCAAAGCATTTTTGGCAATATGTACGTAAAATTTTTCGAGCGGTTGCTGTAATTCGGTATCTAAAAACTCACGCAAATTATCCATAATGCTAGGTTCGCCATATACCAGCCTGCAATCAAAAAAAGTAGAAAACTTAATCACCGTTTCGGGTAACGAATCGTCCATCCAGCTTTTATAATTATTTTTCCAGTGCGATAAAGAGTGGCACCACTCGGGGTTTTGTGCCATAAAACCGCCAGTACAATAGGCAATACCAATATAATTTAGATGGTCGGATATTTGTGTGGCAAAGTTTAAAAAATAAGCCCGCACCATTTCGCGTTGTTCGTTGGCCTTATCTTCGTAAATAATGGCGTTATCTTGGTCGGTTTTAAGGGTTAATTCTTTTCGGCCTTCGCTACCAGTAACCATAAAAACAAATTTGGCGGGTGGCGGGCCTAGGTTTTCTATCACCTTTTCAATTACTTTTTGGGTAATGGTATCGGCAATGGTGGTAATTACCTGGTTTACAATTTCGGCATATACGCCTCTGTTTAAAAGCTGGTAAACCATGGGTGCTACGCTTTCCCATTTCTTTTTTAATTCGGCAAACGATTGGGCTAATTTTACCGATTGTATAAACATTAATGGCGATTGTGCTTGCTCGCTCAATAGCTTATTTCGGCTCAAAAAACCAATGTATTCGCCTTCTTTTTCAACCAATAGGTAGCGTGTTTTGGTTCTAAACATCATTAACAAAGCCTCGTAAACATAAGCCTGTGTGCTTATTTTTACTATTGGGTTGGCTATAAAGTGGCTAATGGCTAGGCTGGTATCTTGCTGTTGTGCTATTATTTTATCGCGTAGGGTAATATCGGTAACGTAGCCTATAATTTGGTGTGCGTTGTTTTTTGCAAATAGGCAGCTTACCTTGGCCTGGGCCATTATTTGGGCTGCTTGGTAAGCGGGTGTAGTATCGGCACAAGATACAATTTCTCTAAACTCTAGGCTTTCTATACGGCGAGAGTATATTTGTTCGGCGGCAATATAGCTTTCGTCAAAAGCGGTAGGTTTTTTAAAAAAATGGGCAAACTCATCGTCCAACATCCTTTTACCAAATTCGGCAATAAAATAATGAAAAAAAACTTCGTGGCTTTGGCACAGTTCTTTAAAATACTTGCGGTGTAAAAAATAAATTTGGGTTTCTTTTTGTACAATAACCGTTTTCAGCGATTTTTTTCGGTTAAGCAAGGCCGATATACCCCCATAGCAATTGCCTGCTTTATAAATTTCTAAGGAGCGCTTATTGCCTAAGTTATCGTAAAAAAAAGTTTCGTAACTGCCTTTAATAATTATATCCAAGCCCCGCATTTTGGATGTTCCTTGCTTATACAAAACCTCCTCTTTGGTAAACGTTAAGGGTTGTAAAACCTCGGCAAGTTCAATTAAAACATCGGCTGATAGTAAGTTAAACGGACTAATGTTTTTGATAATATCTAGCGTGTTATCCATAGCAAATAAATAATTAAACTTAATAAAACAGTTACAAAGGTACAGTAAGCCCACTTTATATAATTATCATCGTGGTACTGTTTTTTACTTATAATTTGTTGTTGTTGCTCAATTAATAAGGGGGTAATATCGCCTCTTTTTATCAACTCAAAAAAACTGAGGGCCGTAGCATAAGCATCGCCCAAGGCATTGTGCATATTTGGGGCTTTTTTATCAAATAGTAGGGTAAAAAGTTCGCCCAAGCGTAAATTATCAACACCATGGTTGGTTACATATTTGGTGCTGGCAAGCATGGTACAAAACACGGGCAAGTTTTGTAAGCCACTATCAATACCTGCCCGATAAAAATCGGCGTTAAGCAAATGTAAATCTAACTCCATAAAATGCCCTACCAGCATGGGTTGGTATTTATGTAAATCGGAAGCTAATAAATCCAATACAAAAGCCCTAGAGTTACCTTTATCCAATAATAATTGCTGGTTAATGCCATGTATTTTTTGGGCTTTGGCCGATATTTTTATATCGGATTCGTAAATATAATGGCTTTCTTTTTTAATTTCGTTGCCTGCCGAGTTGTAAATTACCCAAGCCACTTGTACAATATGTGGCCAGTTTTTGGTATTGCTATAAGGTTGATTCCATTTTTTGGGTAGCCCAGTAGCTTCGGTATCTATAAAAAGTAAATATTCTCTCATGCTTATTTAAGCACAAGTATAGCCAAAAGCTGGTGTATTTAATTTAAAAATTGTGGGCTTTGTTGTAAATATTAAAAGGTAATAAAACCTATAATCCTATCATTATTAACAAATATCCTATCATAATGATAGGATTATTATATATTTGTGATAGGATTACCTTGACAACAGTCGCAAACCTTACTTTCACAACGGTCGCACAGCTTGTGAACGGTCTTAAATAAAAACACACCATGCAAACCATTAAAAACTATATCCATACCCACCAACAACGCTTCTTAAACGAACTTTTCGAGCTCCTTCGTTTCCCATCTGTAAGTGCCAACCCAGCCCACCAGCCCGATATTATAAATACCGCAAACTTTGTAGCCCAACAATTGGTTTTGGCTGGTGCCGATGCCGTTGAAGTGTGCCAAACCGCTGGTAACCCCATAGTGTATGGGCACAAAATTATTGATGAAACCCTACCTACTGTATTGGTTTACGGCCATTACGATGTACAACCACCCGAGCCATTAGAACTTTGGCATACCCCACCTTTTGAGCCCACCATTAGAGATGGTAAAATATATGCCCGTGGTGCATGCGACGATAAAGGCCAGTTTTATATGCACATAAAAGCCTTTGAGCTAATGATGCAAACCAATACCCTGCCTTGCAATATCAAATTTATGATAGAAGGCGAAGAGGAAGTAGGCTCCGATAACTTGGGCGATTTTGTAATTGCCAATAAGCAAAAACTAAAAGCCGATGTAGTTTTGATTTCCGATACTTCGATGATAAGTATGGAAAACCCATCGCTGGAAACAGGCCTGCGTGGCCTTGCCTATATGGAAGTGGAAGTTACAGGGCCCAATAAAGATTTACACTCGGGCGTTTACGGCGGTGCCGTAGCCAACCCAGCCACCATTTTATGCCAAATGATTGCCAGCCTACACAACGAAAATAACCGAGTGAATATACCTGGTTTTTACGATAATATTATTGAACTTAACTCCGCCGAAAGGAAAGAATTAAATGCAGCACCCTTTAATTTAACCGATTATAAAACCGATTTAGGTATTGATGATGTATGGGGCGAAAGCGGCTATACCACTATTGAACGTACAGGCATTAGGCCCACTTTGGAGGTTAACGGTATATGGGGTGGCTATACTGGCGTAGGTGCAAAAACCGTTTTACCCTCAAAAGCAAATGCAAAAATATCTATGCGCCTAGTGCCAGGGCAATGTTGGCGTAACATATCCGACTTATTTACCGCCCACTTTAAAGCCATTGCACCACCCAGCGTAAAAGTAAACGTAGTAGCGCACCATGGCGGTAAACCATACGTAACCCCTACCCATTCCATTGCTTACAAAGCCGCACAATTAGCCATCGAAGAAGCATTTGGCAAAAAACCGGTACCCACCCGAGGTGGCGGCAGCATACCTATTGTAGCACTTTTTGAAGAAGAACTTGGCATTAAAACCGTTTTAATGGGCTTTGGTTTAGATAGCGATAGCCTGCACTCGCCCAACGAAAAATACGATGTGTTTAACTTTTATAAAGGCATCGAAACCATACCTTTGTTTTATAAACATTTTACGGCGTTAAGTAACCAGTAAATAATATATAAATATTTGGAAAAACCTAGGTTAGCATTTCATCACCTTGGGCTAGCACCGCCATCCATAGCCGTCAAGTACTTTTTAAAACTATCTGATTTTAAATTAATCTATACAACAGCTTTTAACTAGTTGATTTACAGTTGCAATTTTTCTTGTAGAAATTCGCATAAGCTGCTGTTTTAAAACTTTTTGTCCGTGTTTGGTGGCACACCAACCGCTAAAAGATATATTTGGTCAGTAGTTGATGTGCCACCAACCACGGGAGTAGATCCCCAAAAGCAATCAATAACTTAATTTTTGTGTGGATAAAATTGTAAATTTTGGCAGAATTTGGATTATATTATTACCAACAAATAATATTATGTGGTTATTGTGAAGTACCTTAGTAATCCGAAATTAAACTTAGCTAAAATGCCTAATAACACGCATACTTTATAAGGCATTTATTTTTACGGGTTGCAAACCCTACGATTTGTAGTTCGACTTTACAAAAGTCAAACACCATTATATGCCTAAAAGCAGGTGGTGTTATGATATTTAAAATTAATTTTGTTGAGGCAAAATGTATGCCCATTACAAATTTTTTAAATTATAGGTATGTTTTGCTATTGCTTAATTTTTAGATTAATTTTGTTTATAAATTTTATTATCCTTAGATTCAAATAATAAATGCAACTTTTCAAATTTGGGAAGTCAAGTATAAAAGAATAATATTTTTCAGAAAGAAGAGAAAGAAAATAAATTCTCTCCCCGCTTTGCTGAATGGTAAAATTTGTCTTACTTGCTCCT
>JAAFJW010000110.1 GCA_013298995.1 Sphingobacteriales bacterium | reverse complement strand
GCGGTAAAGTTTACCAGCTCAATAGGTAATGTACCTGTTTTTATACCTGATATAATAAGCGAATAGTTTTGGCTATTATTAAAAAGTTGGCCTTTGTGCGATACCGTTAGTGTAAACGCTCTGTCGCCTATAGCTTGCTCGCCAGTATTTATTTGCTCTATATTATCTACTCGGTTATCACCTTTTGTAGCAGCGTTTGATGGATTATTGGGGTCTAATTTCCAAGGTAAAAAGGTATTGTTTGCTTCTACTAGTTTAATATCCAAATCGTTAATTAAATTTGCTTTTCGGTTATCTACTATGCCGCTGGGTAATATATCGCCTTCAAAATCAGTCCAGCAAATGCTTACTTTTACAGGCTCGCTTGCCGATGAAGTAAAGTTTTTTGTAAAAGTAGATCCGTTTGCCAAATTTTTTTCGAGAATAAGCGTAGTAGTACCATTATTTTTAATGGTATTGCCTGCCCGTTCCATGTTTAACAAGCCCCAGCCAAATATATAATCGGGACCAGGGTTACTACCAGCTTCATCGGTGGTGTGTAAAGCCAAACCTTTTAAAGTGGCCGATTGCATAAATTTACCGCCATTTAATTGGGCATAATATTCTTGCAGTAATAACAAGGAACCACATACATTGGGGCTTGACATAGATGTACCGCTAAAGGTACCATAAGAAGAAGTACTTTGGCTTGTGCAAGAGTTAACGCTTACGCCATTGCCAACTAAATCGGGCTTTATACGGCCATCGTCTGTTGGCCCCCAAGAACTAAAGCTAGAAATGATAATATCGCTAGGGTTTATAGCACCATTAGGTAAAGCCCGCACAGCACCTACACAAAGGGTATTTTTGGCGCATTGTATGCCAGTAATAATATCATAGCCATCGTTACTACTTATACCCGCAGGCCTGTTACCCATAAATACCGCCGTTTCCGAATTATTAGGGTAAGCATAATAAGGTTCGCCTACATTAGGCCCATTATTGTTACGGCTATTTCCTGCGGCAAGCACTGGTAAATAATAGGGGGCGTTAAAACAAATTTCGTCTATCTTAGCAGCATCAGCACCGTATAAACCAAAATTAGCATCTTCGGCTTGGCCAGGTATGCCTAGCCATTCCCATCGCTCGGTACCATCATCATCGTAAAGTACCCAGCCAGCATCTACCCCATACGAGTGGTTAGAAACCAGTAAATTATTGGCAGCACTAGCCATTTCGCTAAAATCAAAATCAAAATCGTAAGCCTGTAATTGCTTGGCACCCCATGCCATACCCTTGGCAAAATAATATCATAGCCATCGTTACTACTTATACCCGCAGGCCTGTTACCCATAAATACCGCCGTTTCCGAATTATTAGGGTAAGCATAATAAGGTTCGCCTACATTAGGCCCATTATTGTTACGGCTGTTTCCTGCGGCAAGCACTGGTAAATAATAGGGTGCTTGGTAGCAAATTTGGTCTATCTTGGCGGCATCGGCTCCATATAAGCCAAAATTAGCATCTTCGGATTGGCCAGGTATGCCTAGCCATTCCCATCGCTCGGTACCATTATCATCGTAAAGTACCCAGCCAGCATCTACCCCATACGAGTGGTTAGAAACCAGTAAATTATTGGCAGCACTAGCCATTTCGCTAAAATCAAAATCAAAATCGTAAGCCTGTAATTGCTTGGCTCCCCAAGCCATACCCTTGGCAATAGGATTTACGCCTGTGGCTATCATTGTACCCGCAACGTGGGTAGCGTGTTGGTCGGATACTGTTGCGCCATCTTTAATAACTACCCTGTTGTTAAGTTCTTGGTGGTCTGTTTTTACCATTCCGCCATCCCAAATACCTAATTTGCCATCCATAAAACTACTGCTACCATTTAGGTTTATGCCAAGGCTACCGTTTAGGTAAAACGAATTTGTACGGGTAGTGCCAGCCGCATTGGTATTGTTAAAAGTAGTATAATATTTAGGCCTACCATAAGCATCTAAGCCTTGTAATGATTTTAGGTTACCGTTTTTGCTCATTCTAAGGGTTGGCCAATGGTGTATTTTGGCTAGTTCGAGTGCTGTTTTTTTATCGTTTTTTGCTTGGCGCAGATATTGCTTGCTTAATTGCGTTAATTTTTGTTGTTGTTGAAAACTTACCAAGCTACCATGTTTTTGCGAAAAAGATGGTGTAGCCAGCAGAAAAGAAAATATAAAGAGGTAGATTTTTTGTTTCATAATTATCCATTTACAATAAATACAAAATTAGTTTTTTACCGCAATTATTATACTTTATTTTTGACATTCAGGGTTGTATATTTTTATTTGTTTTTATACATGCTATGGTGCTCGGGCAAGCATTTTAAAAAATGGTTATGCTTACGCAAATGATAAGATAAAAAATTAGTTGCCTGATTTTTTTTTGTAAGTATATTATTTCAGTAGCTTTACCGTAAAATCATTTTACCATGGGCAAAGCAATACGAACGGTTGGCTTAGAAGGCGTACAATTTAAAGCCACAATTGGGGTGTACCCCGAAGAAAAAATATTAGGCAATTATTTTTTGGTAGATTTTGAGGTGTCATTTAAAAGTGCCAAACAAGCCGAAACCGAAAACCTGCTTGAAACCGTAAATTATACGGATTTATACACTATTTTAGAAACAGAGTTTAAAAAAAGTAGCGATTTGATAGAAACCGTGGCACAAACTATACTGGACGAAACACTTTTTAAATTCCCTTATTTAAGAGGCATCAAAATCAAAATCAAAAAACTAAACCCACCTATACATGCGCCCATAGCCAATGCTTTTGTTGCTTTAAATTACCATAAGTAACAAGTACTTATTTGTAAATATTATACAATGCAAGGTAAACGCCATTAGTCCAGCCGAAACCATCTTGCGATGGGTACTCGCCACCGCCAGCCAATTGTGTTATATCTTCTACATTGTATTTCTCCATCATTTTCCCTGTTTTTTTATACACACTATTGTTTAACGCCAGCCATCTTGTGGCAATTGTATTGGCCAAAGCGGTTTGGTTATAATTGTTAAATCCTTTAACGGCAATCCATTGTAAGGGTGCCCAGCCGTTGGGCGCATCCCATTGTTGGCCTGTGTGTAAGGTTGTTGTGGCTAGCCCGCCAGGTTTAAGCAATAGTTTTTTGGTGATTTTTGCTACCGCAATAGCTTGTTGACTACTGGCCAATTTTACAAAAATAGGGTATATGCCAGCGGCGGTAATGTTATCGTTTTGTTGTTGTGTAGCAAAATTATAATCGTAAAAATAGCCTTTGTTGGCGTTCCAGCAGTATTTTAAAATAGCGGTTTTTCTGTTTTTGGCTTTTGTATAAAAAATATTGGCTTGTACTGCTTGTTGCTGTTGCGTATAAGTTTTTGCTATGGTATTTTCTACTTCGTATAGTAAACAGTTTAAATCAATGGGTATAATTTGGGTGGTTTGTATGGTATTTATGTTTAAATTATCGGCAAACCAACGGCTGCTAAAATCCCATCCGCTACAAGCACCCGCTCGTAAATTACGGTACGTGTTGGCTTTATTGTTTTCCAAAATGTGCTGTAAGGCTTCGGGCGAAGCTACTTTTATGCGCATGGCAAGTTGCAAGGCCGTTGCTTCGGCGGTTTCGTAATCTTCTTTATAGCTTTCGGGTCTTGGTGTTTGCAAGCTATCCCAGTAGCGGTTTAAAATTGCTCCGTTTGGCATTTTTACCACACTTTTATTGGCCTCATTAGGCTTTAAGTTTGTATTTCCTTGCATCCAATAGCTGTATTCTTTAAGCATGGCGGGCAAGTAGGTTTTATAAACGCCATTCCCTTTTACGCTTGCTAGTAGGCTTACCATCATACAAAAAAATGGGGGCTGGCTACGGCTCAGATAATAGCTACGGTTGCCATTAGGTATATGGCCATACGTATTTATTAGGTAGGCAAAGTTTTTAACCATGTTTTCCATTAGTTTTATTTCGCCACTTTGTTTAAGGCCTAGCATGGTAAAATAACTATCCCAATAATATATCTCGCGAAACCGCCCGCCTGGCACTATGTAGGGGTAGGGCAGGGGCAATAGCGATTGGTTTACGGCTGTTTTTGCATCAGCATTTCGTTTTAATACTGCCCATAAATTATGGATATGCTGTGTAATATCGTCCTCGGTTTTTATATTATTTAATGGGGGCGTTATGGGTAAGTTAAAATTGTTGAACACAAATTTTTTAAGGTCCCAATCAACATTTTTTTGTATTTTATACTCATTTAATATACTATCAATGTTTCGTTTAGGTGTACAATCAACAAATGTTTTACCATCGGCCAGTATTTTTTGCATTTGCACATCAATAAATAGTTGGCCATAAATCGTATCGGGGCTAGGGGGCTGTTGTGTTTGCTGCGCATATAAATTATTAAAAAATAAAAATGTGCATACAAAAAATAGGTTTTTCATTTTAGTAAATTATGCGTGTTGTTGTTTTGTTATTTGTTTATAATAGTTTGAATGCCAAGTATTTGATTTCCTTTTCCTTTTACAAAACCTTTGGCCCAAAAGGTATAAATTTTTCCGTTTACGAAATTAAAATTTATAGGCACTGTACTTTTTATTGAAGTATCGCGAGATGCAATTTTAATGCTGTACTCGCCAGGTTTAATTTGGTTAAAATCAGATGCAACACCAAACGGAAGGTTACTAATTAGTAGCGAATCGTTGGCCAGTCTAAAATCTAAGGTAGATGAGTTGGGCGATAAATTTATAAACCGGTATTTGGCTTTGTTTTTATCGGGTTTTTTTAAATTATCTTGCGTGGCAACCAATAAAACGTTACGGTTATTTACACTTCCAGCAAAAAAAATCGAATATACTTTGCGTGATTGTAAAAGTACAGGCACCGAAAGCAATTTATTAACACTTGGAACTATGCTTACCTCAACTTGTTTTACACCTGCATCAATTAAATTATAAACAGGGTTTTGGGTGTAGGTTAATGGTAAAGCATTTATTTTTTGGTTGTTAAAAGTAAAATCGATAGCACCAGCATCGGGTGCTGCGTTAATAAGCATTAGGGTATCTTTACCCGCATTTACATTAACCTCCGAACTATTGCAGGCTGTTGTAATACCTATAAATGGTATTAATAAACTTGCCACTAGATGTTTTATTTTAAACATAAAAAATAGGTGTTAAACAAAAATAGCCTAGCAAAAAACCAGACTATTTATTTTAAATTTATACAAACATACTACCCGTAATTATTTAACATTACAGGCATCACCAGCATTAAAACATCTTCGTTTGCATCTTTAAGCGTTGGCGATAATAAGCCTGCCCGGTTCGATGCGCTCATTTCAATTGTAATTTCATCGCCACTTATGTTACTTAACATTTCTATTAAAAACTTGGCGTTAAAGCCAATTTCCATATCCTCGCCTTCGTACTGGCAAGCAATGCGTTCGTGTGCTTCGTTAGAAAAATCAATATCTTCTGATGATATATTTAACTCGCTACCTGTAATTTTTAAACGTACTTGGTGGGTGCCTTTATTGGCAAAAATTACTACACGTTTTAGGCAATTTAAAAACAAGCTACGTTCTAGTGTAAGTTTGTTGGGGTTATCTTGCGGTATTACGGCTTCGTAATCGGGGTAGCGTTCGTCTATCAAACGGCAAACTAAATTAATGTTTGCAAATTTAAAAAAGGCACTGGTAGCATTATATTCGATGCTTACGTTGGCATCATCGGTGGGCAGTGCCGTTTTTAAAAGCAGTAAAGCTTTACGAGGCAGTATAAACGATGTTGCCGCTTCGGCACTGGCATCTTTACGTTTGTAGCGTACTAGCTTGTGGGCATCGGTGGCTACAAACGTTAAATCTTGGGTGCTTAGTTGGCAAAAAACGCCTGTCATAGCGGGGCGCAACTCATCAGTACTTACCGCAAAAATAGTTTTACCGATAGCTTCGGATAAAACCGATGCAGGTAAATTTACCGATGCAGCTTCTTCAACCACGGGTATTCGGGGAAAATCGTCGCCGTTTTCGCCACTTAATTTATACTTACCATCGCCTGCGCTAATTTCTATGGCGTAGGTTTCTTCATCTACCGAAAACGAAATGGGTTGCTCTGCAAGGTTTTTTAAAGTATCTAATAATATTTTTGAGGGCACAGCAATTTTACCATCTTCTTTAGATTCTACGCTTAAAGCGGTGGTCATACTGGTTTGTAAATCGGTTGCCGATATTACCAAATTGCCAGCTTGTATCTCAAACAAAAAGTTTTCTAAAATAGGTAAAACAGCACTGGTGCTTAATGCGCCACTTACGGCTTGCAAATGTTTTAATAATGTTGATGTGGAAACAATGAACCTCATAATTTATAAACAGAATTTTATTTTTTCTTAAAAATCAAAAGTATAAAATTTATGCCGCATACTTTCTTTTGCGGTAAATATGTTGAAAAATACCCAATATTATCACAATTAAAACAGGTAAAACGGTATTTATGATTTGATATTTTGTTTTTTGCGCTACTAAAAGTCCTTTATCTAGCAAGCGGAGCTCAATTTCTTTACCACGTAGGCTTATTAAATCCGAATCATCGGTTAAATAATCGGCTACGTTTAACAAAAAATTGCGGTTACCAAACGTTTGCTGCATAAACCTATCGTACCCTAATGGGTAAACCGAGCCATCTTTTTCGCTAATATCGCTACGTAAAATATCGCCATCGCTAAAAACAAGCATTTTTGTAGGGCTGCTTTTTGGTAAAATTTTTACGCTTTCGCTGATGCCAGCGGGTATGGGGCGGTTTGTAAAATCGGATGCAAATTGGCCTTCGAGCAATACACACACCGCTTTTGGCGGGCTTTGAAACTGTTTTGGGTCGGGTGTATCTTCTATCATATCCAAAGCTACCATTGAAGGTATTTTAAGCTCCCTATTGTAGGGCGATGTGGTAAGTAAAACCGTTTTTTGCACATTTTTTACATCAATAATATCAATAGTATTGGCAAACTGGGTTTTTATACCATCCATATTTTTTATGATAGGATGCTGTAAAGTAGGCATAATAATAGGGTTAAATAGCCAAGGCACCATTTGTATTTGCGCTTCGCCGCCTACATTGCCCACGCTTACAGGTATTTGTGCACAATTCATATCGCCTATTAAATCGTAATTAATGCGTATGCCGTATTTAAACAATTGGTCATCAAGGTTTAGTTTATTGGCTAAAGCCAATTGCTGGCCACGGCCTTTTTTTATACTATCTAAATCGGCATTTACTTGGTCGATGGCCCAAAATATTTTACCACCACGCATTAGGTATTGGTCTAGTTTAAATTTTTCGGCTTCGGTAAATTCGGTTTCGGGCTTGGCAATTATTAATAATTTTATTTTTTCGAGTTCGGTAAAAGGCACTTTGCTTAAATCAACTCGGCCAACATCGTACCCATCGCCTAGGCCTTTGGCGGCATCTTTTAACTGCAAATCGCTTAACTCGTTATGCCCAAGGCTAAAAGCTAGCCTTGGTTTGCCACCTGTGGTTATTTTTTTTATGGCAGCAGCAAAAGCAAATTCGAGGTTTTGTACCGAGTTATTTAGCACCTCTTCGGGGCTTAATCCCATACGGTTTTGTAGCAGTTTTACAGGTATTTCTCGGCCATCAAAACTTATTAATGCAGCGGGTATTATTGTTTTTTGGGTCAAGCCCGATTCGGTTTTTACACTTAAATTGGTGGCTTCTATTCCTTTGGCATATAGTTCGTTAAAAAATATTTGTTGCTCGTCTTGGTTTTTCCCACTGCTAGGGTTCACAAAATTGTATTCGATATTAGTGCCTCCGTAGGCTTTAAAATCGGCTAATAAATCGTTAGTGGCATTGCGCAATCGTTTAAAGGCCGACGGGAAATCGCCCTCGAGGTAAACCGTAATAATTACAGGTGCTTGTAAATTTTGTAAAATATTTTTGCTTATAGGCGATAGGGTGTAGCGTTTTTCGGCGGTAAAATCTATCCTACCAAAATACATACTGCTTAATACATTTAATATCACAACCAAAATCAGCGCAAAGCTAAATTTTTTAAAATCTTTTTGTTTTTGCTTGCTTACCATTTTCTGCCTCCTAAAATTAGTTTAGTGGTTAATAAAAAAACGGCTATTGTACTTAAAAAATAAACCAAATCGCGGGTATCTAACACGCCACGGCTAATAGATTGGTAATGTTGGCTGATGCCTAAGTTTAGCAGCACATCGTCAAATTTTTGTAGTGAGATGATTTTACTTGCCGATTCGAATCCGCTATAAGCGAAAAAACATAAAAACACGGCAATGGCAAAGGCAATAATTGTGTTTTTGGTAA
>JAAFJW010000011.1 GCA_013298995.1 Sphingobacteriales bacterium | reverse complement strand
GCAAACGGTTTTGTTCTAAAGACGATGCAAAGTAATAACAAACAATGCTTTTATAAAATTTAGGTAGGTTTGTAGGGCAGTTGTTCTAAAACTTTTTATAGGGAAAATGCGGCCCTATTGGGGGAAACTCGAAGAGCAAAGACGACAACAGAAGAAAATCGGGGAAGTAACCCAAAACAAACGAGGGCAAAACTTACTCTTATGTTTTGAACGAGAGTAAAATTTTAATATTTTTACCCTTGTGTTAAAAACGAGAGTAAAATTTACACTTGAACAAAATGAGCAAATTCAATAAGGAAATACCATATAACGACCTGCCTTTGCTACCGCCAAAGGCAGATATTGAAACGAAAGAAATACTTCGTAAAACAATTTCGGCAGGTAGAGCACTGGCTCAACTGAACGGAACTTTACTCAACTTACCAAATCCAACTTTATTTTTGGACACGATTTATTTACAGGAAGCAAAAGCAAGTTCGGAGGTTGAAAACATAATCACAACAAATGATGAACTTTATAAATCTTTGGTAGCCGACAGAAAGGTGGAAAATTCAGCTACCAAAGAAGTGTTAAGTTACAAAGAGGCTCTTTGGTTGGGTTTGGAGCAGTTAAAGAAAAAACCATTTATTACAACCAATCTTTGCATTAGCATTGTTCAATGTATCAAACAAAATACGGCTTCTATTCGGGTTACACCTGGAACAACATTAAGCAACACAAAAGGCGAAGTAATTTATACACCACCAAGCGGAGAGTCAATAATTCGTGAGAAGTTGGCAAACTTGGAAAAGTTTATTAACGAAGATGAAAGCATTGACCCATTGATAAAAATGGCGTTATTGCACTATCAGTTTGAAGCAATTCACCCTTTTGCAGATGGTAATGGTAGAACAGGAAGAATTTTATTGTTATTGTATCTAAAAATTTCGGGGTTATTGGATACACCCGCAATTTATTTAAGTGAATACATAATCAAACACAAAGCCGATTATTACAAAAGTTTGAGAGGTGTAACCGAAAGCAACGATTGGGAAAATTACATTTTGTATATGTTGGATATGATTGAAGAAACCTCAAACAAAGGCTTGGAGCGTTTGAATAAAATTACAACTACAATGGCAAAAACCGCAGACGAAATAAAAGCAAAATTGCCCAAAATTTATTCAAAAGATTTGGTTGAAATTCTGTTTCGTTTGCCTTACACAAAACGCCAACATTTAATTGACGAGAATATCGGTAATCCGAAAACAGTTGGTAACTATTTACAGGCATTAGAAGAACACGGCTTTTTAAAATCGATAAAAGTTGGAAAGGAAAAATTGTATTTAAATGAGCAGTTATTGAAAATTTTAGAAGAAAAATAGGCAATGATTACAAAATTCAAATCCATTGTCTCGTCCTGAAATAGGTTTACACAAAAAAGTGTAAAAAATGGACAAATTAGAAATTAGCTTAGAGAAAAAAGAGGCCATCATAGCCGAGTATTTATTAGAAAAGAGCAGCTACCGAGCCTTAGCAGAGAAACACGGAATTGATTTTAGAACGATACATTCGTGGGTTGTAAATTTTCAAGGCAAGCCCGAAAAGCGTATGAAAACCAAGCCCAAAGAAATAGATTTTCCAGTAGTTGAAATGCCCACGGAGTTAAGCCAACTACGAGAAGAATTACGCAAAGAAAAGCTGCGTACAGAATTGCTAAATGCAATGATAGATATAACGGAGAAAGATTTAAAAATCAGTATCCGAAAAAAGTCTGGCACCAAGCAGTAGGGCAAAGGAATCCACGTTGTATAAACGACCTTTGTTTACTTCTTGGTTTCACAAGGCAAGGATATTATCAAGGCATAAAATACACCCAACAAAAAACGTATGAGGCGGAAATAATTATAGCCGAGGTACTCCATCTCTATTGTATTCGGAACTTTCACATTTTGGGCAATTCATAGTTTTTTTTAATACAAAAAACTATCTTAAATTAATAACAAATAATTGATTAACAGTAAATTAGTTTAAAGTTTAATAATCTAATTCGGGTTAAACATATCTTTTATAGATAAAGAAACTACAACGTTTTTTAGTATTTTGCACATTGAAATCGCAAAATAGGGCACAAAAAAACGCCTTAATTTTTGTGATTAAGGCGTTTTTACCATTTAATTTATGTGCGGAGAGTTAGGGATTCGAACCCCAGGACCCTGTTACAAGTCAACAGTTTTCAAGACTGCCGCAATCGACCGCTCTGCCAACTCTCCGCCGCAAAAGTACAAAAGCGATTGATTTTGACAAATAAATTAATACATCTTTTAACATTAATTTTATATACATGGGTTAAAAATTTAATATTCAATAGGTTAAAATAAATTTTATTTTAAAAGACCGCTTAATCTAAAACTATTATCAGCAAACGCTGTTTTTGCTACTACGTTTAAACTATTTTTAAACATTGCGCTAATTTTAATAAAACATGATTATACCGCATCGGGTTTACAATTATCTTTCTAATTTAGGCACACCAAAAATATTGATGAATATAAAAATGAAAGTAGGCTTATTTATTCCTTGCTATGTAGATCAGTTTTACCCAAACGCCGCCATCGCAACCTTACAATTATTAGAAAAAATGGGGCTTGATGTAAGCTACCCACCCAACCAAACCTGCTGTGGCCAGCCAATGGCAAACTCTGGTTTCGAGCACCTTACCGCAGGTTGCAACAAGCTATTTGTTCAAAATTTTAAACAGTTCGATTACATAGTTGCCCCATCGGGCAGTTGCGTATTGCACATAAAAGAGCATATTCACACTTCAAATCACGAAGATGACAAAAACATAAGCAACAAAATTTACGAACTTACCGAATTTTTAACCGATGTGTTAAAAGTTACCACGCTTAGCGCAAATTTTCCGTACAAAGTAGGTTTACACCAAAGTTGCCACGGGCAGCGAGGTTTACATTTAGCACAAATGAGCGAATTGGTAGCCGCCCCCTACTCTAAACCGCAAAGATTATTAAACATGGTGCAAAACTTAGAAATGATTAACCTAAAACGCAAAGACGAATGTTGCGGTTTTGGCGGTACGTTTTGCGTTGCCGAGGAGGCTGTATCGGCCAAAATGGGTAAAGACCGTGTTGCCGACCACGAAAATAATGGTGCCGAATACATTACAGGTGTTGATTTATCATGCCTAATGCACCTCGAAGGCATCCTAAAAAGAAAAAACAGTAAAACCAAAGTAATACACATTGCCGAAATTTTAAACGCAAGCTAAATGATACAAACACCAAAAGACCACGCTACACTTGCCGATGATTTTAACATAGACGAAAAACGTGTAGGTTGGCATGACGATACCCTGTGGTGGATACGTGAGAAACGAGATAAAATTGCTTGGCAAGTACCCGATTGGGAACTGTTGCGTGATGCCGCATCCAACATTAAAGACCACGTTTTATCAAACCTAAATCCTTATTTGTTACAGTTTGAGGCAAACGCCATTGCCAACGGCATTACCGTACACTGGGCTGCCAACGCTGCCGAGCATAACCAAATTGTGTTAAATATTTTGCGTAGCAAAGAAATAAACAAGCTGGTTAAAAGCAAATCGATGCTTACCGAAGAATGCCATTTAAACGATTTTTTGGCCGATAACGGCGTTGATGTAATAGACTCGGACTTGGGCGAACGCATTGTACAACTGGCCGAAGAACCACCAAGCCACATTGTGCTGCCCTGCATACATAAAAAGAAAGAAGAAATTGGCGAGCTTTTTCACAAACATTTGGGCACACCCCAAGGCAATAGCGACCCACAATTATTAACCGAAGCAGCCAGGCACCACCTGCGTGAAACGTTTTTATCTCGCAAGGCTACCGTTACCGGGATAAATTTTGCCGTAGCCGAAACTGGCGAATTTGTGGTTTGTACCAACGAGGGCAATGCCGATATGGGCGCACACCTTGCCGATGTACACATAGCCTGTATGGGTATCGAAAAAATTATCCCCGAACGTAAAGATTTAGGCGTTTTTTTACGCCTGCTAGCCCGAAGCGCAACTGGACAACCTATTACCACCTACTCAAGCCATTTTAAAAAGCCCAGAGAAAACCAAGAAATGCACATTATATTGGTGGATAACGGACGAACAAAACAATTGGGTCGGGCGGATTTTAGAAACTCGCTAAAATGTATCCGCTGTGGTGCTTGCATGAATACCTGTCCAGTTTATCGCCGTAGTGGTGGCCACAGTTACCATTACGCCATTACTGGGCCAATTGGGGCAATTTTAGCCCCAAATTTGGATATGGAAAAATACGCCGACTTGCCTTTTGCATCCACCCTGTGTGGCAGTTGCACCAATGTATGCCCCGTTAAAATAGATATTCACCAGCAATTGTATAAATGGCGACAAGTAATTGTACAAAACGGCTACGCACCCAAAGCCAAAGCATTAAGTATGAAAATGATGGCCTTTACCCTTTCGTCGCCTTTTGCGTATCACGCAGCGGGTAAAATGGGTAGGATAGTTTTAAAATACGCCCCATTTACAGTAAACAATAAATTTAACCCTTGGTACAAACAACGCGATATGCCCGATGTACCCACAGCATCGTTTGGCGAATGGTACCAAAAAAACAGAAACAATAATGAGCAGTAGAGCACAAATATTAGCCGCCGTATTGGCCAACCAACCCGCTATTTTACCCATGCCAGTTTTTGAGCCATTCTCGCCCCAAGGCTCCAATAATTTAGATTTATTTGTAGCAACAGCCAAAGGTATAGGCAGTACAGTACATTTCCTTGGCGGGATTTCCGAAGTTAAACAATTAATACACAGTAATTTTTCTGTGGGCAGGATAATATCGCCCATGGCCGAACTTAGCGATGTTGCCGAAACCGATTTTGCCGATTTAGATGCACATACCTTAGAGGATGTAGAGCTAGGCGTTTTTAAAGCACACTTTGGCGTAGCCGAAAACAGTGCAATATGGGTAACCGAAGAATTGCTAGGCAAGCGGGTATCGCCATTTATTTGCCAGCATTTAATGCTGTTGATAAACAAAACCGATATTTTACAAAATATGCACCAAGCCTACGATAAAATTGGCACCGCAAATTACGCCTTTGGTACTTTTATAGCTGGGCCATCCAAAACTGCCGATATAGAGCAATCGCTGGTATTGGGTGCACATGGACCACGTAGCTTGGCAATAGTGATTTTGGGGTAAAAAAAAGAATACTATTAATAAAATCGCTATGGTGTATCAATTTACTTACATCTTCGGCACTTGTTAAAGCCATTTTTAATGCTTTTAATGGCCCTGCGGCTTCAAGGCTTGCATACAGGCAAAAACCCACTATTTTATGGCTATAAGCATCTGTAATTAAACTCAAATACGCAAAGCCTGAGCCAACATATATGTAGGTTATATCGCTTACCCACAGCTGGTTTGCCGCAAATGGCACAAACGTTTTGATAAGGTTTGGGTACTTTTTGTACCGATGCCTTGAAAAGGTGGTAATACAGCCCTTTCGCTTGCGTTTTACCACCAAAAGACCTCGGTCTGATAGCAGCGCAAAGAAAGCATCTCGCCCTGTTTGAAACCCATGGTTTTGTAGAAAAACCCTCATCTCACCTAATAGCTTCCTTGCTCCTAAATGCTTTTGTAATACACGGTACTTGAGTACCTCGGCTATAATTATTCCGCCTCATACGTTTTTTGTTGGGTGTATTTTATGCCTTGATAATATCCTTGCCTTGTGCAACCAAGAAGTAAACAAAGGTCGTTTATACAACGTGGATTCCTTTGCTCTACCGCTTGGTGCTAGACTTTTTTCGGATACTGATTTTTAAATCTTTCTCCGCTATATCTATCATTGCATTTAGCAATTCTGTACGTAACTTTTCTTTGCGTAATTCTTCTCGTAGTTGGCTTAACTCCGTGGGCATTTCAACTAAGGATAAATCTATTTCTTTGGGCTTGGTTTTCATACGCTTTTCGGGCTTGCCTGTAAATTTTACAACCCACGAATGTATGACTCTAAAATCAATTCCGTGTTTCTCTCCTAAGGCTCGATAGCTGCTCTTTTCTAATAAATACTCGGCTATAATAGCCTCTTTTAATCCCGTACTAATTTCTTTTTTGTCCATTTTTTACACTTTTTTGTGTAAACCTATTTCAGGACGAGACAGTCTTGATGCTTATTACTTCATAACACATATAGGCAAACAGCAAAACATACTCAATACTTAATAGCAACATACTTTCGTGGTAAGGCATCTCGCTGTAAGTATAATAACTTAGCCCAATTAATGCACTCCATATTAGTCCGAACCGCCAGCCTATAAACGGCGTAAAAGCTACCAAAGGTAAAATGTACCATGGGTGTACAATTGCAGCAAAAATAGCATATACAAAGAGCAAGAAAAATAAGCCCTCAAAAATATTTTTAGATTTTATATAAGCAAGCACAAAGCCGATACAAGTTAAAAAAAGCAAAATTTTGCTGGTATAAGCTATCGGATTGTAACCCCAATAAGCCCATCCTAAATACTTAAATAGTTGGTAAAAACTGCCATTAAACTCAAATGTGCCATAATATAATTTTAGGCTACTAAAAAAATTACGCCATAATTGTACATTGTGTATAAAAGGAGAAAATAGCAATAGCGTAGTTAACAGCACTATAAAGCCATATTTTATGGTCTTTAACCAACCTATTTCTTTAGCCATCAACGGGATAAAAACCAAGGGAAGCAATTTTGTGCATACCGCCAAACCAAGCGATACCGCCGACCAGCTATACCTTTGTTTACATAACATATATATAGCCAAAAGCGTAAAAAACAACATCGCAACTTCAAAATGCAGGTTACCAGCAAATTCAATAATCACCAAAGGATTTAAGGCATAGATAAAAACAAGCTCAGGTTTCAAATTTTTAATAAATAGTAATTTTTTGATGATAATAATATTGCCAATATCAAAAGCGATTAAACACACCCGCAAGATAATTACCGATAAAAGCAAATTATTTTTTGCGGCTAAAGCCGATAGCCAAAAAATAAACTGGTTAATTGGTGGGTAAACCGAATAATAATAAGGCGAATTTAATTTCTCAAATAGGAGCGGAGCCACCCATTCGCCATGCCCATTAACTATTTGTTGCGGGGTATAAGTAAAAGGATTGATACCATTTTGTAGCAATTGCCCATCCCATATAAAACGGTAAAAATCATCGCTCAAAAGCGGTAAGCTACATAAGGGCAATAATCTAAAAGCCAGGGTACTGTAAAATAAAAAGCTGTTTTTTGCACCTCCATTACACTTTAAGTATTTTAAAATATAAAAATAGCCAGCAAAAAGAAACAAAAATAGCAGCAATAAACCTTTTATATTTTGCCTCGATGCTATGCCATAAAACAATAAAATATACCCCAAAGCCGAAACCAATAGTGTTCCCACTACACCATAATGCTGCTTTTTAAATACGCTTTTTATCAAAAAAGTAGGTTTAAAATACTGGTAAATAAAAATTTATAACCGTTTTTAATTTTTAATATCCTCTAAATCCTTCGGCCTTGCAGCCATTGTTTTAGCTTCTAAAAGGTGGTTTAGGTAAAATACCTTTATGTACAGCCCATCATTTTCAAAAAAATATTGCTCATAACCAATCTCGTCCTCTAGCCAAAAACTTTGTTTTATCTAAATTGGGGCGCATTTTCGGGGTAACTAAAAGCAACACTAGTTAAATAATTAGCCACCTTTACCCTTTGCAGCCACGTAAGGTTTTGATAGTAAACTCTGTGGTCGGTTGCTTGGCCTTTAAATGGTGTACGGCCTAATGGAAAGCTAGTCATAATTTTAATTTACTTCTAAAAACAAAGAGTATAAATTTTACCAAACATACACACGAATTGTGTTTAAAACAAACGTACCATTCATACATTTTGGGCGTTCGGGCGGGCTATCCACTCTTAGCTTTTTTTATTTACCTACCCCTTTTTCGGGTAGGTAAATAAAAAAAGGCTAACCGTTTCTATCCCTAACGCAATAAAAAACAATAGCCTTAGCATCAATATAGTAAACATCAAATTTTTTAAACACAAAAATCAATAAAAAACAGCTAAACCATAAAGTGTTAATTATAAGCTGTATATACATGTAAAGTTCTTAAAATAAAAACAATTTTAAACGCAGAAAAAAAACATTAAAAAATTTCTTAATAACTGTTTGATTATTAAGAAGCATTTTCTATCTTTGCCGTCCCTCTTTTAGAGGATATATCCACCTTGAGCGAAGCCCTACTGCTTCGATGGGTGTTAATAAAAGAAAGAAAAATGTCAGGAATAATTGGAAAAAAAGTAGGAATGACCAGCATTTTCGACGCAGACGGTAAAAATATACCTTGTACTGTTATCGAAGCTGGACCATGTGTAGTAACACAGGTAAAAACGATTGCAACAGACGGCTACGATTCTGTTCAATTGGCATTCGACGAGAAAAAAGAAAAAAACACCACATCTTCTTTAAAAGGTCATTTTGCGAAAGCAAACACTACACCTAAACGTAAATTGGTCGAGTTTAAATACTTCGCCGAAGCCAAATCGTTAGGCCAAGTAGTTGACGCAAACCTTTTCGAAGAAGGAGATTTTGTAGATGTAGTGGGTACTTCTAAAGGTAAAGGCTTTCAAGGTGTTGTAAAACGCCACGGCTTTGCTGGTGTAGGTATGCAAACTCACGGACAGCATAATCGCTTGCGAGCACCAGGTTCATTAGGTGCATCATCTTATCCTTCAAGAGTATTTAAAGGAATGAGAATGGCTGGCCGTACAGGTGGTTCACGAATTAAAGTTCAAAACTTACAAGTAGTAAAGGTTTTTGCCGAACAAAATTTAGTTGTTGTAAGCGGTTCTATACCAGGTGCAAAAGGTTCTTACGTATTAATCGAAAAATAAGATGGAAGTTAAAGTATTAAACATCTCAGGAAAAGAAACAGGTGCCAAGGTGCAACTGGCTGAGGATATTTTTGGTATAAAACCTAACGACCACGCAATTTATTTAGATGTTAAATTGTATTTGGCCAACCAACGTCAAGGTACGCACAAATCAAAACAACGTAACGAAATAGCTGGTTCAACCCGCAAATTATACAAACAAAAAGGTACAGGTGGTGCAAGGGCAGGTAGTATAAAATCCCCATTATTTAATGGTGGTGGTCGTATATTTGGTCCACAACCCCGTAATTATACGTTTAAGTTAAACAAAAAATTAAAATCACTAGCCCGCAACTCGGCCTTAGCCTACAAAGCACAAGACAGTAACGTGGTAGTACTAGAAGATTTTAGTTTTGATACCGTAAAAACAAAAAGCTTTATAAACTTGATTTCGGCTTTAGAATTTACCAATCAAAAAACCTTAATTGTTGTACCAGTAGGAAACAAAAATGTTTACTTATCTGGTCGTAACGTACAAAAAACCAAAGTAATCACTCCCGATCAAATTACTACTTACGATGTATTAAATGCAACTAAGCTAGTATTCACAACCAGTTCGGTTAAAACATTGGAGGCGGCAGTAGCCGAGTAATATGGATATTTTAAGAAAACCAGTTTTATCAGAAAAAGCAAATTTGCTTACAGAAAAACTAAACCGTTACACATTCAAATGCGATCCAAGGGCTAATAAATTGCAAATTAAAACTGCAATCGAAGCCATGTACGGTGTAAACATAGCGTCGGTAAATACAATGGTAGTAATGGGCAAAACCAAAACCCGTTCAACCAAAGCTGGCCAATCACAGGGAAGAGCTGCTAAACACAAAAAAGCAGTAATAACCTTAAAACAAGGAGAAATTATTGACTTTTACAGCAATATTTAATTAAACTATGGGCTTAAGAAAATTTAAACCGGTAACACCGGGCACCCGTTTTAGAGTAGGCGCCGATTTCAACGAAATCACCACTTCTACTCCCGAAAAATCGCTTATCGTAAAAACCAAGCGCTCTGGTGGTCGTAACAATACTGGTAAAATGACGATGCGTTATCTAGGTGGGGGGCACAAGAAATTGTACCGATTGATAGATTTTAAACGCGATAAAAAAGATATCCCCGCAACAGTTGCAACCATCGAGTACGACCCGAACCGTACCGCTCGTATTGCATTGTTACATTACGCCGACGGCGAAAAACGCTACATTATTGCTCCGCAAGGATTGCAAGTAGGTGCCAAATTAATATCTGGCGATACCGCAACTCCCGAAATTGGCAATACAATGACATTGGCTAAAATACCTTTGGGTTCTATTATACACAACATAGAAATTAACCCAGGCCGTGGCGCACAAATTGCCCGCAGTGCAGGTACTTATGCACAACTAGCAGCCCGCGATGGCAGGTATGCTACCGTTAAAATGCCATCAAGCGAAACACGTATGATATTGGTAACCTGTACCGCAACCATTGGTTCGGTATCAAACGCTGACCATTCAAACGAAGTACTAGGTAAAGCGGGTAGAAAACGTTGGCTAGGTCGCCGCCCTAGAGTAAGAGGTGTAGCCATGAACCCCGTAGATCACCCAATGGGTGGTGGCGAGGGCCGTTCATCAGGTGGGCATCCACGCTCAAGAAAAGGTTTACTATCTAAAGGTTATAAAACCCGTGATAAGAAAAAATACTCAAATCGTTTCATCATAGAAAGAAGGAAGAAATAATGGCTCGTTCGATAAAAAAAGGCCCGTATATAGATCATAACGTAGAGAAAAAAGTTTCTACAATGAATGATGCCGGAAAAAAAACAGTGATTAAAACTTGGTCTCGCAGATCAATGATTTCTCCAGATTTTGTAGGACATACTTTTGCAGTACATAACGGTAATAAGTTTATACCTGTATATGTTACCGAAAACATGGTAGGTCACAAATTAGGAGAATTTGCACCAACAAGAACATTTAGAGGTCACGCTGAAAAGAAAAGATAATAAGCAATGGAAGCAATAGCAAAATTAAATAATTGTCCTACATCGCCTCGTAAAATGAGACTAGTTGTTGATTTGATAAGAGGTCAACGTGTAGAAAAGGCACTTTACATACTAAAATATACCAATAAAGAAGCTGCCATAAGGGTCGAAAAACTATTACTTTCGGCCATTAAAAACTGGGAAGCTAAAAACGAGGGACAACGTACCGAAGATGCTATATTGTTTGTAAAAACAATAATGGTTGATGGTGGTCGCCAGTTAAAAAGATTAAGACCAGCACCACAAGGCCGTGGATACAGAATACGCAAGCGTTCTAATCACGTAACCTTAATTGTGGATAGTAAAAACGTAGAACCTCAAACTAATTAAGCAAAATGGGACAAAAAGCTAATCCAATAGGAAACAGGTTAGGTATCATCAGAGGATGGGACTCTAACTGGTATGGTGGTAACAAATACGCTGATAAGTTAGTAGAGGACGAAAAAATCCGTAAATACCTTTCGGCCCGTATAGCCAAAGGTGGCGTTTCAAAAGTAGTTATCGAACGTACATTAAAACGCATCACTGTAACTGTACACACTGCCCGCCCGGGTATTGTAATAGGTAAAGGTGGTATGGAGGTTGATAAAATCAAAGAAGAACTAAAAAAGCTAACCAAAAAGGATGTTCAAATAAATATATTTGAAATTAAACGTCCCGAACTAGATGCACAATTAGTAGCCGATGGTGTTGCAAAACAATTAGAAGCCCGTATATCGTTCCGTAGAGCAATGAAAACTTCAATCGCATCAACCATGCGTATGGGAGCCGAAGGGATAAAAATTATGTGTTCAGGTCGTTTAGGTGGTGCCGAAATGGCCCGTAGCGAGCAATATAAAGATGGCAGAACGCCATTACATACACTAAGAGCCGATATCGATTACGCCCTAGGCGAGGCTTTAACTACTTATGGTAAAATAGGTATTAAAGTATGGATTTGTAAAGGCGAAGTATATGGTAAAAGAGATTTATCACCAAATATAGGAGCCAATACAGGTAAAGGCGATAAGCCAGCAGGTGGCGCACCAGGTAATTTTGCACCACGCGAACGTGGTGATAGAAAACCCGGTACCGAGCGTGGAGGAAACGATAGAAAACCAGGAAATAACAATCGCGGTGGTGCTAATGGCAACAACCGTGGCGGTGCTGGTGCCGCAAAAGGAAAAAGATAATTTATACAATATCGGATAACGATTAACGATTATAATCATGTTACAGCCAAAAAGAACGAAGTTCAGAAAAATGCAAAAGGGTAGAATGAAAGGCTTAGCCTCTCGTGGTGCCGAGCTTTCTTTCGGATCATTCGGAATAAAATCATTAGAAGAAAGCTGGATTACCAGCCGCCAAATAGAAGCAGCCCGTATTGCAGTAACTCGTTTTATGAAACGTGAAGGCCAGGTTTGGATTAGGATTTTTCCTGATAAACCTGTAACCAAAAAGCCAGCCGAAGTACGTATGGGTAAAGGTAAAGGTGCCCCCGAATATTGGGTAGCCGTAGTACGCCCAGGCCGTATCCTTTTCGAAGCCGAAGGTGTACCATTCGAAATAGCAAAAGAAGCAATGCGTTTGGCAGCTCAAAAATTACCCGTACAAACAAAATTTGTGGTACGCAGAGATTATGTAGAAGCATAAACAATTAGTTAGGTAACAACCCAACCAATTAAAATTATAAGATAATGAAGTATTCAGATATAAAAGAGCTGTCTAACGAAGAAATCGTAGCCAGGATTAAGGAAGAAAAAACCAGCATAAGCAAAGTAAAATTTGCCCACGCAGTTTCGGCTATCGAAAATCCATCAAGAATCTACAAATCTAGAAAAGATGTAGCTCGTTTAAACACAGAACTAACTAAGCGTAACAACGCTGCGTTAGCTTCTGAAAATAACGCATAATTTTTTTAGAGTAGAAAAATGGAAAGAAAATTAAGAAAAACAAGAAGCGGTTTAGTGGTAAGCAACAAGATGGAAAAATCTATTGTTGTTGCCGTAGAACGTAAAGTGAAACACCCAATTTACGGTAAGTTTGTGAAAACAACTACCAAGTTTATGGCTCACGACGAGAAAAACGATTGTGGTATAGGTGATACCGTAATGATTATGGAAACTCGCCCATTAAGTAAAAACAAAAATTGGAGATTAGTAGAAATTTTAGAAAGGGCTAAATAATGGTACAACAGGAATCGAGATTAAATGTTGCCGATAACTCAGGAGCTAAAGAAGTTTTAGTAATAAGGGTATTGGGTGGTACTGGTAAAAGGTACGCCTCTATCGGAGATAAAGTTGTAGTAACTGTTAAAAGTGCTATTCCTTCTGGTAATATAAAAAAAGGTTCAATTTCAAAAGCAGTAGTTGTAAGAACCAAAAAAGAAATTAGAAGAAAAGACGGTTCATACATTCGTTTTGATGATAACGCAGCCGTGTTATTAAACAACCAAGACGAACCCCGTGGAACGCGTATTTTTGGACCAGTTGCTAGAGAATTGCGTGAAAAACAATTTATGAAAATTGTATCATTAGCACCGGAGGTATTGTAAAATGGAAAAGAAAAAAACAACACAACTTAAGCTAAAAATCCGTAAAGGCGATTTAGTAAAAGTAATAGCAGGCGATTCAAAGGGCCAGCAAGGTAAAATTTCGCAAGTTATTTTAAAAGATAACAGAGCAGTTGTTGAAGGTGTAAATATGGTATCAAAACATACAAAACCTAATGCAGCTAATCCCAACGGCGGAATAATCAAAAAAGAAGCTGCATTGCATGTTTCTAACTTAATGTTGATTGACCCTAAATCGGGAAAACCTACACGTGTGGGTAAAATAAAAAACGCAGCAGGTAAATCTGTTCGAATGGCTAAAATTACGGGGGAGGAAATTAAATAATGACTTACATACCACGATTAAAAAAACAGTACAAAGAAGAAATTGTAGCCGCTTTAAAGGATAAGTTCCAATATAAAAGCGTAATGCAAGTTCCCAAGTTACAAAAAATTGCCCTCAACCAAGGTGTAGGTTCAGGTGTAACCGATAAAAAAATAGTAGAAGCTGCAATAGCTGATTTAACTACCATTGCTGGCCAACAAGCGGTATCGGCAAAATCTAAAAAAGATATATCCAACTTTAAGTTGCGTAAAGGTATGCCAGTAGGTGTACGTGTAACTTTGCGTGATAACCAGATGTACGAATTTTTAGATAGATTGGTTGCTGTTGCCTTGCCTCGTATCCGTGACTTTAAAGGGATTAATGATAAGGGATTTGATGGGCGAGGAAATTACACTTTAGGTGTAACCGAGCAAATTATTTTCCCCGAGATAAATATTGATAAAATTACCAAAATTCAAGGTATGGATATCACGTTTGTAACTAGTGCGCAAACAGATGTAGAAGCCCTAGAATTATTAAAGCAATTTGGTTTACCATTTAAAAATCATAACATAGTTAACAATGGCTAAAGAAGGTGTAAAAGCTCGCGAAGTAAAACGCAGTAAATTAGTTGCAAAATATGCAGCTAAAAGAGCAGATTTAAAAGCAAAAGGAGATTTTGAAGGTTTAGATAAGTTGCCTAAAAACGCATCACCTGTACGTTTACATAACAGGTGTAAACTTACTGGTCGCCCACGTGGCTACATGCGCCAGTTTGGTATATCAAGGGTAACATTCCGCGAAATGGCTTTGGCTGGAAAAATTCCAGGAATTAAAAAAGCAAGTTGGTAATATTAACCACATATACAGGCTTGCGGTTAAAAATAATTTAATAAAAAAACAATAATGTACACAGATCCAATTGCAGATTATCTGACAAGAGTAAGGAATGCCATAAAGGCCAACCATAGGGTTGTTGAAATTCCTGCATCTAACCTTAAAAAAGAAATTACAAAAGTTCTTTTTGATAAAGGTTATATCACAAATTATAAATTTGAGGATAAAGATGTGCAAGGCACTATTAAAGTGGCTTTAAAGTATAACCCAATTACTAAAATATCGGCTATAAAATCAATAGCTAGGGCAAGTAAACCAGGTTTACGTAAATACGCAGGCGTAGAAACCATGCCTCGTGTATTAAATGGTTTGGGTATTGCAATACTTTCAACTTCTAAAGGTGTAATGACCGATAAGGAAGCTAAAAACCTAAACATAGGTGGCGAAGTTTTATGTTACGTTTACTAAAATAAGGAGGAGCAAGAGATGTCAAGAATAGGAAAAGCCCCAATAGTTATACCAGCAGGTGTAACCATAAACGTATCAAGTGATAACTTAGTTACGGTAAAAGGCCCCAAAGGTCAATTACAACAAAACGTTGATAGTGAAATTAAAGTTAGCCAAGAAGAGGGCAACTTATTAGTTACACGCCCATCCGACCAAAAACGCCATAAAGCATTACACGGTTTATACCGTTCGTTAATTAACAATATGGTTGTGGGTGTAACCGATGGGTATAAATTAGAACAAGAATTAGTAGGTGTAGGTTACAGAGCTTCAAACCAAGGAAATACCCTAGATTTGGTATTAGGTTACTCGCACCACATTATTTTTGCCTTACCCGAAGAAATTAAGGTTACTACAACTGCCGAGAAAGGTAAAAATCCCACTATTATATTGGAATCAATTGATAAACAATTACTAGGGCAGGTAGCAGCCAAAATTCGTTCGTTACGTACACCAGAGCCTTATAAAGGTAAAGGTATCAAATTTGTAGGCGAGCAATTGAGAAGAAAAGCAGGTAAATCAGCATCTAAAAAATAATTAGACATGGCAGGAAGAATTAAATTATCTCGCAGAGATAGAATAAAAAAAGGAATAAGAAAAAGAATTTCTGGTTCTCCAGAGCGCCCACGTTTATCTGTTTTTAGAAGCAATAAAGGTATATATGCGCAAATAATTGATGATAATGCAGGCACTACACTAGTGGCAGCATCTTCGGAAGAAAAAGACTTTACGGCCAAAGGCAATAAAGTTGAACAATCAAAAGAAGTTGGAAAAAAAGTTGCCGAAAAAGCTATTGCAGCCGGAATCACACAAGTTGTGTTTGACAGAAACGGCTACTTATATCATGGTCGTATCAAATCATTGGCCGAAGGTGCCCGTGAAGGTGGTTTAATATTTTAATAAAGCAAAATGTCAACTATAAATATAAAAAGAGTTAAAACCAACGAAATCGAATTAAAAGACCGTTTGGTAAGCATTCAACGTGTGGCCAAAGTAACCAAAGGTGGCCGTACATTTAGCTTCTCGGCTATCGTAGTGGTAGGCGATGAAAACGGTGTAGTAGGTTACGGTTTGGGTAAAGCAAAAGAAGTTACCGAAGCAATTGCTAAAGGTATTGATGATGCTAAAAAGAATTTGGTAAAAGTGCCTATCATCAATGGTACAATTCCTCACGAACAAATTGGGAAATTTTCGGGTGGCTTTATTTTTATCAAGCCAGCTGCAAATGGTACTGGTGTAATAGCTGGTGGTGCAATGAGGGCCGTGTTAGAATCGGCTGGGGTACACAATGTATTGGCAAAATCAAAAGGCTCATCAAACCCACACAACGTGGTAAAAGCTACAGTATCGGCATTATCTCAACTACGAGATGCCTACACAGTTGCCCAGCAAAGAGGTGTGAAATTAGATAAAGTATTTAACGGATAACGATAATGGCTACAATAAAAATCACACAGATAAAAAGCGTCATTGATAGAAGTGAACGTCAAAAAAGAACCATCCAAGCTTTAGGTTTAACTAAAATGAACCAAAGTGTAGAGGTTGAAGCTACCCCGTCTATCATCGGGATGGTTAAAAAAGTAAATCATTTGGTTGCAATCGAAAAAGTTTAAACACCATGAATTTAAGTAATTTACAACCTGCAGAAGGTTCAACAAAAAATAGAAAGAGAATAGGTCGTGGTACAGGTTCGGGTCGTGGTGGCACATCTACACGTGGCCATAAAGGTGCTGGTTCTCGGTCAGGATATAAATCTAAAGTAGGTTTCGAAGGCGGGCAAATGCCTTTACAACGCCGTGTGCCTAAAGTAGGCTTTAAAAATCCCAATAGGGTAGCTTATGTAGGCGTAAACCTAGATGTGATACAAGGCCTAGCCGAGCGTTTTAGTTTAGTATCAATTGATTTTGATTTTATGATAAATCATGGATTGGTATCTAAAAACGATTTGGTTAAAATACTAGGTCGTGGCGAAATCACAACTAAATTAGAGATTAAAGCGCATGCTTTTACCGCCACAGCACAAAAAGCAATCGAAAGCATTGGTGGTTCGGTAGTTAAACTTTAATAAAATGAAGAAATTATTTTCAACATTAGCAAATATTTGGAAAATTGATGAGTTAAGAGTGCGTATTTTATATACACTCTTAATTCTTTTGGTTTATAGGATAGGTTCGTTTATTGTGTTGCCAGGGGTAAATCCTAGCTCGCTAAACACCCAAACAAAAGAAGGTTTATTGGGCTTGCTTAACATGTTTGCTGGTGGCTCATTCTCTAGGGCTTCTATTTTTGCATTAGGTGTAATGCCTTATATTTCGGCATCAATTGTGGTGCAACTATTAGGTATAGCGGTGCCTTATTTCCAAAAAATGCAAAAAGAAGGTGAAAGTGGGCGTAAAAAAATAAATCAAATTACACGTTACCTTACCATAGCCATTACAGCAATGCAGGCAGTAGGCTATGTTAAATCTCAGGTAACACCTGATGCTCGTTTAATATCCGAGCCTTGGTTTACCATATCTTGCGTATTTGTATTAACAGCAGGTACAATGTTTGTAATGTGGATGGGCGAAAAAATTACCGATAAAGGTATTGGTAACGGTATATCCCTAATTATTATGACGGGTATTATTGCACAATTACCATCAGGTTTGTTTTCAGAGTTAATCAGTCGCCAATCGGGACAAGGCGGTTTAATTGCTTTTATTATTGAGATTGTAGCTTTGTTTGCCGTTGTAATGTTTACAGTACTTATCATCCAAGGAACTCGAAAAGTACCTGTACAATATGCCAAAAAAATTGTAGGTAGTAAACAATACGGTGGTGTGCGCCAATATATTCCACTTAAATTAAATGCCGCAGGTGTAATGCCTATTATATTTGCACAAGCCATAATGTTTATCCCTTCAACCATCGGACAGTTTTTTCCAGGTGCACAATCACCATTATTAGCATCGTTTAGTGATTATACATCTATTGCCTATAACCTAACTTTTGCGATATTGATTATATTGTTTACGTTTTTTTATACCGCAATTACCATTAACCCTAACCAAATGGCCGATGATATGAAAAAAAATGGAGGCTTTGTACCAGGCGTAAAACCAGGTAAAACCACAGCCGATTATATTGATGCCATTATTTCGCACATTACATTCCCTGGCGCAATAGCATTAGCGGTAATCGCAATATTACCTTCAATAGCTATCATATTAGGTATAAACAGCCAGTTTGCGCATTTCTTTGGAGGTACATCATTACTTATTTTAGTAGCGGTAGTTTTAGATACCTTACAGCAAGTAGAAAGCCACTTATTAATGCGCCATTATGATGGCTTAATGAAAACAGGACGAATTAAAGGGCGTAATCCAGTAAATACAGTATCATCTGGAAACGCTATTTAGCATAAAGCATGTCGAAGTTTATTTTTAAAACCGACGAAGAGATTGAACTAATAAGACAAAGTTGTAACATACTAGCTAAAACACACGGCGAAATTGCCAAACTTGTTGATGTAGGCGTAACAACCCAAGCCTTAGATAAGGTAGCAAAAGAATATATAAGAGATAATGGTGGCGTACCATCGTTCTTAAATTTTAACGGTTTCCCTTGGACTTTATGTGTCTCATTAAACGATCAAGTGGTACATGGTTTCCCATCATCGTACCAATTAAAAGATGGTGATATTGTATCCATTGATTGTGGAGTAATATTTAAGGGATATTTTTCGGATTCGGCATACACGTATGCCATTGGAGAAATACAACCAGAAACACAAAGGTTATTAAATGTAACCAAGCATTGCTTAACGCTAGCAATAGAGAAAGCAGTAGTAGGAAACAGAATAGGTGATATAGGTTTTGCGGTTCAAAACTATGCCGAACAAGCAGGTTTTGGAGTTGTACGAGAATTAGTAGGCCATGGTGTAGGCACCAAAGTACACGAAAAACCCGAAGTTCCAAATTATGGAAAAAGGGGGAGTGGGATTAAACTTGAAGAGGGAATGGTACTGGCTATTGAGCCTATGATTAATTTAGGCAAAGCAGCCGTTAAGTTTTGGGATGATGGATGGACGGTATCAACCCGTGATAAAACACCATCAGCACATTTTGAGCATACGGTAGCCATTAGAAAAGGAAAAGCAGATGTTTTAAGTAGTTTTGATTATATAGAAGAAGTTTTAAATAAAAAAAAATCTTAAATATATTTTTATTAATTTTGCATCCCGCTTAAAGCGAATAAATTAGAGAATAGAAAAAATATGGCTAAACAGTCTTCAATAGAACAAGACGGCATCATTAAAGAAGCATTGTCCAATGCAATGTTTCGTGTTGAATTGGAGAATGGACACGAAATTATAGCCCACATTTCAGGTAAGATGAGGATGCATTACATCAAAATTTTACCTGGCGATCGTGTTAAACTAGAAATGTCGCCCTATGATTTATCAAAAGGCAGAATAACTTATAGATACAAATAAAATGAAAGTTAGATCATCCATCAAAAAGCGTAGCGTTGATTGTAAGATTATCCGCAGAAAGGGTAAACTTTATGTTATTAACAAAAAAAATCCAAAATTCAAACAACGTCAAGGATAACCGCAAATTAGAAATATCAATAAATACTAAATGGCAAGGATAGCAGGTATTGATTTACCAAAAAACAAAAGAGGCGAAATTGGCCTAACTTATATATTCGGTATAGGCCGAAATACTGCAAAATCTATTTTAGGGCAAGCAGCTATAAGTGTAGATAAAAAAGTTCAGGAATGGACGGATGATGAGTTAACCTCAATTCGTAACATTATTAACGATTCTATAAAAGTAGAAGGACAGTTACGTTCCGAAGTTCAATTAAACATTAAACGTTTAATGGATATAGGATGTTACCGTGGTTTACGTCACCGAAAAGGACTTCCTTTGCGTGGTCAAAGAACCAAAAATAACTCACGTACACGTAAAGGAAAGAGAAAAACAGTTGCTAATAAGAAAAAAGCTACTAAATAATTACTGATTTTAAGATGGCAAAAACTAAAAAAGTTACTAAGAAGCGAGTTGTAATAATTGAACCCGTAGGGCAAGCACATATTAATGCTTCTTTTAACAATATCATTATTACACTTACCAATAACCAAGGCCAAACGATATCATGGTCGTCGGCAGGTAAACAAGGTTTCAAAGGGTCTAAAAAAAATACACCTTATGCAGCTTCGCAAGCCGCAATTGATTGCGGAAAAGTAGCACATGATTTGGGTTTACGTAAAGTAGAAGTATTTGTAAAAGGGCCAGGTTCGGGTCGCGAGTCGGCAATTCGTACCTTGCAAAATTCGGGCTTGGAAGTTACAAGCATACGCGATATTACGCCATTACCTCACAATGGCTGTCGCCCACCTAAGAAAAGAAGAGTTTAATTAATAATTTTTTAAAGCTAAGATTCATTTGGCATAAGGCCGATTGATACTTTAAATACACACAAAATGGCAAGATATACAGGTCCAAAATCAAAAATTGCCCGTAAATTCAGAGAACCAATTTTTGGTCCTGATAAGGCATTAGACAGAAAAAACTATCCTCCAGGCCAGCATGGCCAGTCTCGTAAAAGAGGAAAACAGTCTGAATATTCAGTTCAGCTGATGGAAAAACAAAAAGTAAAATATACTTACGGTGTATTAGAAAAACAGTTTTCTAACTTGTTTAAAAAAGCATCGGCTCGCGAAGGTATTACAGGTACTAATTTGTTACAATTGCTTGAGGCTAGGTTAGATAACGCAGTATTTCGTTTTGGCATTGCCCCTACACGTTCGGGTGCCCGCCAATTGGTATCGCACAGGCACATTACAGTAAACGGAGAAGTGGTAAACATACCTTCATATACATTAAAAGTAGGTGATATAGTTGCAGTACGCGAAAAATCAAAATCAGTTGAAGCCATTACACACTCGGTTGCTGGCCGTATGCTTAACAAATATAACTGGCTAGAGTGGGATGGGAAATCTTTAACAGGTAAATTTTTGCAGTATCCCGATCGCGAAAGCATCCCCGAAAATATTAAAGAAAATTTAATTGTAGAGCTATACTCTAAATAAAAAAATGGTTAGTGTTGGTTATCATTGGTTTGATAATCAATTTTTTAATTACAGAATAACGATAAATAAAAGGCAAATAAATGGCAATTTTAGCATTTCAGAAACCCGATAAAGTGATTATGCAGAAATCAAATGATTTCGATGGTACGTTTGAATTTCGTCCCTTGGAACCAGGTTTCGGTGTAACAATAGGAAACTCTTTACGCAGAATTCTATTATCATCATTAGAAGGTTACGCAATTACCTCAGTACGTTTCTCGGATGTTTCTCACGAATTTTCAACCATAAAAGGTGTGGCCGAAGATGTTGTAGATATTATATTAAATTTGAAACAGGTACGTTTCAAAAAAACAGGCGATTCGGGCGATAACGAGAAAATTTTTGTAATTATTACTGGCCAAGAAACATTTAAGGCGGGTGATATCACTAACTTTTCAAATAATTTTGAAGTTTTAAATCCCGATTTAATAATATGCAACATGGCCGAATCGGTTACGTTGGAGTTAGAACTTACGATAAACAAAGGAAGAGGTTATGTAGCTGCCGAAGAGAATAAAAATGCGGATGCCATGCTTGGCGTTATCGCAATTGATTCTATTTACACCCCCATCAAAAACGTAAAATATACGATTGAGAATTTTAGGGTAGAGCAAAAAACCGATTACGAAAAACTTATTTTAGATATTACCACCGATGGTTCTATACATCCAGAGGAGGCTTTAAAAGAGGCAGCCAAAATATTGATTCAACATTTTATGTTGTTTTCGGACGAAAACCTAGTGTTAGAATCGCAGGCAAAAGAAGAAACCAAAGAAGTAGATGAAGAGGTTTTACATATGCGTAAAATTTTGAAAATGGAATTGGTAGATTTAGACCTTTCGGTGAGGGCTTTAAATTGCTTAAAAGCAGCCGATATACGTTCGCTAGCCGAGCTTGTATCGTATGATGTGGCTGATATGCTTAAATTTAGAAACTTTGGAAAAAAATCATTAACCGAAATTCAAGAATTGGTTAAATCCAAAGGATTATCTTTTGGTATGAACCTTTCTAAATTTAAGTTAGACGAAGAGTAGGTTTTTGCTATTTTAAGCGCAATAACAAAATAATTATACATCTCGCATAATTCCCGATTTGCTTTAATAGCTTAGAATCGACGGTATGCGGAAACAACAAAACAATGAGACACGGAAAAAAAATTAACCATTTAGGACGTACCGATAGCCACCGTAAAGCTATGCTTGCTAACATGGCATCGTCGCTTATTTTACACAAGCGCATTACCACCACGGTAGCAAAAGCAAAAGCGTTACGCACTTACGCCGAGCCTATTTTAACTAAATCTAAAAACGATACTACGCATTCGCGTCGTACGGTTTTTAAATTATTACAAAACAAAGAAGTATTAACCATTTTGTTTAGAGAAGTTGCCGAAAAAATTGCCACTCGCCCTGGAGGTTATACCCGCATTATTAAATTAGGTAACCGTTTGGGTGATAATGCTTCGATGGCAATTATCGAACTAGTTGATTTTAACGATGTTTACACCAAAGACGTAAAAGTTGAGAAAAAAGCTACACGCCGTAGAGGAAGTGGTAGCGCAAGTAAAGCCGCCAAAACAGCAACCCCAGCTGTAGAAGCTACAACACCTGCACCTGTAATTGTTGATGAATTTGAAGGAATGGAATTAGATACTGACAAAGTAACACCAGCCGATGACGCACCAACCAATAGCGAAACTTCATCTGAGGATGATAAAGAAGCATAATATTTTTATAAATACATTATTTAAAAGCCCCAAAAATTTGGGGCTTTTTTTATGCGTATGTGAAATATTGTTAAACTGAAACCATTTTTTTTCAATGCCAGCTTTTTTGTTAAATTTGCACAAGTGAAAAGTTTTTTATTCATAGCATTCTTATTTTTTCTTTTGTTTGGCAGGCAAAACCATACTTTTGCAAGTACGCATTATAATCGTACCTGTTGCGTTTTGGTTAAAAACAATCAACAAAAGCTACAACAAAAAATACCCTTAACCGATAATTCTATCGTTATCATTGAAGAAACAGATGTAGAGGAGGAAACAACTGGCTGTGATGAATTTAAAAACGGAAATCAAAACAAACATTCTTCCGAAAATAATTTTTACTTAAATAAAGGATTTTCAAAAAAACATCAATACTGCATTTTAAATTATTATTACAATAATTTACCCTCGCTACCTACTTTTTGTGCTAACTCAACTTCTATTTACATTATAATAAGCGTTTTTAGAATCTAATTTCTATTATACAACGCTTTACTCTAAGTTTTATTTATAGCGAGCACTTTGCTATTTAAACTTAGTGTGTGTTTGCTAACCTTTTTTAGAGGTAGTTTTTAAAACATATTAATCGCCATTTTTTTAACCCCCAAATGCGATAAATCGCAAAAATTTAATTTACACAATGAAAAAAGACACTTTATTTACGGGCTTAATTGCCTTATTATGCTTAACAAGCTGTGCCACTAAAGAAAAAGAACAAGAAGAGGCGGGTAAATTTACCGTTACCAGTGCCATAAAAATGGATACTTCGTTTACCAAACAATATGTTTCGCAAATTAAATCTATCCGAAACATAGAGATTAGAGCACAAGAAAAAGGTTTTCTACAAAATATTTATGTTGATGAAGGCCAGTTTGTACAAGCAGGGCAATTATTGTTTAGGATAATGCCTAAAATTTACGAAGCCGAATTGCTAGAAGCACAGGCCGAAGCCAAGGCAGCCGAAATAGAATTATTAAATGCCAAAACTTTGGCCGATAAAAATGTGGTATCAAAAAATGAACAGGCTATGGCGCAAGCCAAACTTGATAAAGCAAAAGCCGAAGTAGCATTGGCCAAAATACATTTATCTTTTACCGAAATTAAAGCCCCATTTGCAGGTACTATTGATAGAATTCCAAAAAAACTTGGTAGCTTAATTGATGAAGGAGAGTTGCTAACCAGCCTGTCTGACAATACAAATATGTTTGCTTATTTTAATGTTTCGGAGCCAGAATATATCGATTATCAAACAAATATTAAAGGTCGTGGAGATAATCATGTAAGTTTACTTTTGGCAAACAACCAACCTTTAAAGTACAAAGGTAAAATAGAAGTAATAGAAAGCGAGTTTGATAACGAAACGGGCAATATTGCTTTTAGGGCTATTTTTCCAAATCCTGATAAGTTATTAAAAAATGGCGAAACGGGCAAAGTGCTTATGACGGTACCCGTTAAAAATGCCTTAATTATTCCCCAAAAAGCTACCTACGAAATACAAGACAAAAAATATGTTTTTGTGGTTGATAAAAGTAACACCTTAGTATCCAAAGAAATTACCATTACAGGCGAACTTCCCGATTTGTATGTAATTAAAGATGGCATTACCCATAACGATAAAATAGTGCTTGAAGGAATACAAAAAGCCAAAGATGGCGATAAAATAAAATACGAATACTTGAACCCCAAACAAGTAATTTCTAATCTTAGATTAAAAGCCGAATAATTATACATCCTAAAATTTAAAACCATGTTTAATAAATTTATACAACGGCCAGTATTATCGATAGTTATATCGTTAATAATTGTTTTTTTAGGCTTTTTGGCGGTAACAAGTTTGCCTGTTACCCAATTCCCATCTATATCGCCACCTAAAGTAAATATTACAGCATCATACCCTGGTGCCAATGGCGAGTTAATGATAAAATCGGTAATTATACCCTTAGAGAGAGCCATTAACGGTACCCCTGGTATAAAATACATGACCTCTAGTGCTGGTAACGATGGTGAGGCAACGGTACAAGTAATTTTTAATTTAGGAACCGACCCCAACCAAGCCGCTGTAAATATACAAAACAGGGTGGCTTCGGTGGTAAACAAGCTACCTCCATTAGTAGTACGCGAAGGGGTAAAAATTTCGCGTGAAGAAAAAAATATGTTGTTATACATTAATTTGTATAGCAACGACCCTAAAATGGATCAAAAATTCTTATTTAACTATGCCGACATCAACTTATTATCTGATTTAAAACGAGTTAACGGAGTGGGCTTTGCCGATATTTTGGGTAACCGAGAGTATGCCATGCGTATTTGGTTAAAACCCGATAGAATGTTGGCCTACAAAATATCTACCGATGAAATAATGGATGCCTTAAGCGAACAAAGTTTAGAAGCTTCGCCAGGTAAAACAGGCGAAAGTTCGGGCAAACGTTCGCAAGCTTTTGAGTATGTGCTAAAATACTCGGGCCGTTATACAAAAAAAGCCGATTACGAAAAAATTGTGGTAAGGGCTAATCAAAATGGCGAGATTTTACGTTTAAAAGATGTAGCTAATGTAGAGTTTGGCAGCTCTATGTACGATATTTATTCAACCTTAAACGGAAAGTCTTCGGCAGCTATAACCATCAAACAATCGTATGGAAGTAATGCAAGCCAAGTTATTAAAGATGTTAAAGCAAAATTAGAAGAAATTAAAAAAACTTCATTCCCCAAAGGAATGGAGTATGAGATAAGTTACGATGCTTCAAAGTTTTTAGATGCATCGATAGAAAAAGTAATACACACCCTTTTTGAGGCATTTATTTTGGTGGGATTGGTGGTTTTTCTTTTCCTTGGCGATTGGCGCTCTACTTTAATACCAGCTATTGCAGTACCCGTATCGCTAATTGGTACTTTTGCTTTTATGCAAATGTTTGGCATTACTATAAACCTAATTACCTTATTTGCATTGGTTTTAGCCATTGGTGTAGTGGTTGATGATGCCATTGTGGTAATAGAAGCCGTACATGCTAAAATGGAAACCGAACATTTATCGGCCCGTAAGGCAACCAAAAAAGCCATGACCGAAATTGGTGGAGCCATTATAGCCATTACCTTTTTAATGGCGGCGGTGTTTATACCAGTAGCATTTATGAGTGGGCCAGTAGGTATTTTTTACCGCCAGTTTTCTATAACCATGGCTACGGCAATTATACTATCGGGTATTGTGGCTTTAACACTTACGCCAGCCCTTTGCGCAATTATGTTAAAAAACAACCACGGTAAACCTAAAAAGAAAAATATTTTAGATAAATTTTTAGATGGTTTTAATAACCGTTTTAACAAACTTACAGGCCGCTATCAAAAAATACTAGCCGCTATTATTACACGTAGAACCGTTACATTAGGGTTTTTAGTAGTTTTTTGCGCAGGTATATTTTTCTTAAATAACAGTTTACCATCGGGCTTTATACCCAACGAAGACCAAGGTATGTTTTACGCCATTATACAAACTCCGCCAGGCTCATCATTAGAACGAACCAATCAAATAGCCGAACGTTTACAAAAATTAGCCGAAGATATTGAAGGTGTAAAATCGGTTTCGTCTTTGGCAGGATACGAACTTTTAAGCGAAGGTACAGGTGCAAATGCAGGTACTTGTTTAATAAATTTAAAATCGTGGGAAGACCGTAAACACTCGGCCATAGAAATAATGAAAGAGTTAGAAGAAAAATCTAAAGACATTACTGGGGCAAGTATAGAGTTTTTTCAACCCCCAGCAGTACCAGGTTATGGCGCTGCTGGCGGCTTTGAGTTACGTTTGCTAGATAAAGCAGGCAGTGGCGATTATAAAAAAATGGAAACCGTAAGTAAAGATTTTGTAAGAGAGCTAAGTAAACGGCCAGAACTTACCTCGGTATTTACTTTTTACAGTGCAAGTTTTCCGCAATATATGTTAAAGCTTGATAATGATATTGCCCAGCAAAAAGGTGTAACGATAGAAAATGCGATGAACACGCTATCTACCTTAATAGGAAGTAATTACGAAACCAATTTTATTAAATACGATAGGCAATATAAAATAATTGTACAAGCATCGCCCGAGTATAGGGCTTTGCCAGAAGATATACTAAAGCTTTATGTAAAAAATAACCGTGATGAAATGGTGCCATTTTCGGCTTTTATGAAAATGGAAAAAGTATATGGCTTATCAGAAATTACACGCCATAATATGTACAACGCAGCCGAAATAAGCGGTTCGGCAGCTAATGGTTACAGTAGTGGTGCCGCTATTGATGTAGTTAAAGAAGTAGCCGAAAAAACTTTACCTCGAGGTTTTGGTATTGATTGGGCTGGTATATCGGCCGATGAAGTAGCTAGAGGAAACGAAGCCATTTACATTTTTTTGATATGCTTAGGCTTTGTGTATTTAATTTTAGCTGCCCAATACGAAAGTTTCATTTTACCATTAACCGTTATATTATCATTACCAGCGGGTATTTTTGGCGCATTTTTATTGCTAAAATTACTAGGCCTCGAAAACAATATATACGCACAAGTGGCTTTTGTAATGCTTATTGGCTTACTGGGTAAAAATGCAGTATTAATTGTAGAGTTTGCAGTACAAAAACATAGCCAAGGCGCAAGCGTTTTACAAGCCGCAATGGAAGGCGCAACTGTAAGGTTTAGACCTATTTTAATGACCTCATTTGCCTTTATAGCAGGTTTAATTCCGTTGGCAATAGCAACCGGACCAGGTAAAATTGGTAACCGTACCATTGGCAGCGCAGCAGCTGGCGGTATGCTTATAGGTACTTTATGTGGCGTATTGGTTATACCTGGCTTGTACTATATTTTTGGTAAGATATCCGAAAAATTTAAGTTTATAAAAAAAGAAGAAGACAACCCTTTAACAGACAAAATTACTCATGAAAATTAATTTAAAATTATATAAACTCTTATTGCCGCTAAGTATTTGCTTGGCGGTAATTGGCTGTAAGCTGCCTGCAATTGCACCAGTGGCTAGCAACTCGGTAATACCAAAATCATATTCAAATAATACTGATACCACAAGTAGTAAACCTATGGTATGGAAAACCTATTTTAAGGATAACAACCTGATAGCCTTAATAGATACTGCCTTAAAAAATAACCAAGAGTTACTAATAACTTTGCAGGAAATAGAAATTGCCAAAAACGATATTCGCATGCGAAAAGGTAGGTTATTGCCAAGTATTGGTTTGGGCGCAGGTGCTGGGGTAGAAAAAGTAGGTCGTTATACCAGCCAAGGTGCCGGCGATGCATCGGCCGAAATTACGCCGGGTAATATTGTACCCGAAGAACTGGGCGATTTTAAAATTGCTGCCTTTGCCAATTGGGAAGTAGATATTTGGAAAAAATTGCGCAATGCCAAAAAAGCAGCCATTAGCAGGTATTTATCAACCATTGAAGGTAAAAATTTTGTAGTAACCAACCTTATTGCCGAAATAGCCAATTCTTACTACGAATTACTTTCGTTAGATTATCAATTACAGGTTGTAAATCAAAATATCGATATTCAAAAAAATGCCTTAGAAATAGTAAAAATACAGAAAGAAGCTAGCCGAGCTACAGAATTAGCGGTACAAAAATTTAAGGCCGAAGTACTCTCATCGCAAAATAGAGAGTTTGATATAAAGCAAAATATTAAAGAAACCGAAAACAGAATTAACTTTTTACTAGGCCGTTATCCGCAAGAAATTATACGAGATAAAACCGATTTTTTAACCTTGCAACTTAGCAAAGTAAACGCTGGCCTACCTGCACAATTATTGGCCAACAGGCCCGATATTAAACAAGCCGAGCTAGAATTGGCAGCATCAAAGCTAGATGTAAAAGTAGCCAAAGCCGAGTTTTATCCATCGCTAAATATATCGGCAGCTATTGGTTTGCAGGCTTTTAAACCCGCTTATTTTTTTAAATTTCCAGAGTCGGTATTGTACTCTTTGGCAGGCGATATTGCTGGGCCACTAATTAACCGAAACGCCATAAAAGCCGAGTTTTATAATGCCAACTCACGCCAGCTGCAGGCTATGTACAACTATCAACGAGTTATTTTAAACGCTTATTTTGAGGTATCTAACCAGCTTTCAAACATTAATAATTTAGAAAAAAGCTACAATTTAAAATCTCAACAGGTAGATGCCTTACGAAAATCAATAGAAGTATCAAATGATTTGTTTAAATCGGCAAGGGTTGATTATTTTGAAGTATTAATGACCCAACGCGATGCCCTAGAAGCAAAACTAGAATTGGTAGAAACCCAAAAACAATTGCTTAACGCAACGGTGGGTATTTACCGAAACTTGGGCGGAGGATGGCAATAAGCCTTTTTTTGTAAATCTTTTATATTTTTAGGGATTAAAGGTTACTTTTAATCCCTAATTTTTTTATAGGCAAAAAAGTGTACAGGTAAAATATGTATGTATTTGTTTTATAAATAGTTTATTGTATAAAATAGTGTTGGGTTGTAATTTCTGTTTTAATTTTTTATTAAGCCATAAATTGCAGTAATGGATGTATTGAATTTGTGGTGTATAAACAAGTGCAAACACGTTGCAAGGTAAACCTGCATTAAAAAGCACAGCCCTGCGTACCTAAACCCGACAGCAGCGGATACCGGCCTTGCGCCCAAGGCCTGCGGGCGTACCTGCCGGCCAGCAGGCGGGTGAGCGGATGGCGGGGCTAGCCTTGGTTATGAAATGCTAGCCTAGGTTTTTCAAAATATTTTTATAAAATTTATGCAATTGTATTAGTTTTATAAATAGCTGATTATGAAAAAACAGTTAACCTATTTAAAATATTTATTAGCTCCGAAACTTTGGTTATTAATCAAATACGGTGTTAGGGCAAATCAATAATCACACCTCAAAAATCCTAATTCTAAATGAGTATGCTATGCCAAATCATAAATCCTACATCAAAAATCAAAAATTCATTTATATTTACCCATTAAAATTTGTACCGCATTAAAAAATAATGGTAGATAGTTTACAACAAATAGATAAATACGAAGCCGTAATAGGGCTCGAAGTACATGTGCAGTTATCCACAAAATCAAAAGCATTTTGTTACGATAGCGCACAGTATGGCAGCAAGCCCAACCATAATATTAGCCCAGTTTCGTTGGGTTTGCCAGGTGCACTACCAAGGGCTAACCAAGAGATTGTAAAATATGCCGTTAAATTAGGGTTGGCTATTGGTTCTACAATAAATCAATACAATTTTTTTGATAGGAAAAATTACTTCTACGCCGATTTGCCCAAGGGATACCAAATTACGCAAGATAATGAGCCTATATGCAAAGGTGGAGCTGTAAAAATAAGGCTTGCCAATGGCCAGCAAAAAAATATTGTTTTAAACCGCATACATATAGAGGAAGATGCGGGCAAAAGCATACACGATGTAGATGATAACTACTCGCTTATAGATTTGAATAGGGCAGGGGTAAGCTTGCTTGAGGTAGTAACCGAGCCCATGATAGCATCGGGCGAAGAAGCCGCCGCTTACCTTGCCGAGTTGCGCAAGCTGGTGCGTTACCTAAATATTTGCGATGGCAATATGGAAGAAGGCAGCATGCGTTGCGATGCCAATGTAAGCATACGCCTTAAAGGGGATACCGCCTTGGGTAACCGCTGCGAGGTAAAAAACCTAAACTCTATAAAAAATGTACAACGGGCTATAGAACACGAAATTAGCCGTCAAATACAATTGAGCGAAGCGGGAGTGTATATTGACCAAAATACCCTAAATTTTGATGCCCTTACGGGGATAACATCTGTACTACGCAGTAAAGAAATGGCTAATGATTACCGCTACTTTCCTGAGCCCGATTTGCTGCCTTTACAACTATCCGACGAGTTTATTGAAGCCATAAGGCAAGATATGCCCGCCCTACCCGAAGCTTTGTATAACCGTTTTATCAATGAATTTAATTTACCTCATTACGATGCGCTTTTATTAACTTCGGATAAGGATATGGCCGATTATTTTTTAGCCATCACGGCATCGGTAAGCAATTACAAGGCAGCCTCTAACTGGGTAATGGGCACAATACGCTCGTACCTAAACGAAAAAAATATAGGCTTTGATAAATTTCCTATTTCGGCACAGCAAATAGCCCAGTTGATTAACAAAGTTGAAGCTGGCCAATTAAATAATAACCAAGCCAAAGAAAAAGTTTTTGTAGCACTGTTAAATCATCCCACCCAAAACCTTGATGATATTTTAAAACAATTAAACGTTTTGATTGACACCAATACCAGTACCATAGATGGGTTTATTATGGCCGCATTAAATAAATTTCCTGATAAGGTAAAAGAATATAATAGTGGTAAAAAAGGTGTTTTGGGCTTATTTATGGGCGAGTTGATGAAAATATCGGGCGGTAAAATTGATCCCAAAAATGCCAATAAGTTATTGGTTGCACAATTAGAAAAATTAAAATGAAAAATTTTACTGTAATTATTTTTGCGCTACTATTGGCAAGTTGTAAAGATAAAACCAAGTTTATTATTGAAGGCGAAATTAAAAATGCCACCCTAGGCAAACAAATAGTACGCCTATTTAAACAAAGTGAGGCAGGCGAAATGCTGGTGGTAGATTCGGCCATAGTGGGCGAAAATAAAACCTTTAAACTGGCTGCCATAGCTGCCGAACCCTCTATTTATCAGGTGGGATATAACAATAAAAATTACCTATTGGTGGCCAATAATGGCAACCAAATAAATATGCGTATTGATGAAAAACAAGCGGCTAATTTTAGTATTGATGGTAGCGAAGAGGCCACCGAAACCTTGGCTTTAAATAAGTTAATAAACGATATTGAAACTAAAAATGCCGCATTAAGCCAAAAATATTCCTTATTGCTAGAGCGTAATCCCGAACAAAAAGAAACCATTATTGAAGCCTACCAAAGCCAAGCCAAATTATTAATAAGCCCTTTTTTACAGCAGCTTAGCCAATTTGTGAGCCATAATAGCCAAGCGATAACAGCCTACTATGCTGCCAGTTTATTGCTTAGCTTGGATGAAAACAGCATTTACGAAAACAATATTATTGCTTATGCCAAAGGGCTAAAAGGTAAGTTTAAAAACAAGCAAATAGAGGCTTTTATAACGCAAATGGAAGCCCTTGATAAAATAACGATAGGCAAAATAGCTCCCGAAATTATAGCCGAAAGCCCCGAAGGTAAAACTTTAAAGCTATCTGATTTAAAAGGAAAATACGTACTTATCGATTTTTGGGCATCGTGGTGTGGCCCTTGTCGGCAAGAAAACCCATTGGTAGTACAAGCGTTTAAAAAATATAGTTCTAAAAATTTCACTGTTTTTAGTTTTTCATTAGATGATGATAAAGATAAATGGATAAAAGCAATTAAAGATGATGGGCTTACATGGGGGCATGTATCGGATTTTAAAGGGTTCGAATCGCCAGTTGCGCTAGCTTATAATGTTGTTGCTATTCCGTTTTCGATACTTATAAACCCCGAAGGTAAAATAATAGCCAAAAACCTAAGAGGGAGCAGCTTAGATTTGTTTTTGAACAAAAAATTAAAGTAAGATTATCAAAAAATATTTTTTTTATATTGTTATGAATATGTAATTGTTAAATTAATGTGTTAGTTAACAATTTGTTAATACTATATTAACCAATGCAAGCATAAATGCAACTAAATTCGTACCAAACTTAAACAAGCTATGAGTACCACTAAACCAGTAATTTTAATAGTTGATGATGAACCTGATATACTCGAACTTATAGAGTATAACCTTAAAAAAGAAGGATATCAAGTATATACTGCATCTAATGGGCAGCAAGCCGTAGCCGAAGCCAAAAAAGTTATCCCTGATTTAATCATCTTGGATATTATGATGCCCAAAATGGATGGTATAGAAGCCTGCCGTATGATGCGGGCTATGCCAGAGTTTAAAAATACATTTATGGTATTTTTAACTGCCCGCAGCGAAGAATACTCGGAAATTGCAGGCTTTAATGTAGGTGCCGATGATTATATAGCCAAGCCTATTAAACCTAGGGCTTTGATAAGCCGTATAAATGCCATTCTTAGGCGAAATGTACAAAGCGAAGAAACCTTAGATAGCAAAGTAGAAATAGGCGATTTGGTGATAGATAGAGATGCGTTTTTGGTTTTCCAAGGAGGCAATAAAGTGGTATTAGCAAAAAAAGAATTCGAACTATTATATCTATTGGCTTCAAAACCAGGCAAGGTTTATACCCGCGAGGTAATACTAAAAAATATTTGGGAAGATAGTGTAGTAGTAACCAACCGCACCATCGATGTACATATTAGAAAACTACGTGAAAAACTGGGCGACTCGTATGTTGTCACCGTAAAAGGCGTAGGGTATAAATTTGAAATCGAAGCGGAGTAGCGGCGGGCTTTCGGGCAACGGGCTTCGGGCTTTCGAGCATCTTATCATGTAGTGCTCGTAGCCCGTTGCCCGAAGCCCGTTGCCCGAAGCCCGCTGCCCAAAAGCCTCTAGCCAATAAAATAGTTTTAAATTTTGATTAAGTTTGCGGGTAGATGAAAAATCCTACACTACAAAGTCTTATCCTATTTGAAAACGATGATTTAATGGTTATTAATAAACCTCCTTTTATAAGCTCGCTTGATGAGCGTGAAGGAGGTGAGATGAATATCCTTCGGCTAGCCAAATTGTACCATGCCGATGCACAAATTTGTCATCGCTTAGATAAAGATACTTCGGGTGCGATGATAATTGCCAAAAACCCCGAAACATACCGTTTTGTTTCGATGCAATTTGAACACCGTGAAGTAAAAAAAGTTTACCATGCCATTGTAGATGGCACCCATGTTTTTAACCAGCTATTGGTTGATTTACCTATACTAAACGTAGGAAAAGGAAACGTAACCATTAGCCGAACGGACGGTAAACGAGCCGAGACCCATTTTAATTCGCTTACTTATTTTAAACATTATACTTTAATAGAAGCCCAGCCCGTTACAGGGCGTATGCACCAAATACGCATACACTTGGCTACACAAAAAGCATCTATAGCTGGCGATGCCATGTATGGTGGTAAACCTGTTTTTTTATCGCATATAAAACGAAAATATATTTTAAGCAAGCATGAAGAAGAGCAGCCTATTATGAAACGTTTTGCATTGCACTCACGCCAAGTAACTTTTAAAATATCGGATACCGAAACCAAAACTTTTATTGCCGATTACCCCAAAGATTTTGCCGTACTGCTAAAGCTATTGCAAAAAAACGATGTGTAAATTTATAAAAACCAATATTTTATAGGTTTAATAAATAGCCAATACCTTTTGTACTTGCCCATTTAAAGTAAAATCATCGCCTGTGTTTTTGCCTTTTAATAATTTGCCTAAGGGCGATACTTGCGAAATTATAACCACACTATGTGTAGCAAAATTTATAGCTCCTATACTCACCGCAATAAAAAATATACCTAAAGTTGTGTTTACCACTGTGCCCATATCAATGCCTAAAGGATGGGCTTTAATTTTTATCGACCTTAGGCTAAAAAGCATCAAATTAGTTTCGGCTAGCTGTTGCTCCAGTTGGTTTATATTTTGTTGTAACATTTCGCGGCTGGTTTCGTATTTATCGCCCATGCTACTTTTTGTGTCGTTATTTGCCGCTTCGCGGGTGTTTTTTATTGCAAGTTTTAAATCATCGGCCTTAGCCAAAACCAAGTCTTGGCAATGCGAAAGCAATAGTTGTTTATCAATCATAAGTGGTTTTTATACATTCAAGTAAATAAAAATATTGTGTGTGCAGTTATACAAGCAAAAAAATAGCAAGCAAAGTAAAAAAATGTGAAGCAGGTTATAAGTTCCTAGCCTTTAAACCAGCCTTTTTTTGCAAAATACCATATTTGTAAAGCTGTAATCAACACCATTAAAGCCATAGCAAATAAATAACCGTTTGGCCAATAGAGTTCGGGCATATTGTGGGGTAAAATTGCACCAGTTTTAGGGTCTTGGTTGGCAAAATTCATCCCATAAATACCTGCAATAAAAGTTAGTGGCATAAAAATTACCGAAATAATGGTTAAAAATTTCATTATCTCGTTCATCTTATTGCTTATCATTGATAGGTAAAGATCAAGTAAGCCTGTCGAAATTTCTTTATAGCTTTCGATTAAATCAATAATTTGGATAGAGTGGTCGTAAGCATCTCTAAAAAAAACTTTGGTTTCGGGGTTTATTAATGGGTTTTGGCTACGCAAAATATCATTGAGTTTATCCCGCTCGGGCCAGCTAGCCCTACGCATACTTATTAGTAATTTTTTTACGCCTTGTATGCGGTACATTAAAAATTTGTGGGCTTTTTGGTAAAGATGTTCTTCAACGGTTTCAAGCTCGTCGCCTAGGCGGTTAATAATGGTAAAATAATGGTCAATTACGGTATCCATCAGCGCATACAGCATGTACGATGGGCCTTGGTTACGCATATTGCCATTTAGGTTTTTGCGTAAGCGGTTGCGTACAGGGTCTAAAATATCGTCGTAATCTTCCTGAAAACTGATAATTAAATTATCAAACAAAAGGAACGAAAGTTGTTCGTTTTTTAGTTGGAGGCTTTTACCTAGTTCCAGCATGCGACTGGTTACAAAAATATAGTTTTCGTATTCCTCAAATTTTGGTCGTTGGTAGGTTTTAACTATATCTTCCATGGTTAAAACGTTAATATTTAGCTGGTTTTGTAGCGTGTTTAACACCGTTTGTGTGCCCAGTCCTTTTACATCTATCCAGCAGGTTTTGGTGGGATGTTGGCGCATAAAATCGAAGGCTTGTTGCACATCATCTGTTTGCAATTCAAATAGTTGTGTGCTATTGTAGGCATAAACAAACAGCTTGCTAGGGAAACTTTTATCAACAATAGTAAAACTACCTGGGGTTTCGCCAGGGTTATCTTCGTTTTTGTTTTGCACAATGTTAAAATTGTAATCGCTAGGGGCTTGCATGCTATAAAAAACTTAGTGATTGTGGGCCTTGGTTAAACAATAAATCAATAATACTTAAATTTCCTTTAAAGCCTTCTCTATCCTCAAAAACCTGAAAGTACGGTTTTGCACTATAGTTTTGTAGGTTTTTGGTATTAATGGCGTTTCTAAAATCGGGTAGGGGATGCTGGGTATAAAATTCATCGATAAACGAAAGGGCTACATTTAGTTTTAAGTTTTTAAGTGTGAGGTTAAATAAATCTAAATTATAATCGAACAAAAAACGGTACTTTTTCTGGTAAAATGGGGCAAAATCATCCTCATAAAACTCAAAGTAAGCCGAGTTTCGGTAGCATGATTCGATGGTTTTCCAGTGTATATGCTGCCAATTGGTATCGTTACATATAGCAATATCTTTGTAAAACGTATGGTTTCCGTTGCCACGGGTAATGGGTACCGAAAGGTTAAGTTTTCCGTTGGGGCTGTAAATTTCGGCCCGGTTTCTATACGTTTGCTTAGGGAAATGTTCTTGTTTTTCAATTAATACTGGCTGGTGCTTGTAGGCCAATAGTTGCTTAAAGTAGTATAAATTGGGCAAATAAAATAAAGGGAAAATAGCTTTGGGCATTGGCCTAGGGTTAATTTTTTTTTAATACAGTTACAGCACAAATATATATCCTAATTTTATTATAATTTTGGCTTTTAAGCAAATAAATAATGGTGTTGATAAATTACCCAAGCGTTGCTATTGTAATTTTAAACTGGAATGGTAAAGCGCATTTGCAACAATTTTTACCATCGGTTTTTAATAGCAATTATCCCAATTTAGAAATTATTGTAGGTGATAACGATTCCACCGACGGCTCGGTTGATTTTTTATCCGAGCATTTTCCAGCGGTAAAAGTGATTAAAAACGAAAAAAATTATGGCTTTGCCGAAGGCTATAACAAGGTATTGCGCCAAGTACAGGCCGATTATTTTATATTGCTAAACTCCGATGTGGAGGTTACACCCGATTGGATTTCGCCACTTATTCGTTTAATGGAAAGCGATGCAAGCATTGCCATTGCGCAGCCCAAAATAAAAGCCTACTACCGCAAAAGCCATTTTGAGTATGCTGGTGCAGCGGGCTGTTTTATTGATAGCCTTGCTTACCCATTTTGCCGTGGCCGTATTTTTGATGCGGTTGAAGAAGATAAAGGACAGTACGATAGCGATATGGATATTTTTTGGGCAGCTGGTTGTGCCTTATTTATAAAAGCACCTGTATGGAAAATATTAAACGGCTTGGACGAGGCTTTTTTTGCCCATATCGAAGAAATTGACTTATGTTGGCGGGCCAAAAACCTTGGCTACCGTGTAATGTATTGTGGCCAAGCCACTGTTTACCACGTGGGCGGTGGTACTTTAAGTATGGAAAGCCCGTTTAAAACTTATTTGAATTTTAGAAACAACTTGTTTTTAATCAAAAAAAATCTCCCACCCACCCAAGCCAATATCTTAATTTTTATACGTTTCTTTTTGGATTTTATAGCCCTTATTAAATTTATTTTCGAAGGCAAAATTAAAAACGCTTTTGCCATAAGTAAAGCCCATCGCCATGTTATTAAAGCCTTATTTAAAGGTCAAGTAAAATACAACAGCCATGTAATAAGCCAGCCCAATACCGTTGGCCGCTATGCCGGGAGTGTGGTATGGGATTATTTTATACTAGGCAAAAAACGGTTTAGCGCTATTTGGAGGTAGGGTTTGTGTTGTTTGCCACAGATGCACAGTTTTTATTTATCGCCTAGCTCTACAAAAAACTCATCACACCCAACTCGTAACTTTGCAAGCCAAAGCCAGTAATAATACCTTTACAGTTTTTGGCCATCATGCTATGGTGCCTATAATCTTCGCGGGCATATACGTTTGATATATGCACCTCGATAACAGGGGTTTTGATAGCTGCAATGGCATCAGCAATGGCAATAGATGTATGCGTATAAGCACCCGCATTTATTACCACACCATCAAAACTAAAACCCACTTCGTGTAGCTTGTTTATAATTTCGCCCTCTACATTGCTTTGAAAATAATGCAATTGGATGGTAGCATATTTGTTTTTTAGTGCCTCAAAAAAAGTTTCGAAGCCTTCGCTACCATAAATACCAGGTTCACGCTTGCCTAATAAGTTTAGGTTGGGGCCATTTATAATTTGTATTTTCATTGGTTTCAAAAATAAGGTAAATATTTGTGAAATTAGATAGTGGTTTTGGTGGGATGTTTTGAGGGGTAATTTTAGCCATTTTGCATTAGTAGCTGGCAATGCCACCTAAGGGTATAATTGCTGTTTTGCCTACACATTGGCTAGGGTAAGCATGGTGTGCCACAGCCATAATAAATAAAATTGTGCATGGTTATTGGCATCGATTGCCATCTTAAAAATAGGAGGTTATAAAAAAAGGGCAATAATTATACAAAATTGCCCTCATTTTAAAATGATATTTTTTACGCTATATGTAAAGTATTCATTCGAGATAGCATTTTTTCGAAATTAATGGTATTGCCACTTAACCAATTTAGTGCCGAAAATATAGCCGATTCCCTAGTTTCGGATGTTTCGGTTGAGGCAACAAATTGTTTCATTGTTGGCGGTATTAAAGCTACAGAAATTTCTTTTGCGGCATCAATATTAATATTATAATACCTGTTTAACCTATTGGCGTATTTATTTATACCAATGTTAATTAAGGCATTATTATCAATACCCGAGGTTTGAAAAAACCTAAGCACATCTTTAAATTTACCGTTTTCCATCTGCGATTTTAGTACATCTACTATGGTGCCCGATGCTTCGTTTATAGCTGCATCTTTAAATTTTAGTGGCACTATATTGTTTTCGGTAATAAGGGTTAATGAGTTTGATTTTACAATTTGATACAATTTACTAAACATAGGATTTTTGGATTAGTTAGTTTTTATTTTTACATTTATTTATTGCTTTGCTTGCAATATTTACAACAATAGTAATATTTTGTTTTTAAATATGTTTTAAAAAATCATATTTTTTAAATTATTACAATATTATAACAATGCGCTGGCTAAGTTGTTTTTTTTTGAATACATTTTTATATGAGGCAGCAAATTACAACCAGTGTAAAATACCAAGGATTGTTAAGAAAAGAATTTAATGTAAAAACTCCTTTTCAAGCTGTTTAAAAATGGTTTCAACTTAAAACTGATTTATTTAAAATTAACCCAACTCAATTTAAAAATAAAATTATCAACTATACATCAACAACTTTATCAAACTTTACACATAATCATTAACCAAAAAAACGCCACTTATATTTTTTTGAATTATATTTGAAAAAATACACCCATTTTATGGCGAAGTTTTTTTTCGTTATACAGTGCTTTTTTTTATGGATAAAAATATAATAAACATAG
>JAAFJW010000109.1 GCA_013298995.1 Sphingobacteriales bacterium | reverse complement strand
TACCAAAATAAATAAAAAACATTTTGCAACATTAATTGCTTTATCATACCTTGTAAGCAATTAATTTACTCCTTAACTATCTTAAATAATTACCATGCTAAACCTAAAAAACAAGTTTTTATTAGCCTTGCTTTTACTTGCTAGTAACCTGATTGCACAACCCAAAATTACCCAGTGGGCAAGTGCTACATCTGGCGGATATACCTATAAATATGTGGTAAACGACCCTACAAAAGCAAGGTTTTATACGCTTAAAAATGGTTTAACTGTTATTTTAAGTGCTAGTAATAAAACGCCTCGCATACAATGTTTTATAGCTACAAAAGCAGGTAGTAAAACCGACCCTGCAACGCATACTGGGCTAGCGCATTATTTAGAGCACATGCTATTTAAAGGAACGGATAAATATGGTAGCCTAAACTGGGCAAAAGAAAAACCCGAATTGGATAAAATTGATGCCCTTTACGAAACTTATAACCATAGTACTGATACCTTAAAACGCAAAGCTATTTACAGGCAGATAGATTCGGTTTCGGGCGTTGCTGCAAAATATGCCATTGCTAACGAGTATGATAAAATGTTATCGGCCATGGGGGCACAAGGAACCAATGCCTTTACATCGTTTGAGCAAACGGTATATACCGACGATGTGCCCGCTAATGCTGCCGATAAATATTTGACCGTACAGGCCGAGCGATTTAGAAACCCTATTTTTAGGATTTTCCATACCGAACTTGAGGCTGTTTACGAAGAAAAAAATATAGGTATTGATAGTGATAGCCGTAAGGTGTTTGAGAAATTATTTGCCAGCTTATTTAAAAACAATAATTACGGCAGGCAAACTACTATTGGTACGGTTGAACATTTAAAAAACCCTTCGCTGGTGGCTATACGCCAATATTATAATACTTATTATGTACCCAATAATATGGGTATAATTATGGCTGGCGATTTTGATGCCGATGCCATGATTAAAAAAGTGGATGCCGCTTTTTCGTTTATGCAAAGTAAGCCTATCCCCGCTTATACGTTTGATGCCGAGCAACCTATTGACAAACCTATTATAAAAGAAGTAATAGGCCCCGATGCCGAAAACGTAACCATTGGCTTCCGCTTACCTGGCAATAAAGATAAAGATGTATTGCTGGCCGACTTAGTAGGGCAAATACTTACCAATGGCAAGGCTGGTTTGATGGATTTAAACTTGGTGAAAAAACAAAAACTATTGCGGGCTTCGGCATCGGCATATACGCTTATAGATTATGGCGTGTTGTACATGCAGGGAAATGCTACGCAAGGGCAATCGCTAGAGGATGTTAAAACATTGATGTTGGGTGAGATAGAAAACCTTAAAAAAGGAAATTTTGATAATAACCTAATTACTTCGATTGTAAATAACCAAAAGAAAAATAAAATTATAGCCTTGGAATCGTATAACTCTAGGGCCGAAAACTTGATGGATGCTTTTACATCAGAAATTGATTGGAAAAACCAAGTAGCCTATACCGACCAGCTATCTAAAATAACCAAAAAAGATATTGTTGCTTTCGCTAATAAATATTTTGCCGATAATTATGTAGCTATTTACAAACGCATGGGCGAAGATAAAAACGTGGTAAAAGTTGTAAAACCAAGCATTACAGCGGTAGAAACAAATAGAGATGCCCAATCGGATTTTGTTAAAGCTGTAAACCAAATGCCCGCCACATCTGTAAAACCAGTTTTTTTAGATTATGATAAAGATTTTGTAAAAAGTAATATTGGCCCAGCACAACTATTATATATACAAAATAAAGAAAACCAAATATTTAGATTACAATACCGCTTTGATATAGGCAGCAGGAACAATAAAAAATTAGATTTGGCAGCGCAATACCTTCAGTTTTTATCAACTGATAAAATGACTGCCGAGGCTATTACCAAAGTTTTTTATAAAATAGCTTGTAGTTTTAATGTGAGTGCCAGCCGAGAATTTACCACCATAAAAATAGAAGGGCTGCAAGAAAATTTCACCGAGGCAGTAGCTTTATTAGAAACCTTATTAAAAAATTGTAAAGCAAACGAAAGTGCACTTGCAGCCTTAAAAGCAAGAATAGCAAAAGCCCGAACCGATGCCAAGGCAAATAAAGGAGCTATTATGCAGGGAAAATTGTAGAGCAAACGAAAGCGCACTTGCAGCGTTAAAAGCAAGAATAGCAAAAGCCCGAACCGATGCCAAAGCCAATAAAGGTGCTATTATGCAAGGCTTAACCAATTATGCCCGATATGGCGCAAAAAACCCATTTAATGATGTAATATCGGATACCGAAATGGAAAAAATTACCGCTACCGAACTGGTAAACCTGTTGCATAACCTTAGTAAATACAGCCACAAAATAATTTACTACGGGCCACAAAGTCTTATTGCTTTTAAACCAGCCATAAAAAAATTACATCCTTTACCTTTTACATGGAAACAGGCAGCACCTGCAACGCTATTTACACCAAGCGTACAAAATAAAAACCAAGTGCTATATGCCAATTATGATATGGTGCAAGCCGAAGTAATATGGCTACGCAATAATAATAAGTACAATGAAAGTGAAGAACCTGTGATAAATGTGTTTAACAATTATTTTGGCTTTAATATGAGTTCTATTGTTTTCCAAACCATACGCGAATCTAAAGCACTGGCTTACAGTACCTACGCTTATTACATTACGCCCGATAAAAAAGATGATCCATTTGTTTCCTTGGCTTATATAGGTTGCCAAGCCGATAAATTTAACGAAGCCGTTACCGCCATGAACGAGCTTTTAACCACCTTACCCAAGGTAAACGAAAACCTAAATAATGCCCGTGTGGGTATTAAAAAAGATATTGAAACCGAGCGTATTACGCAAGATAATATTATATTTAACTATTTAGCAGCACAGCGAAAGGGTTTAAAATCTGATATACGCAAGCAAACCTATACCTCGGTGGATAAAATAAATTTTGAGCAATTACAGCAATTTTACAAACAAAATATAGCCAACAAGCCTTATACTTATTGCATCTTAGCATCCGAAAATAAAATCAGCGCAAGCGATATAGCAAAACTGGGCGAAGTAAAAAAGCTCACCTTAAAAGAGCTATTTGGCTACTAAAATCAAAGAATTTATAAACACAATTTTATGGAAAACAATACAAATAAATTACCCAAAATACTTATTATAGGTGGTGGTTTTGGTGGGATACAAATTGCTAAAAAGCTAAAAAACAAAGCCGTAGAGGTTTTGATGCTGGATAGGCACAATTACCACACCTTCCAGCCCCTACTTTACCAAGTGGCTACGGGTGGTTTAGAACCCGATTCGATTGCTTTTCCGCTCCGAAAAATTTTTAAAGGCCAAAACAATTTTACCTTTAGGGTAGCCGATGTGAGCCAGATTGTAACAACAGAAAACAAAGTTTTAACTGATATTGGTGAGTTTAGCTACGATTATTTGGTGCTGGCCACAGGTAGCGAAACCAATTTTTTTGGTCAAAAAGAAATAGAACATTTTGCAATGGCGATGAAAACCGTACCCGAGGCATTAAACCTACGGTCGCTGATATTGCAAAATTTTGAAGAGGCGGTATCCGAAACCAATCCCGAAAAAATAGCGGCATTAATGAACTTTGTGGTGGTGGGTGCTGGCCCCACAGGCGTAGAAACCGCTGGTGCATTATCCGAACTTAAAAACCACGTTTTACCCAACGATTACCCCGAGCTGGATATTAGTAAAATGAACATTTATCTGATTGAGGGCGAACCTAGGGTATTGGCACCGTTCTCAGCACAGGCATCGGCGAAAGCCAAACAATTTTTAGAAAAAATGGGCGTAAAAATAATTTTACACTCGCGGGTAAACGCTTACGATGGCCAAAAAATAACTTATAACGATACGCAAACCATTGCTACAAAGGCTGTAATATGGGGTGCTGGGGTTAAAGGCGCATTAATACCAGGTTTAGAAAACGCCGAAATTGTACGTGGCGGGCGCATTAAAACCAATGCGATAAACCTTGTACAAGGCTACCAAAACGTATATGCCATAGGCGATTTGGCTTATATGGAAACCAAAGATTTCCCACACGGCCACCCAGGCGTAGCGCAAACGGCGATACAACAAGGGCAACAATTGGGCGCAAACCTTATCAACATCATCAACAAAAAACCTACCAAAGATTTTTGGTATTTTGATAAAGGCAGCATGGCCACCATTGGCCGCAATAAAGCGGTGGTTGATTTAAAATTTTGGCGTTTCCAAGGCTTTTTTGCTTGGCTTACTTGGATGTTTATCCACCTTTTATTTTTGGTAGGATTTAGGAACAAGCTGGTTACGCTAATAAACTGGATTGTAAATTACTTTAGCTACGATAGAGGTACAAGGGTAATTATCCGAAAATTTAACAGGGAAACGATGAAAGAAGCGGATGCGGCGGTGTAGAATGTGGGGTAGCATGTTTATAGAATTAATAAGTATGAGAGCAGATGAAATGTTCATGATAATATCATCAAAAGATAAAAAAATTCTTTAATTTGTAATAGTATGGCATAATGCGTAAAACCATTCTACCTATTTCAGCATAAAAACAACTATTCTAAATAAATTTTATGATTACTCTTCCCAAATACCCTATTTGCAACTACAAAATAATAGGTACATTAAAAAAAAGAAACGTATTAGCACTTTTTTTAACTATATTTTTATTCAATACCTCATTAGCTAATGATAATACCAATGTTTTACACTTAAAGTATGTAAAGAAAAGTACTAAATCATCAGATATAGCGTCCGCTGTATCCGATTTAGAAATTATTGTAACGCATACAGATAATAAGTGTTCTGGTGGTGCTATGGGAACTATAAAGGTAATCGTTACAGGTGGTGTATCACCATACGTTTTTCGTTGGGATGATGGTAATGCTACTCAAAATAGAAACAATTTACCAGATGGTATTTATACTATTGTAGTAAGCGATGCGAATGGTATTCAAAAAACTGCAAGTGTAACCATTACTTCACCACAGCATATGGCGGTAAACATTGGAATCATTAATAATGATTGTTTTGGCGATACAAAAGGTGCAATTAGTACTAACATTGTGGGCGGTGTTCCACCTTATCAAATTAGATGGAGAAAAAACAGGGTCTTTATTTCTGAAGAAACGTTTAATCTTAATAACCTTGCATCAGGTATTTATGAAGGATTTATTACGGATCAAAATGGCTGTTTTTTATCATTTACAGTGTCTATTAATGAGCCACAAGCAATAACAATCACAGAAACTACCCACAAAAACAATAACGTAAACGGTACTGGTTTTAATGGCGCAATAGGTTTATCTGTTTTAGGAGGAACGCCAAAAGCATTACCCTACCAAGCATATAGTTTTTTATGGGATGATGGTAGCACTAGCCTAAACAGAGTCAATTTACCTTCGGGTATTTATAGTTTAACCGTTACTGATGCAAAAGGTTGTAAAAGTTTTTTTTCAACCGAAATAAAAACAGAAAACACTTTACCGCTAGATATTGTTAAATTTGATTTAAAGACTACCGCAATTAACACCGTTACGTTAAATTGGGAGGTAGGTAGCCAAAATGATATTTCAAGATTCGAAATACAAAAATCTGATGACGGTAAAACTTTCTTTAAAATTGGTGAAATACAAAAATCAAATAGCCTCGTACAAAATTCTCTTTATAAGTATGTTGATAAATATTCCAACAATCCTAACTATTATCAAGTAAAACAAATCAATAATGATGGTGCTGTTTTTTTGAGCGAAATAAAATACAGTGGAACTAATATTCAGCCAATAAATACAGGTTTTAGCATTTATCCCAACCCAGTAGTTGATGTGTTAAACGTATTATATACAGCAAACAACCTAAAACCAATAGAAATTATAATCTTCAACTTGCATGGTAAAAAAATAAAATCATTTAAAGTAAACAGCAGAAACACTATACCATTAACTCTTACAGATTTACCAAGTGGTATTTATATTTTACATGTTTTAAACGAAAAACAAATTTTATTTAATAGTAAATTTTCAAAAAACTAAGGCCATGCTTTCCAAGGCTTTTTTGCTTGGCTTAATGGATGTTTATCCACCTTTTATTTTTGGTAGGATTTAGGAACAAGCTGGTTACGCTTATAAACTGGATTGTAAATTACTTTAGCTACGATAGAGGCACAAGGGTAATTATTAGAAAGTTTAATAGGGAAACGATGAAAGAGGCGGATGCGGCGGTGTAGATTGTGGGGTAGCATTGAGCCTTTTTTTTTAACCTATTTACAATATTTGTAACACCACAAAGTAACCATATTAAGCAAACTAAAATTACAGTTTTGTAATAATACATGTTCTGATTTAATTTTAGTGTTATTAAAAAATGCTAAACTTTAACTTATACGTAATAAAAAATTGAAAATTATTTTCCATACTTTTATGCTGTGAAATTTGTAGATATAAAAAACGATGTAGCTTTCCGAAAAATTTTTGGAAATGAGAACCGAAAAGAGGTGTTAATTTCTTTTTTGAATGCCGTTTTATTATTACAAAACAACAATAAAATTGTAAACGTAGATATATTAACACCTTACCAACTACCTGCAATTAAAGGTGGAAAAGTAACCATAGTAGATGTAAAAGCAAAAGACCAAAACAATAAATCTTACATTGTGGAAATGCAAGTAGCAGAAGTTGATGGATTTGATAAACGAGTTTTATACTACGCATCAAAAAGTTATGCGTCGCAAATAGAACGTGGAGACGATTACGAAAAACTCAACCCAACTTACTTTATTGGAATATTAGACTTTGAAGTAACACAAAATCCAAGTTATATTAACAGACATAAAATTGTTGATATAGAAACTAACGAAAACTATATCAAAGACATAGAATTTAATTTTATAGAACTACCAAAATTTAATAAAAAAGAAAGTGAATTAGATACCATAATTGACCAATGGGTTTATTTTATTAAAAATGCTGAAAACTTAGCTATTATACCCGAAAACATTAAAGATAAAGGCTTAAAATTTGCTTACCAAGATGCCGATAAACATAATTGGACAAAAGCAGAATTAGAAGCGTACGACTATGTGCTTATGAGAGAGCAAGATGAAAGAGGAAGATTAACACTAGCAGTTAGAAAAGGGAAAGAAGCTATTGCACTAAAATTAATTAACCGTGGAAGACAAAACGATGAAATTGCAGAAGATACTGGGCTAACGATACAACAAATAGCTACACTACGAAAAAACAATTCAATTATTTAATATTCGCTGTCGTTTCCAAGGCTTTTTTGCTTGGCTTAATGGATGTTTATCCACCTTTTATTTTTGGTAGGATTTAGAAACAAGCTGGTTACGCTTATAAACTGGATTGTAAATTACTTTAGTTACGATAGAGGTACAAGGGTAATTATTAGAAAGTTTAATAGGGAAACGATGAAAAAATAGAAATAATGGGCTATACGGGCATCGGGATTTTTGGTTTTAATTTGCAACTTTTTTTCTAAAGCAACCAATACTTGGCCAGGTATAATACCCCGTATGCCACCACCATCAATAGATAATATTTTTTTCATTTTAATACATTAATAGCATTTTAAATTTAAAACTCAAGGGCTAAAAATTGTTTATTTTTACCCCTCGTTACTACTTAACCCTCCTTTAGGTAATAAATTTATTACCCGCACATTGGCAGGCTGTATATTATATCGTGGCCTGCGTATAGCATAAAGCCTGTTTTTTGCCATACGGGTAAAGCAAACGCTATCGCTTTGGTTGCCGCCTATTACGTGGTATGCGGTGGCATCTTCGCCTACATAAATGGCTACGTGGCCAGCTCGGTTACCTTCGGCGGTGCGGCGTACAAAAACAAGGGTATCGCCTAGCATTGCTGTATTGGTGGCTGTACCAAAAGTACCCCAGTTTAATGCCCAAAGTGGGTCGGTGGGTATGGTTTTACCACTGCGTTTGGCAACTACGGCCATAAATAAACCGCACCAAGGTATTTGGTCGGCTTTGTAAACATCGGCAACTTTGCCGCCTACTTCTTTTGCCCATTGTAAAATGGTAGCATTATTGCCTTGGCCTGGTATTTCTAGGGTACCAAATAATTTTAAAGCTTCAACAATCATTTTTGGGCCTCCTTCTTGGTTTAGCCACTGGTATTGGGTGGGGATTTTTACTGGCATAATTTATTTTTTTAAGATTTAGGATAAGTATTGATTGATTATTGGTTAAATGTAAATTTGTTATTAGCTTGAGTTTGATTGTTATTTTTAATATAATTTATTGAAAATAAGTATTATATAATG
>JAAFJW010000108.1 GCA_013298995.1 Sphingobacteriales bacterium | reverse complement strand
CCGCATGTGGAAAACGACCCCAACGCCAAGACAACCACCAAGAAGTCAGCACTGCCGCAGCGCACAAGGACATCAAACCACCAATGGAAGGTTGTGTAAAAGTTTGCCAAATCAGCGGTGAGCCAAGTGTCAACCACGAAGCCAAGAACAAAAGTACAATAAAACAAAAAACACCCAAGGCAAGGATAAACCAGCCTCGGTATGGCAAGAATCGAATGGGCGCAAATTGAGTCATAATCCTAGGCAGAAGCAGGCAATGCCTTAGGCGATTCTACAGCATCTGATGGTTTTTGAAACCCAACAACCGCCATCCAGAAAACGAGTTGCACTGGCGCATAATAAAACAAGTAATCAAAAGTATTAATCACAAAAACGCATAAAAAAATAGAAAGCGCTCCCCAGTCTCGGTTTTTCCAAGCTCGGTGGATTGCTAAACCCCAACCAAGGCACAAGCACAACAATCCAAGCAAGCCAGTTTCGCCAGCAGTCTGAACCCATAAATTATGAGCATGGGTAATGTTATCCTTAGATAAACCATTTGCCAAGGCTCGAGCATCCAGATTAGAGCGCAGTGCATCGGCAAGATTACCAACACCAAACAAAAAAGAACGCGGTGACTCGAGCCAAATTTGTGTTGTTAAACGCCAAAGTTGCACCCGCCCGCGAACTGAAAGATCGTAAGAAGGCGTGATGACCCGAGTCAACTGAGAAGAATTGGTTTCAGTAGCAGAATTACGAAAAAAAGCAAAACCAGAAATCAAAAGAACAACGCATACAAGTGCATACCCCAAAAGTAAAAACCTGCCCCATTTTAATTTTGGCACTAAAAATTTACCAAGCACAAGGCAAAAGAACGCCAAGATATAAGCAAGCAAAGCGCTTCGGCTGCCAGACCAAAAGATTGGTGCAATTGGTAGAAACGAAACCAGTAAGAAGCCAAGTACAGAGCGAGTCAAAACACAAGAAACCAGTCCAACTACAGCCATCCATGCACCAAATGCGTTTTCATTAAATGAAAATGACTTCACTCTATCAACAACGTAAAAATATTCAAACCAGCGAGGCGGCTGAAGAACTTCTAGGCGACTATTTTTTATTAAAATCGGCGAACTAGACTTACCCATTGTCCAAAAGCCACCAATAACAGACACCACAGATTCGCGTTTATTCAACTGAAACGAGTACCGACAATTCGTAATTCCAACCTTAAGCGAGCAAATTGGCGGCTCTTTAGGTGTTCCTAAGTCTCTGGATTGTACCCAAAATGCCACACTACTAGCTTTAATAGATTTTATATCTGCAGAATAAACAAATCTACCACTCCCTAGAATACCCAAATTTTGATTAATCCAAGAGTTATCAGCGATTGGAGACATCAAAAAATTTGAATAACTTGCCAATTTTGGATCTACAATCCACTCATTTTTCAAAATCAGGTTATTTGACGAAACAACTACTATAAGATATTGAAACACAAATCCAGTAAACAGTAAAAAAACAATGAATTTCTCAGAAAATTGATCAATTCTTAAAAGTAGGCTCAACCCTCCCAAAATAAGAATCAGAGTAATCAAAATTTCCAAAGGGAAAAAAATAGAAAGTTTTTTTGAGAAAAAAATGAAAAAAATAATCAAGAGAAAGAAAATGAAGCTTTTTTTACTTATTTTTAGATTAAAAATAAGTAAAATCGCGATAAAAGATATTTCAGAGTAAATTGATAAAAAAAGTAAAGCAATAAAAATTAAAATTTTTTCTATATTGATACGCATATAATTAATCATCATATTTCAAAAGTGAATTATATAGTTCTAAATGTTTTTTAATTGAGTTTTCCCACGTATATTTACTTAAAATTTTATCTTTGTGAATTAGAATATCATTTCGTATTTTTGGGTCAAATAATGCCATGATACCTGTAGAAATATTATAAATGCTCGGTGTTTCAATAAAATAAGCTGCTTTTTCAAGTATTTCAGGTAAACAAGAAGTATTTACTACAATAGAAGGGCAATCATATTGCAGTGCTTCTAAAGGTGGAAACCCAAAACCTTCGTAACTCGATGGATACAATAGGCAATGTGCATAATAAAAGAACCAGCACAATTCTTGATTTGAAATATTGGACAGAGCCAAAAAAGCATCAGGTGGCAATACCGAAGCCACAAACTCCTGTTCACTCAAATTCAAATCTTGTCCAATACAAATAAGTTTAAAATCTTGTTGCCAAATCTTTGACTCAGCGAAACCCAGAACTGAAGCGGTAAAATTTTTATAGGAAGCGCGAGATCCTAAAAATAATAAGAATTTTCTCTCTCTTATTAATGTGTAGGTTTTTTGCGAAAAATCAATTTCGACAATGGGTTTAATTTTATCAATCCCATGATAAATAACATAAATTTTTTCTCTCTCCACAAAAGGATAGTGTTTTATAAAGTCATTTTTCGTGTTTTCTGATACGCAAATTATTGCATTCGCATTTTTTATAGCAAGTTTTCGCTGAAAAAGAATAACAATGCGGTTAAAAAAAAATGTTTTTACGATATTCATTTCGTACATTAAATCATGAATAGTAATAATTTGAATAACTTTTTTAAATAAACTAACAGGTAGACGATAATAACTAGAATGAAAAATATGTGATTTTGTATAAACAAGAAAAAATCTCGAATATTTTTGAGAGAAAGTCTCAGTTAAATCAAATAGAGAAGTTTCAAAAATTTTCTTGGTCAACTGTTTCCAATAAGTTGTTATACCACCTTTGCTCTGTAGGCTATAGATAATACTATCAAAATGTATTTTTATCTTTTTTTTCATAGACTCCCTTATAGTAATCAAAAAATAAGCATTCAGCTAAATTTACGATACCACCCTGATGCCAGAAAAATTCACAAAAAACATTTTTACTGCAAAATATTTATTTTACTGGTTGAATTCTAAAGAGAAGGAATTTTCGCAAAATCGAAAAATATACACTGGGGTCTTTTCGTAATTTTCGATGCTTTAAATTAAGTCTTTAAAGGAGAAGGACATAGGAAGAATTCTAAATAATCAATTAACCCACAAAGTATAATTTTTTATTACGTTTTTTGTCGATATTTTAAGTTAGATTGTTTATTTGATATATTTAGTGCTTTAACACTCCTAAACTATGAATTAGCTAGTCTAAGCTATAAAAAAATTATTTATAGTATCTAAATAATTTTTTTGATTCTAAATTACGCTTAAATATTAAGAAAATATCAAAGTTTGGATTTGATACTAAAAAACTTGCCAGAGCAGTCGCTGTTAAACCATACCAGTACTCTGGTCCACGAAAAAAAGGCACAGTGAAAATCGAAAAAACTCCGAATGTCATCCAAAGATAAAATGCGTAAAAAACAGGACTAGAAAATCTTTTGGCGTAAAAAAAGCCAGAAATAGCCCCGAGTACAATAAAAGAAATAAAACCGAAATTGCCAAAATCATTAATAGAGTACGATAAAAAACAAGATGCTGGATTCCAAATATAGTCTAATTCTGTCATATTATTTATGTTGATGCCAAAGAATCTTGCAGGAAAAGTTAAAAAATGAAATAAACTTGCCAAGCCCAAAGAAAAATCGGTTTGATTTTGAAATGATAAAGCCGAGTTTGCCATACACAAATCTGAATATAGAAAAAATGGATTATCTGATAATAAATAACCGCCTCGCAATAAAGATTGAACGCCGATCAAAAATACTAAACCAATTAGTACATTTTTCAATAAAAATGACTGTATTTTTTTATTTAAAAATAAAAAGCATAAAATTGCTATGATAACTCCTACTATACTCATTCTATCTAAAAAAATTACTCCTCGAACAAAAATAACAAGCAATGTTGAAAATAGAAAAAGTATAAACTTTATTTTTTTCAAAAAAATTGGATTAAAAAATGCTATAGACAACAGAAAAAATAAATTGGAGATTGAAAAGAAAGTCATTGCCGAGAAAATCCCAGAGTTAGGGCGATCAAATAGAATATCATCACGCAAATTGATATCAACATTAGAAAAAACAAGAGATTGAAAAATTCTTTCAAGAGATGAAAACCTAACAGAGGAAAAAAGTGCAATTATTGAAACTGAAAGCAGGAAGAACGATATTCCATATACTCTTTTAGGGAATAAGTCAAAAACCAGGATTCGGGTACTTCTAGGGCGAAAAGTAGTAGAAAAAACCATGAACACCAAAAAGAAAACTACAGTACAAAGAATTGAAAAGTAAAATAGATTTAAATCAAAGTTAAAATTTTTTGCCAGATTCAAAGTAGTTAGGTTCGCAAAAAAAAGAAGATGTGTTGGAATCAAAAAAATAAAAACAAGTACAGGCGGATAAAATAGGTATGAAAGTAGCGTAGTTAAAAACTTCTGCATAAATTATCCATCAAAAGAAGATTTGAGACCGTTTTTTAAGAATTTTAAAGCCAATTCTTGATATCTAAGAGCAATAAAACGTAGCATCCATAAGAAAGGAGTTCCGCTAAATGATGTAAAATCATATTCTCGCAAAAAAATCCAGTGCTTTTTTATAAGATACCACGTATTCTTCAAATTAAAGTACTCGACACTCAATCTGTTTATTCGCGCACCTCCAGATTTGTTCATATACCCTCTCAAATGATAGCATTTTGTTGAGGGTGTAATAAAAATCTTCTTCTTTTGTTTACTCAAATTAATATACATCTCTGTTTCTTCTCTGTAGCCATTACCTGTAGAATAGTATGAATCAAAAAGACAATCTATTATGTCCTTATGCTTAAATAATGCAATTGCATGTAGGTGAAATACAGGAAATGGCTCAGCAAAGTTTGAGCCATATTTTGCATCGATTTTTCTGTTGTCATATATTTTCTCAACTAAAGAAGCAGGTTGTGTGTCTTCAATGAGTATCTTCTGCGTAAAATCACTATCTTTTTCGATTTTCAAATCAATTAGCCTTCCACCAATAACATCTGCATTTAAAACATTTAATTCATTGAGTAAGATATTGCAATAGTCTTTCTCTAACCAAACATCATCTTCTCCAAAAAGAACAAACTGTGTAAAAACATGTTTTACAGCTTCACGCTTTGTCAATTGCGCTCCAATATGAATTTTATTCCGAAAAACTTCAATTTTTTTTATTGAATTATCTGAAATCAATTTCTTTATGTTATCAAAAATAGCCAGTTCACTACAGTCATCCCAAATAATGATTTTCTCTACACAATCGCCTTGACAAAGATAGCTATGAATCACTTTTTCAAGTGATTCATAGCGATTAAACGTAGGAATTATTATTGTTATCATGTTTTAGTACCTCTAAAAATAGATTTTTATATAAATTCATTGCAATATGCTTATCAAATCTCTCGCTGAACAATCGCTGAGCATTTTCTTGATACTGCTTTTGCAGATTTTCATTGCTGTACAGTTCAAGTATATCTGATGCAAGTTTCATAGAATTGCCTTGAGTAACCCGAAAACCAAAAGAGTATTCACTAAGCAGTCTACTAATTTCCGATTTATCGCCCATGATTGCACCTATTGATATACCTGAAGCAATGAGCGCATATAGTTTGCTCGGAACACCTAATCCTTCTGCTCCAAGCTCTAAAGTGATCAATCCAAGGTCTGTAATGCTAAGTAGGTCAAGAAACCTTTCTTCGTGGAGAAAAGGCAAAAGGTGGACGTTTTTTAGTTCCAGTTTTTCAATTTCATTTTGAATCCATTGCTTTTTTACACCTTGACCTGCAATAACGAATTGAATATTTTCATGCTTTTGTAATTCTTTCGCAGCCAACAAAATAGTTTCAAAGTCTTGAAAACGCCCCAAGTTACCCGAATATAGTACCGTGAATTTTTGTTTTAAGTATGACATCTCTTGCAGTAAGGTATTTTGGCTTATTTCTATTTTTAATACTTTTTTTGAATCACTCCAATTCTGAATTACACGAATTTTACTCTCGGGTACATTATTTTCTACTAGCTCTTCTTTCATACATCTTCCTAAAACAACTATCTTATTTGCTATTTGATATGTTAGGGCATTCATAATATCAAAAACTTGAAAAAGAAGAGAATTTTTTCTAATCAGACCTGTAACTGCTGCAATTTTTGGATATATGTCATGAACTAAAAAAATTAACGGCACTGATTTAACTTTTGCTGCAACTGCGGAAAAAAACGGTAAGATCGCTGGATTTGAAACAACAAGTATTGAATCTGCCTTTTTGACAAAAAAAGTTATAAAATATAATGTATAAATCGAAAATAAAAAGTCATTGATTAGTCTTAAGAGCAAACTGCTTCTTGGAAAAATTTCGGATTTCACTCCAAAGACTTTGTAGTCAATATTGTCTGGTAAATGCACCAAGTCTTTGTTCTTACTAGTAATAACAGTTATAGAAAATTCTGAAGACAAAGCAGTGGCTATTTCTCTGAGTAGTTTGCCTGTACTTGCCTCTTTTCTATAATAACAGTCAAAAAATATATAAATACTTTGTTGATTGGAATTGTTTTTTATAAATTTCACCCCTTACTTACCATAAAAAAGATTTCTTTTTAGAGTCTTAAGAATTTCAAAGTTTTTTTCTCCAACCAACGATAAAATATAACTTGATAAGAAATTACGAATGCCGAGAGTATATAAATAGGTTGGGAAAATATTCCGTGTATGCGATTTGATGGCTCTACTATCTTCAAGAAATCGAATTTTTATATTGGCTATGGATGCACTTACACCACCTGTGGTCATATGTAAAAACTGCAAATCATTGATGAATTTCCCAGTGCAATTTGCAAAAAAACGTAGAGCAAACTCAAAATCTCCGGAGATTTTATAAGAATCATCGAACTTACCGTACATCTCGAATAATTTTTTACTGTGGAATGCACCTGTATGAGGATACATCTCACCTTTGGGTAAATTTCTTTTGGTCATTTCCCACTTTTTCCCTGTTTTATAAAGCACCTTATCTCTTTTTGCATCAAAAATAAAAATTTGTGCGTATACGAGCTGTACATCATTGTTCAAATGCTTACTCATTTGACTCAGGACAGTATGACTTGCAAGAAAATCATCTGACCCCAAAAAAACTATCCAATCCCCAGAGATTATCTGAAGTGCTTTATTCCAAGCATCGTATATACCACGGTCAGGTTCGGAGATGACCTTCATACTCATCTTATTATCAAAACTAGAAGCAATTTCCAAAGTAGAATCTGTGGACTTATTATCAACAATAATTGCTTCAAAGTCTAAAAAATCTTGTGCTGCAAGACTATCTAAACACCTACCTATTGTAGCTGCTGAATTGTATGTTGCAATGATAAACGAAACCCTCATAGTTTAATCAGCTACCTAGGAATGATTTATAAGCCTTCTGCAAGCCCAACTGCAAGTTCGTTTTAGGTATCCAATTTAATTGATTTATTTTTGTTGTGTCGAGTAACTTGCGAGGTGTACCATCAGGCTTACTTGAGTCAAAAACAAGACTACCTTCAAAACCAACAGTCCTTGCAATCTGCTCTGCAAGTTCAAGAATTGAAATATCGTTGCCGTATCCAATGTTGATCCACAACCCATCGTCATAGTATTCAATTAAATGAATCGAAGCATCCGCAAGGTCATCCGCGTATAAAAACTCACGCCGTGGTGAACCAGTACCCCAAATTTCCACAGTCTTTGAATGACTCAATTTTGCTTCGTGGAATTTCCGAATTAGCGCAGGTATCACATGCGAAGTCTCGAGGTTGTAGTTATCTCCAGGTCCATATAAATTGGTTGGCATGGCAGATATAAACGAAGCCCCATACTGCTTTCTGTAGGCTTGAATCTGTTTAATTCCAGCAATCTTGGCAATCGCATACGCTTCGTTGGTTGGCTCAAGTTCACCTGTTAAAAGGTATTCTTCTTTAATTGGTTGGGGCGCAAACTTGGGGTAAATACAACTAGAGCCTAAAAAAAGTAAGCGCTTAGTGCCAAAACGCCAAGCTGCATCTATGACATTGGTTTGAATCCGAAGGTTATCTGTAATAAATTCAACAGGGTAAGTGTTATTAGCTACAATTCCACCGACTTTAGCGGCAGCTAAAAAAACAACATCTGGTTTTTCGGATTCAAAAAAAGCATTGACCAAATGAGCATCCCGAAGGTCAAGTTCGCTCGAGCTTTTACCAATGAGGTTTGAATACCCTTTAGCCAGCAAAGCCCGCCAAATGGCTGAACCAACCATGCCTTTGTGTCCAGCAATGTAGATTTTGTGATCAGGTTGTAATTCAAAAACTTTATCCACCAGCAACTCCAGATAGTGCAACCCGATGCCCAGCTTCAAGCAAAGTCAGTTCTTGCTTCGCCAGCTCGAGATCGCTTTGTAC
>JAAFJW010000107.1 GCA_013298995.1 Sphingobacteriales bacterium | reverse complement strand
TAATTATTGGAAACTATGCCTAATTTTGGCATTAATTTTTTTGGCCATCGAAATTTTGTTAATACGGTTTTTTAACCACCGCCATTTAAAGCAAACATTATGAATATTTTAATACAAGGTTGCACCATTTTAGATAAACTATCGCCATTTAACGGCAAAATTGCCGATGTTTTAATTACAGATGGTGTGATACAAAAAATAGCCACCAACCTAAACGATAATGCCGAAATAATAAACGGAAGCGGCAAATACCTGTCCGCTGGTTTTTTTGATTTAAATGCCAACCTAGGCGAGCTTGGTTTAGAGAACAAAGAAGATTTTGAAACAGGTAGCAAGGCCGCTATGGCGGGAGGCTTTACTGGCTTAGCCCTAATGCCCAATACTTTACCACCCGTTGATGCCAAGGCACAGGTACAATATTTAATAAACCGAGCCAAAAATAACTTGGTAGATATGTACCCCATTGGCACCCTATCGCAAAAGCGTGAAGGCCAACATTTGGCCGAAATGTACGATATGTACCAAGCAGGTGCCATCGCTTTTAGCGATGGCGATGCGCCAGTACAAGATGCTGGCCTGATGGAGCGGGCATTGCTTTACGCCAAAGGGTTTGGTGCTTTGGTTATGGCTTTGGCCGAGGATAAACAACTGGCCGCAGGCGCAAAAATTAATGAAGGCATTACCAGCACCCTTTTGGGGATGAAAGGCATACCCAATCTAGCCGAAGAGCTAATGGTAAACCGCAACATTTACTTGGCTCAACATACCCAAAGTAAAATTCATTTTAGCACCATAAGCACCGCCCACTCGGTACAATTAATACAAAAAGCCAAAGAAAATGGACTGCCCATAACCTGCGATGTTGCCGCCCACCACTTGGTTTTAACCGACAATGTTTTACTCGATTTTGATAGCAATTACAAAATAAAACCGCCACTACGCACTCAAAACGATGTAGATGCTTTAATCGAAGGTTTAAAAAATAACACCATTGATGCCATAGTAAGCCAACACACCCCACAAGAAATCGAGCTAAAACAGGTAGAATTTGAAACCGCCGCCTACGGTATGTTGGGCCTGCAAACGGCTTTGCCACTAGCTATTAAGGCTGGCTTAACAGCTACACAAATTGTAGAAAAAATGGCCATCAATCCGCGTAATATTTTAGGTTTACCGCTGCCCAGCATCGGCGAAAGCCAAAAAGCAAATATAGTTTTGTTTGATATAGATACCGAATGGGAATATAATGCCGAAAACAATTTTTCAAAATCAAGTAATTCGCCATTTTTAGGTACGATTTTAAAAGGTAAAGTTTGGATGTGTGTGAATAATGGTTTGGTGTGGGAGGGGTAAAATGGTATATTCATTTTTAAATTAAATCGTAAAAAAATGAAAAAAAAATTAATAAGGTTTGATTGGGCAGTAAAAAAACTATTACGTAACAAGGCTAATTTTGCAGTTTTAGAGGGTTTTTTAAGCGAATTATTTTTTGATGATATTCGCATAGAAAAAATATTAGAAAGCGAAGGCAACCAAGAAACCGAAGACGATAAGTTTAACAGGGTTGATATTTTAACCCAAAACTCTAAAAACGAATTAATTATTGTAGAAATTCAAAACACTTATGAAATAGATTTTTTTCATAGAATGGCTTACGGAGCATCTAAAGCCTTAACAGAAAACTTATCGTTAAGACAATCTTATGCCGAAATTAAAAAAATTATATCTGTAAATATAGTTTATTTCGATCTTGGCCAAGGACAAGATTATGTTTATAAAGGAGCTACTGTTTTTAAAGGAATACACCAAAATGATACTTTGGTGCTTTCTATAAAACAAAAAATTGCATTCTCGAAAGAAAATGTTTCTGATATTTTTCCCGAGTTTTACATTATTAAAGTAAATAAATTTAACGATGTAGCCAAAGACAGCTTAGACGAATGGATTTATTTTCTTAAAAACAGCGAAGTTAAAGATAATTTTAAAGCCAAAGGTCTGAAAGAAGCGGGCGAAGTTTTAGATTATATGCGGCTACCCGAAGAAGACCAATTTAGCTATAACCGTTATTTAGATTATTTGCATTATAAAGCAAGTGAAATAGAATCGTTAAAAGCAATTAAAGAGCAAATTACAGAAGGTAAAGCCGATGGCGAAGCAAGATTAAAAGAAATTGAAGATAATTTAACAAGCATTACAGCTAGTAAAATTGCCTTATCGGAAGCAATTACTTTGCGGAAAATTATCATAAAAAGTATATTAAAAGGGCTTGATAATAAAACTATTGCCGAAATAACTGATGCTAGTCCCGAAGATATTGAGGCAATAAGACAAAATTTATAAGCAACAAATCACCCAAAATTTAATCCCCACACCCAAAAAAATAAAACTATGAATACCAAAGTAGCAGCATCGCTTAAAGCAACCTTTAACACCTTTGCTAAAGAAGAAAACGTACAGGGCGAACAGGCCTTAAAAAGTTTAGAAAAATTATTTTCGGCAGACGATGATTTTATGACCAAGGTTGATAAACTAGACGAAGTGTTTGATAATGCACCCGATTTAGATGCCCTGCGTGAAATTGCTTTTGATTTATTGTTGATCAACTTTTTTTCGGAAGATGCCCAGCAGTTAAACGATGATTACCTAGAATCGGCCGAGTGGGAAGCTATTGAAGAAGAAACCATAGACCGTGGTACCGAACTTTTAAACCTACTTTTGTACCTTAAAGAGTGTGAAGATGAGGAAATTGAACCCAGTTTAGATGATTACTTAAAAGAGTTTTTATTGGTAGAAGAAGACGAGTTTCAAGACGAACACCGCATTTACGAAGATATTATTGCCAACCAAATTTTAATGGAAACAGGCTTAGATGAAATTGCAAAAGTGTCTAAAAACTTATCGGACGAATCGGATATGAAAGAGTTATTTTACCCTCTAATGGCTTTCTTTTTAAACCCCAATCCTGATAAAGAAACTTTTACTAATTTTAAAAAATTAAGTGAAGATGCACCTTTTGATGCCGCTATTTACGATTTACTAGTAAGTTATAATAATGTAAGATAAATTAAACAATTATGGAAACTACAAATAAAAACGCAGCTACAAACGGATTATTTATAGCCGGCATTAACATTGCACTACAAATTATTGTATTTTACACCATGCCCGAGCTGTTTGGCAAAATGTACTTTTCGGGTATTTTAATGGTGTTAAACATCTTAATTTATGTACTTTTTACATTAGATTTAAAGAAAAAAGTAGGCCAATATTGGCCGTTTAAAGATGCTTTAAAAAGTATTTTTATAATGAGTTTGGTAGCAAACATGGTATCCTTGGTTTTTACTAGCCTATTTTATAAATTTATAGAGCCTGGTGCTTACGATAAAATTATTGTGATAATTACCGATAACTTAACAACCATGTACGAAAAAATGGGGATGAACGAAGACCAGATTGCTAAAGCATTAAAAGATGTTGAAAAACAATTTCAATCGCAATACAACCCAACAATTTTGGATTTTATAAAATCGCTGGGTATTAGTATTTTGGTGGGATTTGTAATGTCGTTGATATTTGCAGCCATCTTTAAAAAAAATCCACCTATGTTTAAACCTATTGAACACGAGCCCGAAAGCTAACTTATGGATATATCAATAGTAATTCCTTTGTTTAACGAAGTAGAATCGTTACCCGAACTTAGCAATTGGATAAGAAATGTGCTACAAAAGCAACAATTAACGTACGAAATTATTTTGATTGATGATGGCAGTAACGATGGTTCGTGGCAAAAAATAGAAGAATTAAAAGCCACACACTCGGCCATAAAAGGCATAAAATTTAGGCGTAATTACGGCAAATCGGCAGCTTTAAATGTGGGTTTTGCAGCGGCTAATGGCAATGTGGTAATTACCATGGATGCCGATTTGCAAGATTCGCCCGATGAAATACCCGAGCTTTACCGCCGCATAATCGAAGAAAAATTGGATTTAATATCGGGATGGAAAAAAAAGCGGTTCGACCCGCTTACCAAAACCATACCCACCAAGTTTTTTAATGCCGCTACCCGCAGCATGTCGGGCATAGGCAATCTTCACGATTTTAATTGTGGCCTTAAAGCCTACCGAAAAGAAGTGGTTAAAAACATAGAAGTGTATGGCGAAATGCACCGCTACATACCCGTACTAGCCAAATGGGCTGGCTTTACCAAAATAGAAGAACAAGTGGTAGAACACCGAGCCCGCAAATACGGCGTTACCAAATTTGGTTTCAGCAGGTTTATCAACGGCTTTTTAGATTTACTTTCCATATTTTTTGTAGGTAAATTTGGCAAACGCCCCATGCACTTTTTTGGTACTATGGGGGTACTTAGTTTTTTTACAGGCACCATTTTAGCCCTTTGGATAATTGGCGAAAAACTATATCATATTGCCGTAGGCACACATTATGATAGAGAAATTACCTCGCAACCGTTGTTTTATATAGCTTTGGTAGCTGTAATATTAGGTTCGCAATTATTTTTAACAGGCTTTGTAGCCGAGTTGGTTAGCCGTAATTCGGCAACCCGAAATAATTACCAAATAGAAAAAGAGGTGTAGTAAATTCCAGAAGTATAATTATCAGTTAGATATAAACAAGGTTGTGAAATTTAAAATATAATAGCTACATCCCTATAGTTCAACTAGTGGCAATAATTATTAGCAGTAGCTTTTCTTGTTAAAAGTTTAGTAAGCAAATTTTTTATTAGTTAGTTCTACATTAAAATTTACTTTAGCTCCTAAAGCGTCAAACACTTTTAAAATAGTTTCAAATCTTGCATTTTTAACGCTGTTTTCAATTTTAGAAATTTGTGCCTTTTGAACTCCAACTAAAACTCCAAGTTGCTCTTGTGTTAAATTGCGTTCTTGCCTAACTTGTTTAATTGTTTGCCCTAGCAAATCAATTCTTAATTCATTTTCAAATGCTTCTCGTTTTTCAGTACCACGTTTTCCAATGTGTTTGTTTATCATTGTGTCAAGTGAAACTGTTTTGAATTTGTCCGACATATTAATTGTTTTTTTTCTCGTTGGTTAAATATTCTTTTCTTATCTCTTGAGCTTTTTCAATTTCTTTAGCTGGTGTTTTTTGAGTCTTTTTTAAAATTCCGTGAGTAACTATAACCAAAGTTTGATTTTCTCTTGTTTTGTCCCAAAATGCAAAGAGTCTATAAGCTTTGCTATTATACAGCGTTCTAAATTCCCAAATAAAGTCATTAAGTTTTTTAAATAATTCATTATCTGTAACATATTGAGATTTCTTTATATTATAGTAAATTTTCTCTCTTGCTTTGTCATCAAGTTGTTCTAAAAATTCTACTGCATCAGGTAAAAAATTAACTACAAAATTTGGTGTCATTCATTTTTTTGCTAAAAGTATAAATTTCCTTTTTAGGAAACAAATGTTTTGTCAATTGTTTGAAAGTAGATGGTTTTCAAATAAGGTTACAGCTATCCTGCAAACAAATTACTGCTTAAATACCTATCGCCACGGTCGCATACAATAAAAACAATAAGGCCATTATCTAGCTCCGAAGCTAATTTTAAGGCTGCCGATAATGCCCCGCCCGAACTCATACCCGCAAAAATACCTTCGTGTTTTGCTAGTTTTCGGGCCATAAAAATAGCTTCATCTTCCGATACATCCATCACCCTATCCACCCTTGAGGCATCAAATATTTGGGGCATATAAGCTGCTGGCCAGCGGCGTATGCCAGGTATTGATGAACCCTCGGTGGGCTGGCAACCCACAATTTGTATGTGTTTATTTTTTTCTTTAAGATACATTGATGTACCCATAATTGTACCTGTGGTGCCCATTGAGCTTACAAAATGAGTAATTTTTTGTTCGGTATCTCGCCAAATTTCGGGCCCTGTGGTTTTGTAATGTGCTAGGTAATTATCGGGGTTGGCAAACTGGTTTAGTAAAAAATAATTGCCCTGTTGTGCTTTTTCTTCGGCATAATCTCGGCATAGTTCAATGGTTTCCAGTAAGGTAACTTTTGCGCCAAAGGCTTCCATGGTTAAAGTACGTTCGCGGGTCGAACTAGCAGGCATTACCAATTCTATATGTAAACCATACAAGCTGGCTATCATAGCCAGTGCAATGCCTGTATTGCCGCTTGTGGCTTCAATAAGTTTGGTATTGGTGTTGATTTCGCCTCGCTGTAAAGCACTACTAATCATGCTATAAGCTGCCCTATCTTTTACGCTTCCGCCTGGGTTATTGCCCTCTAGCTTGCCGTAAATTTTTACGTTAGGGTAGGGGTTTAGTTTTGTAATTTCAACCAAAGGGGTGTTGCCTATTAAATCTATAATGCCTGCCATTTTATCGGGTTTCTATAATTTTTGTGCCACTTTCGTGATAAACTTTTGCATAATCGGGTACGCTATGGGTTAGCCACACGTTACCACCTATAACGCAGTGGTTGCCAATAAAAGTTTCGCCACCCAAAATGGTAGCCCCCGAATATATAACCACATAATCGCCTACCGTAGGGTGCCGTTTAGTACCAGCCATTTGTTTTTCAACACTTAATGCACCCAAGGTAACGCCTTGGTAAATTTTTACATGTTTGCCTATTACTACAGTTTCGCCTATTACAATACCTGTACCATGGTCTATGTGTAAATATTCGCCAATTTGTGCTGCTGGGTGAATATCAATACCTGTAACCGTGTGGGCGTATTCGGTTAAAATACGTGGCAAAAGCGGAATTTCTAACTTTAATAAAGCATGGGCAATTCTGTAAAACGAAACCGCATAAAACCCAGGATAAGTGCGTATTACTTCAAATTCGCTTAAAGCCGCAGGGTCGCCCTCTAGTAAAGCCGCCACATCGGTATTTAAAAGTGCATATAAAGTGGGTATGTTTTCAAAAAAATTTTTTACTTTATCCTCATTATTACAATTATAGCAAGCTGTGGTGGCATTTAATATAGCGGTAAGTTCGGCAGCCAAGGCATCATATTGCACCTGCATAGCTTGTACCGATACCAGCAATTGTGTAGCCTGTTCGGGAAACAAAAACTCAATTAAGTGCTTGGCCCAGTTGGCAATCACCTTGTTTGATGGCACTAGCTCTAATTGCTTTTGCCTATTTAGTATATGGTTAAAAAGTTGATGTGTGTTTTTATGTGTCATTTCTTATGTACTACAACTTAAATCACAATTTTAAATAAAATTATGCGCACATACTCTATCTCATTGTAATTTAAAACAAAAACGCCTCAACTGTATTATTACAGCTGAGGCATTTTATTAAAAAACCAAAAAAATAATATTATTTTCCAGCTTCTTTGTTTTTAGTTTCTTGAACTTCTAAACGGATAGCCTGGGACAAGTTTTTTAACTCCTGCATCGCTTTTCTAACTCTAGTACCAGCAGCACTGTTACCTTTGTTGTAAAATTTGTCCGCATCGCCTTCTAAGTCGGCAATTAATTTTTTTACTTCTTCAAATTTTTTCATTTTATTTAATCTGTTAAGTTAATAAATGGTTATTGGTTATATGATTATACGGCTAATGTAGCATGTTTTTTTAAAAAAAAGAATATTTACAAATATATAAAACTGCTTTAAAATGCTTTTTTATCCACATTATAAGCGTTTATTAATACAGCTATACAATAGGTTTCTGTAACTGTCTAAAAATCATATTTATATATAATTATTTTATACTAGCAAGTAAAAACAACAAATGCGATAAATTATAAGCTATTGCATTTTTTTTGTTCATTTATTTGAATCAAGCATAGTTTTAAGCCCGATTACACAATTTGTACCACTTGCCCGTATTTTGCATTAGCTTGGTAAAATCAATCCATTTTGGGCAAAAGCACCCCATTATTACACAATTAGGATTTTTGATTAATCTCCATTATATTCAATATCTAAATTTGTGATTTAGATAATCTAATTTTAAGATTACAAGCAAGTATCTTTTTTATTTTTGCGCTCTTGAGGATAAAAAAATGATGCCTACTTAATCAAGTTACAAAATATAATTTACAGTTTCGTAGCTAATAAATAGGTTAATCAAAACGTAATGCCATTTTTTACAACCAGCTATTTATAAAATAAATACATTGCATAAAGCCCATAATTTTATAAAAATATATTTGGAAAACCAAGGCCAGCATTTCATAAGCCAAGCTAGCCCCGCCATCCGCTCACCCACCTGCTGGCCGGCAGGTACGCCCACAGGCCTTAGGCGCAAGGCCGGCCTGCCTGCTTACCGCAGGCAGGCTGTCGGGTTTAGGTACGCAGGCTGGTGCTTTTTAATGCGGGTTTACCTTGCACCGGTTTTTTCTACAGCCAGCTTTGTGTGCATAGCATTTTTTGCGGTAAAAATAATGTTAAATGTTACCACCAAT
>JAAFJW010000105.1 GCA_013298995.1 Sphingobacteriales bacterium | reverse complement strand
GAAGGTAAATTATTTGCGCCCCATTTATTAATAATTACGCCATTTTTTAAAAGCAATAAGCCAGGGTTGCTACGCACCATACTTTTTAGAGGTACGGCATCGGCATAAAAAATATCCATTACTAATTTGTTGTTTTTTGCAAAAAGAGTGGCTTCGGAGGCCGAATTGGTGGTGAGCATAATTGCCCTAATATTAAAATCTTGTATGGCGTTTATGGCTATTGCGTTTATATTTCCTATTGCTTTTACTTTGGTATTGTTTAAATTATAAGCTACCGCAATAAGGGTGTAGTAGGGGTTTTCGATAATTTCGGAGGTGTAGCTTACACCTCCAGCATCGTAAATGTTTAAATCTTTGATAACTATTTGGTCGCCTTTTTTTACCAACTTGGGTGGGCTAGCGGCTTTTAAAATCCAGTTTTTATCTGCGTAAATTTTAGATTTTATGTATTCTTTATCGGTAACAGTTTTATGTTGCTTGGTTTTTAGATTTTGTAAATCGTACAAAATCTCGTATTCATCGGGCTGGGCATTGGGCGGCAGTGTTGTAAGTTTAATTAGGTTGGCACCGATTTTATAGGGTAAAAAATCAATAATTGGTAAAAAATTATAGGTGTAAATACCCAATAAAAAAGTAAAGCCAATGGTTAAAATGCTTATAAATGGTTTGGCTATTTTTACACTTAGCTGCTTGCGCTGATAAAACAGTAAAGCAATGGACAATAGCAATATAATATCTTTAGTAAACGATTGCCAAGGTGTAAGGGCAATGGCATCGCCAAAGCAACCACAGGTTTTTACTACATCAAAATATGCCGAATAAAAGGTTAAAAACGTAAAAAAAAGTATCAGTAATAACAATGCCCAAAGCACTTTGGGGGTGTAATAACTTATGAGTAAAAAAATGCCTAAAATAACCTCCAAAGCACAAAGGCTGAAGCCAATAATAACTGCAAAAGGTGTTAAAAAAGTGATATGAAAAACCTCGAAATATTCTTCGAGTTTATAGGAAAAGCCCAGCGGGTCGTTAAGTTTTATTAAACCCGAAAATATAAATAGCAGGCCTACAAAAAGTTTTGTAAGATTGGTTGCTAGGCGTAGGTTGTTGGGTTTGGTCATTTTTGGTTATTATTGCTACAAATTTGTTTCTTTTCATTCGTGTATTCGTGGCATCTTATTTTTTTGCCACGAATTAATTTGTTTCTTTTCATTCGTGTATCCGTGGCATCTTATTTTTTGCCACGAATACACGAATTTGTTTTTTTTCATTCGTGTATTCGTGGCATGTTATTTTTTGCCACGAATACACGAATTTTTTGTGTTTTACTTTTGAATTTGTGGCATCTTATTTTGCCACCAATACACGAATTTATTTTGTTATTTGCCACATTTTTTACAACACAATGCGTTTATAGTTAAGTTTCGGTTCACCAAAATTAACTATTAATGCAAGTTTGTTCTTTGATACTACTAAATAATTTAAACATTGAGTAATATATTCATTATTAATTCTAGATACTCCTTTTACTTCTAATATTATTTTATCGAATACAACAAAATCTGCAAAGAATTTATGCGGTAATATTATTCCCTTATAATTTACAACATATTCTTTTTCTCTAACAAAGGGTATTCCTGCATTTTTAAATTCCCATTCTAAAGCGTCTTTGTAAACAATTTCACTAAATCCAGCACCTAAATTATTATGTACTTCCATGCATTTTCCAATAATTTGATAGCTATCTTCTTTGTAAATAATATTTTCCATTTAATTTGTTTCTTTTCATTCGTGTATTCGTGGCATGTTATTTTTTGCCACGAATACACGAATTTTTTGTGTATTACTTGTGAATTTGTGGCATCTTATTTTTGCCACGAATTAATTTGTTTCTTTTCATTCGTGTATTCGTGGCATCTTATTTTTTGCCACGAATACACGAATTTTTTGTGTATTACTTGTGAATTTGTGGCATCTTATTTTTGCCACGAATACACGAATTTTTTGTGTTTTACTTTTGTATTCGTGGCATTTTTTATAGTTTCTTCGGGGTTTTTGCTAATGGCAGTTCGTTCGTAAAGCATAGAATTTATACGCTCTCTAAGGGTACGAACACTCCACTTTTCTATTCAAAAATCAAAAATCCCCTTCTAGTTTAATTAGCGCAAAAACCGCATAATTCAACATATCTTGATAATTGGCATTTACGCCTTCGGAGGCTAGGGTTTGGCCTAGGTTATCTTCAATTTGTTTTACCCGTAATATTTTCATCAATATTAAATCGGTGAGTGAGCTTATACGCATATCTCGCCATGCTTCGCCATAATCGTGGTTTTTGGCAAACATTAATTCTTTGGTTTCGGTAACTTTTTGGTCGAAGGCAATTTCAACTTCATTAACGGCTAGTTCTAAAGGCACATTTTCATCCAAGCATAGTTGCATCATGGCGATTATACAATAATTTATAATGCCAATGTATTCGCTAGCAATGCTATCGCCTACTTTGCTCGTTTTTTTATCTTCGAGGGTTCTAATGCGCTGGGCTTTAATAAAAATTTGGTCGGTAATAGATGGAAGCCTTAATATACGCCAAGCGGTACCATAATCGTTGGTTTTTTTAAGGAATAAATTTTTGCAGCCTTGTATTACTGCATCGTATTGTGCCGAAGTATTTGCCAAAATGTGTTAATTTTTTATAAATCCATTAAAAATATTTACTATTTTGCTACACAAAATAATGGCTAAAGATACATTTTTTACAACAAACGCATCGCTTAACGTAGGCGGTAAATTGCTTGATTTAAGCCAAGCTAAGGTAATGGGTATTATAAACCTTACGCCCGATTCGTTTTATAGCCATAGCCGTTTTACAGCCGAAAAAGAAATACTGGCACAGGTACAAAAAATGCTGGCCGAAGGTGCTGATATACTGGATTTGGGTGCTTATAGTACCCGGCCAGGGGCTGATGATATTTCGACCGAGGACGAAGCAAAGCGCCTACTGCCTGTAATAAAACTCATTAAAAGTAATTTTTCGGATGCTGTAATTTCGGTAGATACTTTTAGAGCCAGTATTGCCCGCTTGGCTGTTGAGGCTGGGGCCGATATTATTAACGATATATCGGGTGGCGAGCTGGATGCCGAAATGTTTAGCACCGTAGCCCAATTAAGCGTTCCGTATATATTAATGCACCATCGGGGTACACCCAAAAACATGCACCTGCTTACTATGTATGATGATTTAATGGCCGATATTACCTTTTATTTTTCGGAAAAAATAGCGCAATTAAAATCATTAGGCGTGAAAGATGTGGTGATAGACCCTGGCTTTGGATTTGCCAAAAACACCGAGCAAAATTTTTTATTGCTTAATCATTTAAAAGATTTTAAAATATTAGATGTGCCTATATTGGTAGGGTTATCCCGAAAATCGATGGTATGGAAATCGTTAAACATTACCGCCAACGAAGCCTTAAACGGTACTACTATATTAAATACCGTAGCCTTACAAAACGGTGCAAATATTTTACGGGTGCATGATGTGGCCGAAGCCAAACAATGTATTAAATTAATAAACCTTGTAAAAGGGTAGAAAAAATATTAAAAATTTTATGGAAGCAACTGACCTTAATTTTTTAAAACCTAGCCTGCTAGATGTAATAGATATATTGCTGGTAGCCCTTATTATTTATTACATATATAGCCTTATTAAAGGTCTGGTAGCCCTTATTATTTATTACATATATAGCCTTATTAAAGGTACGCTGGCGGTAAACATTTTTATTGGGTTTATGCTCATTTACGCTTCATATTATGCTGTTGATGCTTTAAAAATGCGCTTGCTTTCGAGCATATTAGGCAGTTTTGTAAGTGTAGGTTTTATAGCTTTAATTATTGTTTTTCAGCAAGAGATGCGTAGGTTTTTACTTACTATAGGTAAAAATATATCAATTAGTAACCGTACATGGCTTACTTACTTATTTAAAAAAGAGGATATGGTTGTAGATAATATGACCAAAATAAAGCCCATTATTGATGCCTGTAAAACCATGAAAAAAAACCGTACAGGTGCTTTGATTGTATTTGTAAAATATTTCGACCAAGATATATTTGCCAATAGTGGCGAGATGATGAACGCCAAAATATCGAAACGCTTGCTCGAAAGTATATTTCAAAAATATAGCCCCCTGCATGATGGTGCCGTAATTATATCCGAAAACATGATTAAATGCGCCAGCTGTATTTTACCTCTTACCGAAAACGATAAACTACCTCCGCAATTTGGCTTGCGCCACAGGGCGGGCATAGGTGTAACCGAAAGTAGCGAAGCTACGGCCCTTATTATATCGGAAGAAACTGGCGAAATATCGTACGCCCAGCAAGGGCGTGTAAAAATGAATATCAGCTTTGCCGATTTAGAACGGTTGCTAAACAAGGATTTTTAGGTATAATAGCGCAATTAAACACCAATTATAAGTGCTATAAATTAAATTTTTAGGCTTTGCGCTATCAATGGTGAAGTGTTTATTAATCGAACTTAGGTTATTACGTATTTGTAATGTTTTTTGTTGCCGTAATTGTGGTGTTTTTAACTAGTTTCCATTTGTTAAATAGGGTTATAATATCACTTTCAACAATTGGTTTGGCTATAAAATCGTTCATGCCAGCGTTTAAGCTTTTTTCTTTTTCGCTTATAACATTGCCAGCGGTTAGGGCAATTATTGGCGTGTGTGCATTGTTGGCGTTTTCTCTTATTAATTTGGTTGCTTCGTAACCGTTCATTATGGGCATTTGTATATCCATTAAAATAATATCGGGTACGTTGTGTTTACAAAATTCAACAGCTTCGAGCCCATTAACGGTTTCGATGATGGTGGCCTGTGGCGCAATTTTTTTGATAATACTTTTGGCTAAAAAGGCATTAATTAGGTTATCTTCAACTATAAGGGCTACCATTTTATTAAAAGGTGCGGCAGTATCTGTGGGCGGTTTGGTTATAGTTTTTATATTTTGTAATTTAAGTGCGTTAAATAATTCGCTTATTTTTATGGGTTTTACAAGCCTATGGCTCACTTTTAAAACTTTGCAGGCTTTAATTATTTTTCCATCATCGGACGAGCTGTACAACAATACAATAGGTTGTTCTTCGGCGGAGGGGTAAAAATTGTCTCTTATTTTTTTTATGGTTTCCAGCCCATCCATAAAAGGCATGTGGTAATCCATTAAAATTACATCAAATTTTACTTGGTGGTGGGCTATAATTTCTAAGGCTTCTAAGCCATTAACAGCTTCGGTTGCTTTAATTTCTTTTAAGGCTAGCATGCTTTTAACAATTAACCTGTTATTTTGGTTATCATCTACAACAAGTACATTTTTTATGTTTTCTAAAACCGCCCATTGTTCTTGTTCTTGTTCGTATTCTTCGGTTCGCAGGGTTACATCAAAATAAAAATTACTGCCTATGCCTGGCTCGCTTATTAGCTCCAGCTTGGTGTTCATAAACTCTAATAATCTGTTCGATATGCTTAGGCCTAAACCTGTACCACCGTAATTTTTTGTAGTAGATGAATCTTCCTGCAAAAAGGGTTCAAATATTTTGGTTTGATTTTCGATACTTATACCTATGCCCGTATCTCGCACCTCGCACCTAAAAGTTTTATGGGTTTCTGTTTTTTGTAACACCGTAATTTTAAACTCTACTTCGCCTTTATTGGTAAATTTTACAGCGTTACTTAATAGGTTTATAAATATTTGTTTTAAGCGTACGGCATCAACCCATACTATTTGTTTTTTACTTAAAGGTAGGTTTAGTAGTATTTCTAAGCCTTTGCTTTGTGCTTGGTATTTTACAATATCAATAGCTTCGCTACAAATTTCGTTTAAATCACATTTTACAATATCGAGTTCTATTTTGCCTGCTTCGATTTTAGAGAAATCTAAAATATCGTTTACAATGCCTAATAAAGAATTGGCCGATTGGTTGATGATAGATAGGTATTGAAACTGTGTTTCGTTAAGTTGGGTTTTTAAAACCAAATCGGTAAAGCCTATTACGCCATTTAGGGGAGTGCGGATTTCGTGGCTCATATTGGCCAAAAACTCGGATTTTGCACTGCTAGCCAATTCGGCATTTCTAATGGCTAGTTTTAGTTCTTCTCTTTGTAGGCATATTTCGGTAATATCTTGTGTAAATAATATAATACCACCAATGTCGCCATTAATTTCGTACCATGGCCTTGTTTCCCATCTAATATACATATTGGTATCCCAGCCCACTGGCCGCCAGGCGTGTTCATCTTTTTTTATAACTTGGCCTTTAAGTGCCAGTTGGTGATATGTTTTCCATTCATCTGATATGTTTGTAAATAATGAATAATGATTTAGCCCTACAATTTGTTTATCTACGGGTATTTTATAGGTGGTTTTCCATTGGTCGCTTGCGGCAATATATACCATATTTTTATCTAGCATGGCAACCGCTGCTGGGGCATTTTGTACAAAAGCTTTTAGCCTATTTCTTTCTTTTTCGAGTATTTTTTCTGCATTTTTTCTTTCCGAAATATCTTGGATAGTAGAATAAACTAGTTCCTCGCCACTATCGTCGGTAAATTTAATACCATTAAGTACCACAGGCACAATGCTGCCATTTTTATGTACATATTCTTTTTCGTAAGGGCCGTATTTGCCTGTTTGTTCTAAGGTTTTTATAAGTTTTGCTTCTATATCCGAAAACTTTTTATCGGTTATTGCTTTGTAGCTTATGGCTTTATATTCGCTTTCGGTATAACCAATAAGTTTTAAAAAAGCATTATTGCCTTCTACAAACTGCCCTCCATTTAGTTTATCAATAGAAATACCCACAGGCGAGTTATTAAAAAATGCCTTGTACTTATTTTCGCTAATTTCTAATGCGAGTTCGGTTTTTTTACGTTTATCAATATCTTGGAAAGCACCCAATAATTTAACGCATTTACCATTTTTTATAACTACGTTACCTAATGCCCTTACCCATATTTCGTTGCCTTTGTGGGTTATAAATTGTAATTCTAAGTCCCATGGGATACCCGAATTTATGGCTAAGTTTAGTGCTTCTTGTATTAAGGTTTGACTTTTGCCAGGTTTATAAAAGTAAATTGCGGTATCAATCTGTGGTGTATATGAATTAGGTACTTCGTGTATTTTTTTAGTAATATCAGACCAGTAAAGCTCTTGGGTTTGCAAATCTAACTCCCAGCCACCCACATTGGCTATTTGGCTGGTTTGTTCTAACAATTCTTTGGTTTTTTTTAAATCTTTTTCTAGCTGATACCGTTCTGTAATATCTATGGCGTTGCCAATAACGTATTGCTTACCATCAATATCGTGTGCCAAAGTATTATTAAACATCCAAGTTTTTAGTTCTCCTGTTTTGGTTTTGGTTATCATTAAACCGTTTACTTTGGTAAACTGTATAATTTTGGTGAGATATTTTTTTAACGACCGATGGTATTCTGGTATAACTAAATCAAACAGGTTTAGGTCTAAAATTTCATCTATTGTATAATCTAACAGTTTTGCACCTGCTTGGTTTACGGTTAAAAATTTGCCACTTAGGCTATGGGTGTACATTAAGCCTTGCGAGTTATTAAAAAACGACCTAAAATTATTTTCGCTTATTTTTAGTTTCTCTTCTTTTAATTTTTCTTCGCTTACATCTCGGGCAATGGCAAATATGTTTCCTGTTATTGGCTCGGCAGTACATGCCCATTGTAAATGCCTGTAAGTATTTGTACTTGTTTTAAATCTAAGTACAAAGTTTGAAGTATTTATACCGTTTGTAAGTTTATAAAGTTCTTTATGTGCTGCTTCTACATCGTTGGGGTGTATAAAATCAAAATAAGGAGTTTGTAATAGGGTGGTTTCGTCCCAACCTAGTACTTTAGTAAACATGGGGTTAATTTTTTTAAAGATGCCATCTTTGCCAGCAATACAAACCATATCGTTTGATATTTCAAACAATTGTTCGTAATAAATTACCGTTTCTTTTTTTCTTCGTTCAACGATTAACGATACCACCTCTTCGGCCAATAACTGGAGTGCTTTTTTTTGGGTTGGGTTTAGTGTTTTTGTTTTTTCGTCTATCACACATAGTGTACCCAAGGCGTACCCGTCGGGGTCTATCAAAGGGTAGCCAGCATAAAATTTTATAAACGGGGATTGAGTTACATAAGGATTATTTTTGAATAGATTATTTTTGCTCGCATCTTCTATTTCGAAAAGATATTTATTTTTAATTGTATGATGGCAAAAAGCCACCTCACGCGGGGTTTCGGTAATATCAATCCCAACTTTAGATTTAATCCATTGCCTTTTTTCATCAATTAAAGAAATTAAAGAAATTGGTGTTTCACATATTAACGATGCCAATTGGGTAAAACGAT
>JAAFJW010000104.1 GCA_013298995.1 Sphingobacteriales bacterium | reverse complement strand
ACGGCCGATAAAATCGTTACAATATTTTTGGTTTGATAGCTGCCTGTTAAGTCTAATGCCAGTTTAATACAGCTTAGGTTTTCTGTATTTACCAACTCAAGGGTTCTGTAATCGTCTTTCATCTCATCGTAAACCAACTCAAATTGTTGGCTTGCAAATAGTATGGGCGCATGTTGTTCCTCGGCCTTAGCCAAAAAAACAGGTTGGGTTTCGCTGTTATATTCGCCAATAACTACGGGGGTTTTATGTTTTATGATGCCTGCTTTTTCGAAAGCAATTTTGGGTAAAGTATCACCCAGGATATTTACATGGTCATACCCTATATTGGTAATTACTGATAATAAGGGATTTATAATATTGGTAGAGTCTAACCTACCGCCTAGGCCTACTTCTATAACGGCAATATCAACTGCCTCATTAGCAAAATAATCAAAAGCCATGGCTACTGTAACCTCAAAAAACGAGGGCAATAGCTGGCCAAACAAATACTGGTTTTGCGCCACAAAGTCTATTACGTTTTGCTCTGGTATCATTTGCCCATTGATGCGTATGCGCTCTCTAAAATCTTTTAAATGTGGCGATGTATATAAACCTGTTTTATAGCCTGCCGTTTGTAAAATAGCGGCTAAGCTATGCGAAACCGAGCCTTTACCATTGGTACCAGCCACGTGTATGGTTTTAAATTTATGCTGTGGGTTATCTATTGCGGCGCAAAGTTGTAAGGTATTGTGCAAATCTTTGCGGTAGGCGGTTTCGCCTATGCGGGTAAAGGTAAGCGAGGGTTTGTGGGTAGGTCATTTATATTAAAGTGCAAATTTAATCAACCCTAAAATTAAATATCACCACGCCACGTTGCTCATCGGGGGCGGTTTCGAGCTTGTTAAACTTAGCTCCTAAAACGGCTTTTTCGCATTTATCGCACAATAGTGGGTCGGTAAGGGTAGAGCCACGCCCAGGTGCTTCGGCATTTATTACGGTTCCGTTTTTATCAACTGTAATGTTTACTGCAATTTTTCCTGTTTTTTGCCCATCGTCTTTAATTAAGGGTGCAGTTACAAATCGCCTTCCGGCCAAAGTTAATGCTACGCCACCGTTGCCGCTTCCAGTACCTGTGTAACTATTGCTTAGTGGGTCGCCCTCGGGTTTTCCTTGGTTGCCGGCTACTTTTCCGTTGCCATCGCCTTCGCCTGTTCCGTTATTTTTTTTGCCCTTGTACAAGGCATTTTGGTTTATCACGGGCTTTGCCTCTTTGGCTTCGGTTTTGGGGCTGGGGGCATTATTGCTGCTATTGGCTTTGGTGTTTAGGGCCACAGCATCTTCCATATCTTGGGTTAATATATCTTCATCGGTAGCTTGGGTAGTAGGCGTTTGGGTAGGTGTTTTTTCATCGGGCGTAACTTTATCGGGATTTTTTTGATTGGCGTTAGGTGCTACCGAAGGCTCTTTTATGCTCATATAATCGGTACCCATACCTTCATCAGTAGTGCCATAATTTACAGTTATACCGCCTATGCCTACTTCCTCGGGCGGCGTTTGGTTTTGCCTAATCACATAAAAAAGGCTCAACACCAATAATCCCACCATAATACCTACCGAAAAGGCAATGGCTTTGGGATAATTATTATCGGGTTGGTTTAGGGCAGGCATTATTTTTTAGTTTCGGTGGCTAATACCAGCTTTATTTTTAATTTATTGGCTATATCGGTAAGGTTTACCACGTTTTCTATGGCGATAGATTTATCGGCGTATAGGATAATGGTAAGGTCGGGACTGGCTTGCTGATAGGGCAAAATTTTGGCTTCCAAATCCTCAAAAGGCACTTTTTGTTTCTCAACAAAATATTCTAATGCTTTATTTATCGATACCGTTATGGTTTTTTGTGGGATGGCTTGCCCCGAGTTTGACCGTGGTAAAAACAGCTTTACCACATTAGGGTTTACCACCGCCGATGCCAGTAAAAAAAACAAAAGCAAAAAAAACATAATATCGTTAAGTGCCGATGTATGCACTTCTACATGTGGGCGTTGGCGTTTTCTTAAATTCATCTTTCGGGTTCTTCCAATAAATCAATAAATTCAATGGCATCGGTTTCCATTTGTAATATTACCCTATCTACCATAATATTAAGGATATTGTACAGCACATAAGCAATAATACCCGTTACCAAGCCTGTAGCCGATGATATCATTTTAATATATAAACCGCCCGATATGGTGCCAATTTCGATAATACCTTTTACCGATACATCGTGAAAAATAGTAATTACACCAATAATAGTACCCACAAAACCCAGCATTGGTGCTATACCTGCTATAATACCTAGTATGCTAATATTTTTTTCGAGTTTTGATACTTCTAGTTTGCCCACGTTTTCGATAGCACCTTCAATATCTTTTATGGGCCGGCCTATGCGTAATAGGCCTTTTTGCAACATGCGGCCAATAGGCGTATTGCTGTTTTTACATACTGCTATGGCGGATTCCAGCTTGCCTGCTTTTATGTTTTCTTTTACTTGGGTAATTAATTGCGATTCGTTGCGGGCTGCTTTACGGATGGTAAAATAACGTTCGAAAAATATAATTAAACCCAATAATGCCAGCAATGCCAAGGGTACCATTACCCAGCCACCTTTAAATAATAAATCGAACAGGCGTAACTCGGGCTGTGGTGTTGTGGCTGCGCTTAACGTTTGCGATAGGCTATCGGCCAGTTTGTTCACGGTATCAATCTGTAATAAAAACATATTTCTTTATTTTTTTGGTGCGATGGTTTTAAGGTATGCTTTAGGGTAATATTTTTGTTGTATCGTTTTAAGTAAGGCTTGCGCCGAGTCGGCATTATAAAGGGTGGCGGCACTTACTCTGCTTAGTTTGCCCAGGCTGTCTAACAAAACATGTGCACTTATTCCATTTAATTTTAAATTATCAACAATGCCCTGTGCCTTGGTGGGGCTTATGTTTTCACGCATAATAATTTCGAATTGCAATGGTGGCGACACAATGGCTTTGTTTTTTTTATCAGATGTATTAACGGGTATTGTAACGTTTTGGTGTATAACCTTTACAGGATGGTTAGTTGCAAAGGGCGGAAAATAATGCAATGTAGCTGCAATTATTAAAATTGTTAATGCCACAATAAAGGAGGCAAAGAGCCAAAACCACGGAACTTGGCTTTCGCTTTTATTATAATTTGTTTGATAACGAGCCGTTTTTAAGGCTTGTTCGGCTAGTTGGTAAGTAAGCGGGAAATCGTTATTACTGCTGGCTTCGGGTAAAGCAGCAGTGGTGTAAATAGTGTTATCGGGTTTTATTGCTGGGGGGGTATTTGTAGCGGTTATACCCTCTATTTTAACGGCTTGTAAACCAAAAAAAGGTTTGTTAAAATAATTTGCCTCCTGTTGTATAAGCGTAATTTGCTTATCAATATATTGCAGCGTACCAATGTTTTCTAAGGCATAGCTGCGGTTATTATCCAATTCTAGCAATATACTGTTGGCTAGGGTTTGGATATACTGTTGCGCTTGTTGTGCTTCGATATTGTATTGCGAGCCAATGTATTGTGCCAGATGGGAGCTGTTTACGGCTGTATGCTCAAAAGTAATTTCATTGTAGGGTGGGTAAAAGGTATTGCCTTGCGAATCAAAAAAGCCGTTTTTTTTGTTTAGCGTAAAAACACCCAAGCCTGTAATAGTTACTTGCTGGTGAAGCATTAAATATTGGGCTATGTGGGGGGCTACATTCATTGGGCAAAAATAGTTTTTTTTTATGGGTAAGATAAATATTTTATATTGCCATAAATAATGGGTGTGTACAGGCATTATTGAGGGTTACATTTATTTCAAAAAAATTAAACCCGCATTAATAAAGCAGAAACCTAAATTAATAAACCCGACAGTAGCGGATACCGGCTTTGTGCCTAAGGCCTTGTGCGTACCTGCCGGCCAGCAGGCGGGTGAGCGTATGGCGGGGCTAGCCTTGGTGATGAAATGCTGGCCTTGGTTTTCCAAATTATTTTCACAAAAAAATGGGATTTACAACATCGTATTGGTTTTATATTATCCTGATTGTGTAAAAAATGCAAAGCCGTTATTTTAAGTTTTTATTAAACCCGAAGGCTTAATTATCTCCGCAAAATTTAACTCACAATTAAATAGCGATTTACAAATTAAAAACTTACCTTTGCACCCGATTTAGCAATACCGCTACATCAAATATATTATCATGAACCCATTCAATGAATTGGGGATCCGCAGTGATATTGTTAATGCGATAACTGAGTTAGGTTTCGAAAAACCAACTCCCATACAAGAAAGCGCTATACCGCTTTTGTTATCAGGCAGCAACGATTTTGTTGGATTAGCCCAAACCGGAACAGGAAAAACAGCCGCATTCGGCCTTCCTTTATTAGAACTTATTGATTACAGCAAAAACTACCCGCAGGCATTAATACTATGCCCCACGCGTGAGCTTTGCTTGCAAATTAGTAGCGATGTAAAAAATTACGCAAAAAATCTTCCTAATGTTAACGTAGTTGCCGTTTACGGTGGTGCTGCCATTGTTAACCAATTAAAAGAGATTAAAAGAGGCGTACAAATTGTAGTGGCCACACCGGGCCGTATGTTGGATATTATTAACCGTAAGGCAATCGATTTTACGCAAGTACGTTATGTGGTGCTGGATGAAGCCGATGAAATGCTTAACATGGGCTTTCAAGACGATATTAACGACATACTATCTACCACGCCCGATGAGAAAAAAACTTGGTTATTTAGTGCAACCATGCCCCGTGAGGTGCGTGAAATTGCCAAAAAATACATGACCGACCCCAAGGAGCTAACCATGGGCAAGCAAAATACAGGTAACGTAAACATCGAACACGAATTTTATACCGTAAAAGCCCGTGATAAATATGCTGCCTTTAAACGTATTGTTGATTTTAACCCCGAAATTTTTGGTATCGTATTTTGCCGTACCAAAATAGAAACGCAAGAAATTGCCGAATCGTTGGTTAAAGACGGCTACAATGCCGATTCGCTACACGGCGATTTATCGCAACAACAGCGTGATAAGGTGATGAAGCGTTACCGCGATAGAAGCCTGCAACTGTTAATAGCTACCGATGTTGCCGCCCGTGGTATTGATGTAAACGATGTTACACATGTAATAAATTATTCGTTACCCGATGAGATAGAAAACTACACCCACCGCAGTGGCCGTACTGGCCGGGCTGGTAAAACGGGTATTTCTATCTGTATTATCAACGCCAAAGAAACACACAAAATACGCCAGATAGAAAAAGTAATTGGCAAACAATTTACCAAAGCCGAAATACCAAGTGGTTTTGATGTGGTTGAAAAACAATTATTTGGCCTAGTACACAAGGTGCATAATGTAGAAGTTAACGAAAAACAGATAGACCAATACATACCACGTATAATGGACGAATTTGCCGATATGAGCAAAGAAGACATTATTAAACGTTTTGCGTCCTTAGAGTTTAACCGCTTTTTAGATTACTACAAAAACGCACCAGATTTAAACGCAACCGCCGACGACCGTGGCCGTGATAACGACCGTGGCTCACGCAATGTAGGCAATAGTGCATACACCAGGTTGTTTATAAACTTAGGCTCGGTTGATGATTTTACCCGTGGCGATTTGTTAGGTTATATTTGTAACAACAGCGGTATTAGTGGCCGTAACGTTGGTAAAATAGATATGAAAGGCGTTTTCTCGTTTTTTGAAGTCGAAAACGAGCAAGTAGATAAAGTAATGACGGGCTTTAAGGCTGTTGATTTTCATGGCCGTGAAGTTAAGATTGAAGTTTCGGGCGAAGCTGCCAGCAGTGGCGAACGCCGAGGCGGCGGTGGCCGTAGCGAACGTAGCGGTGGCGGTTACCAAGGTGGTGGCCGTAGCGGTGGTTACGGTGGCGGCGGTGGCTACAAAGGCGGTGGTAACCGCGAGCGTAGTGGCGGTGGTGGCTTTAGAGATTTTTCGGGCAAAAGCCGCGAAGAACGTAGTGGCAATACCAGCGGCGGCTCATCTCGCAACGGTGGCGAACGCAGAAGGCGTTCCAGCTAAATTATATTTTGTACCCCATAAAAAAAACCCTCGTAGCATTTATAGCTCGAGGGTTTTTTTATGTTAAAAAAAGAAACGTTTTATAAAGGGTTTCTCCGTTAATCGTTTAAGGCTTTTACGCCTGGTAATTCTTTGCCTTCCATATATTCTAAAAGCGCACCGCCACCTGTTGATACATAAGAAACTTCGTTTTCCATGCCAAATTTAGCTACGGCAGCTGCCGAGTCGCCGCCGCCAATTAACGAAAAAGCACCTGTTTTTGTGGCATCAACCACGGCCTGGGCTACAGCTTTAGTACCGTGTTCGAAATTAGCCATTTCAAAAACACCCATTGGGCCGTTCCATAAAATGGTTTTTGAATTGGCCAAAACGGCGTTAAAGTTGGCAATGGTTTGTGCGCCAATATCTAAGCCCATCCAGCCATCGGGTATATTTTTGGTTAAAACGGTATTGGTATTTGCGTTGTTGTTAAAATCATCGGCAATTACGGTATCGGTGGGTAAAATAAGGTTTACACCTTTTGCTTTTGCTTTTTCTACCAATTGCAAAGCCAGCTCTTGCTTATCGGCTTCTAATAAACTATCGCCTATGGTACCGCCCTGCGCTTTGGCAAAGGTGTAAGCCATGCCACCTCCAATAATTAGGTTATCTACTTTTTCTAATAATTTTTCTATCAGTAGGATTTTATCGGATACTTTTGCACCGCCCATAATGGCTGTAAACGGACGCTCGGGGTGGTTTAACACCTTTTCGGCATTGTTTATTTCGGATGCCATTAAGTAACCCGAAAACTTAGCTCCTGCAAAAAACTGAGCAATTATAGCTGTAGAAGCGTGTGCCCTATGTGCGGTACCAAAGGCATCGTTTACATATACATTGCCTAGTTGCGCTAGTTTTTCGGCGAAAGCCACATCGCCTTTTTCTTCTTGGGGGTAAAAACGTAGGTTTTCTAATAGTAAAACTTCGCCAGCTTTTAAAGCCCCAGCTTTTTCAACAGCTTGCTGGCCTATACAATCATCGGCAAACTGAACTGTAATACCCAATAAAGCCGATAAATGCGCTACAATATGGCTTAGCGAAAACTCGTTGGTAGGGCCAGCTTTTGGCCTGCCCAAGTGCGACATCAGTATTACCGAACCGCCATCGCTTAATATTTTTTTAAGGGTAGGCAAGGCAGCAGTTATGCGTTTATCATCAGTAATGTTAAAAATTTTATCTAATGGCACATTAAAATCAACACGGATTAAAGCCTTTTTACCTGCAAAATTTATATCATTAATAGTTTTCATTTTTTTGTTTTATTTTGAGCCGTAAAGCTAATAATTGTTGTTTGTTTTAAGGTATTGATTTTGATTTTTACTAAAGTTTCGGATTATTGATGTATGTGATGATACTTTATTACAAAGGTGTAAATTTTTGAACTTTCACACAGTTTTATCTGCTTCCTTTGATGCAATTTTTACCAAAAGCAAACCGAAATTATTACATCAAGGGGATATAAATTTATGTTTGATTGTTTTGTTTCTCTTCCATATCTCGTTGTTAAGTAGTTATTTGGCATTTCCGAGCAACTGTTTTTTGGCTATTTATTATCGAATTAAAAGGCCTATATAAAATAAATTTATTTTAACACTTGGTACACCACAAAACTGCAACTGTATGCCAAAATCAACATGTACACAAACTGTATAATGGGCCATTTTATATTTTTGGTTTCGCGGTAAACCACGGCCATGGTACTCATACATTGCATGGCAAAGGCATAAAATACCATTAACGAAAATGCGGTGGCGGTAGTAAACACCAATTCGCCAGTTTGGTTGTTACGGGCTTGTGCCATTTTATTGCGTACGGGTTCTATTTGGGTATCATCACCATCAACCGAGTATAAGGTTGCCATAGTGCCTACAAAAACCTCTCGGGCGGCAAAGGAGGTGATAAGGGCAATGCCAATTTTCCAATCGAAACCCAAAGGTTTAATAGCTGGTTCGATGCTTTTGCCTAATAAGCCAGCGTAAGAGTTTTCGAGTTTTTCGGATGCTTTTAGTTTTTTAACTGCATCAACACCATAATTTTTAAACTTTATGGCTTGGTATTTTTTATCGATAGTATCAAAAGTATTGCCTGGCCCATACGATGCCAAAACCCATAAAATTATAGATATAGCAATAATAACTTTACCCGCTTGTGTTACAAAGGTTTTTACGCTTTCGTACATGGTAATACCCACATTGTGCCAGCGGGGCATACGGTAAACGGGAAGTTCCATAATAAAATAACCCTGCTCCCTGCTTCTGATAATTTTTTTCATTACCCAAGCTACCACAATCGCCATCAAAATACTTAGTACATACATGGCCATTAGGGTTAAGCCTTGCAGGTTTATAAAGCCCCAAACGTACTTATTGGGCACCACTAGCGATATTAACAAAGTATAAATAGGTAACCTTGCGCTACAACTTACCAGTGGGGTAACCATAATGGTAATCATGCGGTCTTTCCAGCTTTCGATGGTACGGGTACTCATAATAGAAGGTACAGCACAGGCCAAACCGCCAATTAATGGCACTACCGATTTGCCACTTAACCCTACTTTACGCATCAATTTATCCATCATAAACGTTACCCTAGCCATATAGCCAGTATCTTCCAAAACCGAAATAAAGGCAAACAATAAGGCAATTTGTGGGATAAAAACCATTACGCCACTTAACCCAGCCAGTACCCCATCTACCAGTAAATTGGTTAATACGCCTGCTGGTAAATAGGTATGGCTTAAATTTGCCAAGCCCACAAATCCATTTTCGATTAAGGCCATTGGGTAGCTACTCCACGAAAAAATAGACTGAAATATGGCAAACAAAATGCCGA
>JAAFJW010000103.1 GCA_013298995.1 Sphingobacteriales bacterium | reverse complement strand
AGGTATCGAAATAATGACCAAAGCAACGGTTGAAAGCGTAGATACCAGTGGCGATGGCTGCAAAGTATCGGTAAAAACCGAAAAAGGAAACTTGGTTTTAGAAGCCGAAATTGTGCTATCGGCCGTGGGTGTTGCTACTAATTTAGAAGGCTTAGGCCTCGAAGAGGTAGGCGTAAAAACCGATAAAGGCAAAGTATTGGTAGATGAATTTTACAAAACAAATATAGCTGGTGTATATGCCATAGGCGATATTGTACCTGGCCAAGCATTGGCACATGTGGCTAGTGCCGAGGGGATTATATGTGTCGAAAAAATTGCAGGCCACCACCCCGAGCCTTTAGATTATGGCAATATACCGGGCTGTACCTATTGCTCGCCCGAGATAGCTTCGGTAGGTTTAACCGAAAAAAAAGCCATTGAAGCTGGTTACGAAATTAAAGTAGGTAAATTTCCTTTTTCGGCATCGGGTAAAGCAAGTGCCGCAGGTGCAAAAGATGGTTTTGTAAAAATAATTTATGATGCCAAATATGGCGAATTACTAGGCGCACACTTAATAGGAGCCAACGTTACCGAAATGATTGCCGAAATTGTAGTAGCCCGTAAACTAGAAACCACAGGCCACGAAATGCTAAAAGCCGTACACCCGCACCCCACCATGAGCGAAGCCATTATGGAAGCCACCGCCGATGCGTATGGGGAGGTGATACATTTGTAGGGATTTTTGATTTCGGATGTGTGATTTTTGATTTATGTGGCACATAATTGAATTTCGGATTTTCGATTTGTGTGGCAGTCTTTTTTAAGCGTAAATCTAAATTTGAAAAATTTATTTTTATGCTATTTATAGATTCATCAGAACAATAAGTCAAAAATCTCTCAAAACGGTAAGTCAAAAATCTGAAATCAAAAATCCTCAATCAAAAAAATGCACCTCTACCCTATAAATACTGGCTTTTTTAAACTCGATGGCGGGGCTGCATTTGGTGTAGTACCCAAAACAATATGGCAAAAAACCAACCCAGCTGATGAAAATAATTTGTGTACTTGGGCTATGCGTTGTTTATTAATTGATGATGGTAAACGCTTGATTTTGGTGGATACAGGTATTGGCAACAAGCAAGATGAAAAATTTTTGAGCCATTATTACCTTCACGGTGATGATACCTTGGATAAATCGTTACATAAATTAGGATTCAATAGTGATGATATTACCGATGTTTTTTTAACCCATTTACACTTCGACCATTGTGGCGGTGCCATCATCCGCAAAGGCAAAAAACTTATACCCGCTTTTAAAAATGCCATTTATTGGAGCAATCAAGCACATTGGGACTGGGCAACCGAGCCCAACGAACGAGAAAAAGCATCTTTTTTAAAAGAAAACATTTTACCGATTAAAGAAAGCGGGCAATTAAAATTTATACCCACTGTGCAAGGTTTCGATTTTGGGGATAACATAAAAATACGCTTCGCTTACGGCCATACCGATGCCATGATGCTACCTCAAATAAATTATAAAGGTAACACTTTGGTGTACATGGCCGATTTGTTGCCCTCGGTGGGGCATATTCCCCTACCCTACGTGATGGCTTACGATATGTTTCCGCTACAAACTTTAAAAGAAAAAAAACAATTTTTACAAGAAGCCTGCGATAACAATTATATATTAATGCTGGAGCATGATGCTGTAAACGAATGCTGTACCTTAAAAATGACAGATAAAGGAATTAGATTAGACGAATGTTTTAACCTATCTGATATATAAAATTAATAAACCTGCGCTAAACTATTCTAAATAAATTTAATACCTTAACTTTTAATTTGATGTACGGTTTAATTATTAAAAAATTTTAGCAAAAAACGATGAACAGGTTGCAGCCGTATCAAATAAAACAATTGATTTTTGGGGGCGAAGGTGTATGCGTTGATTTTAAAAAAACAATAACATCCTGCGAAAAAATTGCCAAAACCATGGTATCGTTTGCCAATAATAAAGGCGGACGATTGCTAATAGGCGTAGCCGACGATAAAAATATTAAAGGTGTAAAAAACGAAGACGAAGAAAAATACATGATTGAAAGGGCGGCTAGCCTGTACGCCAAGCCTATGCTGGAGCCTGTATTTGAGGAAATTTACATTGATGATAAATTGGTATTGGTAGTAAACATTACCGAAAGTGATGTAAAACCCCATTATGCCTACGGTGAAGATAAAAAATGGTGGGTATATGTGCGGGTAAAAGATAAAAGTATATTGGCCAGCAAGCTAATCGTAGATGTATTGCACCAAGCAAATAATGCCACAGGTGTACTTATTACTTATACCGAAAACGAGAAAACGCTTTTTGATTATTTAGAAAAAAACCGAAAAATTACATTAAAAGAATTTGCAATTTTGCTAAAAAAATCGAGACGATATGCAGGCAAAATTTTAGTACCACTTATACTATCGGGTGTAATAAAGGTAAATACAGAGCAAAATGAAGAATATTATGTTGCCGTATAAGTAAAAATAATAATGCTAAAAAAATTTATAAATACCTATAAACCACACTATAAAAGCAACTTAAACTTAGCTATACCTGTGGTAATATCGCAACTGGGGCATACCTTGGTGCATACCGCCGATAGTATTATTGTAGGCCAATTTGCAGGTACTATTGCCTTGGCTGCGGTAAGTTTGGTAAATAGCGTATTTATGGTGGTAATGATGATAGGCATTGGCATTTCGTACGGTTTAACGCCTTTAATAGCCCAAGAAAACGGCAAAAAAAACTTTAGCGAATGTGGTAAACTACTACTAAACAGCCTGTTTTTAAATGTATGTTTTGGTTTTGCGCTTTATGGCGCAATGTACTTTGGGTCGGTATATGCGCTCGACCATTTGCAGCAGCAGCCCGAAGTGGTAAAGCAAGCAAAACCATATTTAGCTTTGCTATCCATATCTATCATCCCATTAATGGTATTTTTAAGTTTTAAGCAATTTGCCGAAGGCTTAGGTTTTACCAAGCAAGCTATGGCCATTACCATTGTAGGCAATATTTTAAATATTTTGATAGGTATAACATTGGTAAAAGGTTTGTTTGGTATCCCATCGTTAGGTATTAGGGGTGTGGGCTATAGCACCTTAATTGATAGATGTTTAATGGCCGCCGTAATGTGTTTTTATGTATTAAAATCGAAACATTTTAGGTTATACATTAGCGAATTTTATACCTTACAATTAGATAAATTACGCTTAAAGCGGATTTTTAAACTAGGTGCACCTACCGCTATGCAATACACCTTTGAGGTAAGTGCCTTTAGTGGGGCAGCAATTATGATAGGTACCTTGGGTGCGGTAGAGCAAGCTGCCCATCAAGTAGCATTAAACTTAGCATCAACCACTTATATGATGGCAAGCGGTATTGCCGCAGCGGCAACTATAAAAATAGGGAATAATTTTGGTGCCAAAAACTTTAACAATTTACGCTTATCGGCCATTAGTAGCTACCATATTGTGTTGGCTTTTATGAGCATTATGGCTTTGTTATTTGTGTTGTTTAACCAATACCTACCTATGGTGTATAGTAAAGATATATTGGTAATTAATATAGCTGCTGGTTTATTATTAATAGCCGCAGTTTTTCAGTTATTTGATGGAGCGCAGGTAGTAGGGCTAGGTATTTTGCGGGGTATGGGCGATGTAAATATCCCCACTTTTATTACTTTTTTGGCCTACTGGATACTGGGCTTACCAGTAGGATATGTGTTAGGCATTGTATTAAAAATGGGTGTATATGGCGTATGGATAGGCCTAAGTATAGGCTTATTGGCAGCTTCTATATTGCTGTATTACAGGTTTAATGCTATAAGTAAGCGTATTTTAAAATCGTAAAATTAAAAACTTGATGCTTCGGCTTTTTTAGCTAATTTTAAAACCTATATGAGCATCAAAAACAATATAAAAACGATTAAAGCCTGGGCCATGTTTGATTGGGCAAACTCGGCATACAGCCTAGTAATAACGTCCACTATTTTCCCAGCTTATTATACCGCTATTACCACCACCACCACTGTTGGTGGCCAAAGCAATGATAAGGTATATTTTTTTGGCATACAGTTTGTAAACACCGCCTTATCCAATTACGCATTGGCAGCAGCCTATTTTATTATTGCCCTTATTACACCAATATTAACCGCTACCGCCGATTACCACGGCAATAAAAAAGTTTTTATGAAAGCCTTTACTTGGCTAGGTGCATTGGCCTGCATGGGTTTGTTTTTTTTTAAAATCGAAACCTTAGAACTAGGCTTAATACTATCGGGCTTGGCCGCCATAGGCTACTGCGGTGGAGTAGTTTTTAGTAACTCGTACCTACCCGAAATAGCCAGCCCCGATAAGCAAGACGGCGTAAGTGCCAAAGGCTTTGCCTACGGCTACGTAGGCAGTGTAATTTTACAAATTATTTGTTTTGTATTTGTGTTAAACAACCAATGGTTTGATGATAAAAGTTTCCCCGTAAGGCTATCCTTTTTATTAGTAGGCTTATGGTGGATAGGTTTTGCATACATCCCGTTTACTGTTTTACCCAAGGGAAGCCCCAATTTTAGCAAAATACAAAAAAGCAACATCCGCAATGGTTTCGACGAGCTTAAAAAAGTATGGCAACAGGTAAAAACCATGACGGTAGTAAAAAAATACCTTAGTGCATTCTTTTTTTACTCAATGGGTGTGCAAACCGTAATGTTAATAGCTACCAATTTTGGTGCAAAAATATTAATGCTAAGCTCCTCAAAACTAATTATTACCATTTTAATAATACAACTGGTAGCCATACTAGGCGCAGCTTTGATGTCCAAACTATCGGCTACTTATGGCAATATTAAAGTTTTAATTTGGGTATTATCTATTTGGATGTGCGTGTGCATAGCCGCTTATTATATACAAAACGAATATCAATTTTACGCCTTGGCAACCATTGTAGGCCTTATTATGGGTGGCATACAATCGCTATCACGCTCTACGTTTTCAAAATATTTACCGCTCGATATACCTGATACCGCTTCGTTTTTTAGTTTTTATGATGTTACCGAAAAGCTAGCCATAGTAGCTGGTTTATTTAGCTTTGGTTTGATTGAAGAACTTACTGGCAATATGCGCAACTCCGCTTTGTTTTTAGTAGTGTTTTTTGTGGTGGGATTGATATTGTTATTTTCGGTATTAAAGGAAGAGAAAACGGTTTTTAAAGTTAAAAACAATTGATAGCCAACGCCTTGGTGCCGAGTCTCCTCGCACCATTCATAAGCTATTTTAATTGCCCACCCAATCAATTCCTTTGCGTAATAAATCCATTGTATTTGCCTCATTGCTATTGGGTAATGGCTTATAATTATATACCCAAGCGGCCATAGGTGGCATACTCATTAAAATTGATTCGATGCGGCCATCGGTTTCTAAGCCAAATTTTGTACCCGAATCGTACACCAAATTAAACTCGGCATAGCGGCTACGGCGTTGGTATTGCCATTGTTTTTGCTGAGGTGTAAAAGCCAGGTTGCGGGTTTGCGCCACTAGGTTTTTATAAATTGGGATAAATGAATTACCAATAGCTTTTGAAAACTCAAAAATGCCTGCCCAGCTTAAATCAGTGTTTTCGGGCGTAAGCCTATCATAAAAAATACCGCCAATTCCACGGGTCTCGTTGCGGTGTTTGATATAAAAATAGTCATCGGCCCAAGCCTTAAATTTTGTATAAAAAGTTTTTTGATGCGCATTGCATACAGCCTGTAAATGTTGATGAAATGTGCTGGCATCTTTGGGTATCACATAATGTGGGGTAACATCTATGCCACCGCCAAACCATTTTAGGCCATTATCCATTTCAAAATACCTGATATTCATGTGTATAATAGGTACCCAAGGATTGTGCGGATGCAGTACGATAGAAATACCTGTGGCAAAAAAATCATCGTTATCGGTGTTAAATGATTTTTTAATTGCATCGGGTAAATAGCCATGCACTGCCGAAAAATTTACACCGCCTTTTTCTATTAAATTACCGCTTTGCATCACTCGGCTACAGCCACCACCACCGCCTGTACGTTGCCAGTTTTCTTCTTCAAATACAGCAGCACCATCTAATAATTGTAGGCTTTGGCATATTGTGTTTTGTATTTGCTGGTATTGTGCAGCAATGCTATGTTTATCTAACATGGTTAATTTTGTTCTAAATAATCTAAATCTTTACCAAAAGTTTCCTGTAAATTATAAGCAGAAACAAAAGCTACTGCCAAAGTTGCTAAACCTACAATTAAGGCAGCATTAATAATCCCAAAAGGTTGCTTTAACCACTGAAAACTTAGCGTTATTAATACCACCGAGCCACGTACAAAATTAGGCACAGTAGTGGTTACGGTGGCCCGCAAATTGGTGCCAAATTGCTCGGCGGCTACGGTTACAAATATTACCCAAAAACCTGTTGAAAGCCCCAAAAGTACGCAAATACCCAAAAACTGCGCCTCGTTAATTCCTCTCGAAAATAAAAATAACAGTACGCTTGCCAAAGTAGCAGTTAAAAAAAGGATAATGATTTTTTTGCGGGTTTTAAATAATTGGCTTAGTACACCAGCCAATACATCGCCCAGCGATATGCCTATGTAAGTAAACATAATGCCTTTGCCTGCACTTAATGGCTCGGTAGCACCCATGGCTTTGCCAAATTCGGGCGCAAAAGTAATTAACACACCTACAACAAACCATACAGGTAAAGCAATTAAAATACAATTAATATATTTTTTAAAAATGCTGAAATTTTTAAATAACAATAAAAAATCGCCTTTAGGTACCCTAGCCTGTTGCTCGGTTTTTTGATACATATCTGATTCGAAAACCCCCAAGCGCAATAATAATAACAATAGCCCCAAGCCACCACCTATAAAATAAGAAGTTTGCCAAGCAAATTTATCGCCCACTAGGCCAGCGGCAACCGCACCTAGCAAACCCACCGCAGCAACTATCATGGTACCGTAGCCCCTTTTTTCTTTGCTCATACTTTCGGCTACTAGGGTAATACCTGCGCCCAACTCGCCAGCTAGCCCCACACCTGCAATAAACCTAATTACAATATAAGCGGGCACATTAGTTACAAAACCATTGGCTATATTGGCCAGCGAATACATGATGATAGAACCAAAAAGCACCTTTAGCCTTCCTTTTTTATCGCCCAATATGCCCCACCAAATCCCACCTACCAACATACCAAGCATTTGTGCGTTAATAAGCGTAACGCCCGTTGTAAGTAACTGTTCATCGGGTACACCAATACCCCTTAAACTTGATACCCTAATTACCGAAAACAATACCAAATCATATATATCAACAAAATAGCCCAGCGAAGCCACTATAATTAATAATACTAAGTTTTTATTTTGATAAGATGATGGCATAATAAATGTACGTTATAACTGATAAAAAAATAATATTTTACATAATTAAATATATAATTTCGAAATAAAAATAACAGGGCATAATTATTTTAAAAACAGCTAAACAATAACCCTAAATATTGGTTTTAAACACTATGGAAAATTTTAAATATTATAACCCTACTAAAGTACTTTTTGGTAAAGATGTATTGGAACAATTTTGTAACGAAATTACTCCTAATGGTAAAAAAGCACTTTTAATAATTGGCAAAAATGCAGTTAAAGCCAGCGGATTATACGCCAGAGTAGTATCGTTGATGAACATTTGTGGCATAAGCCATTACACTTACGAAGGCATAAAAGCCAACCCAATAGTACAAGATGCTGATGAAGCAACAGCCTTGGCCAAAGAAAAAAAAGTAGATATGGTTATCGCTGTAGGCGGAGGGTCGGTAATTGATACCGCAAAAGCCGTAGCCATAGGCTATTATGTAAACCACTCGGTATGGGATTTTTACACCCAAAAAGCCGCCAAACCTACACAAGCCTTGCCTTTGTTTACCATTTTAACATTAGCTGCCACAGGTACCGAAATGAACTCGGGTTCGGTATTGCAAGATGATGCCTCGGGCATGAAACTAGGTTACAGCGCACCCTGCATGTTCCCAAAAGTATCGTTTTTAGACCCCGCTTTAACCCTTACTGTACCCTCAAACCAAACTGCTTATGGCATTTCGGATTTAATTTCACATGCTTTAGAACAATTTTTTGGTAAAGGCGATTCTCCATTATCCGATTTATATACCGCCGCCGTTATTAAATTAGCTATCCAATACGGCGAAAAACTTATTTTAAACCTACAAGATTACGAAGCCCGAGAGCAAATAATGTGGCTAGCTACCAATGCCCTCAACGGAACTTTAAAAGCGGGCAAAAACGCTGGCGACTGGGGGGTACACGATTTCGAACATACTTTAAGTGTACTGTATGATATTGCCCACGGTGCTGGTTTATCTATCGTTTACCCTGCATGGTTAAGGCATCAACAACCTAAAATAAATGCCAAATTGGCTTTTTTGGCTAAAGAGGTTTTTGGTGTTGATGCCAGTAACGAAACCCTAGCGGCCAATATTTTTATACAAAAATTAGAAAATTTTTATAGCACAATAGGCACTCCTGTAAAATTAAGCGAAGCAGGCATTTTTCCAAGCCAGCGAAATACAATTTTGGCAAATCTTATCCTTAACAAAGTAAATGGCTCGGTTTATACACTTAACGAAACCGATTATGCACAACTGCTGGATAGGATGTGGTAGCTTATAATCCGAGTTTGATTGTTGAAATATTTATAATTTACTAGTAATCAATAGTATAATTTATTTTAAAGCGTTAACGATCGCAGCGACCTGCCTGCGCAGGCAGGCATCCTTTTTTTACGCCAAAACTCCCCCTTCGGGGCATAGCCGTCAAGTACTTTTTATAAATATCTGATTTTCAATTACATTAAAGGACATAAGTAATCCGATCGCTTTTTTTAGGAGCGAGCTTGTTTTTTTGTTTCTTATTCATCATTTTCAAGAACTTTTTTTAGTTTTTAAAAGCGAGGCTTTATCGAATAAGTGCCTCGCTTTTTTTAT
>JAAFJW010000106.1 GCA_013298995.1 Sphingobacteriales bacterium | reverse complement strand
TCAATACCTGGGTTACAAAAACTACGGAACAGGATATCAATAGCTTCATCGCTACCGTTGCCTAAAAAAATATTGCGAGGCGGTACGCCTTTTATATGGCTTAGTTTGGTTTTAAGGGCAAAAGCCGTAGGGTCGGGATAGCGGTTATAATTTGTTGCCAGCGGCGAACCAAAAGCGTTTTCGTTGGCATCTAAATACACCGAGGCTTCGCCCTTAAATTCATCTCGAGCTGATGAATAGGGTTTTAGGTTTTTTATGTTTTGGCGGATGATGGTGTTGATGTTGAAGGGCATAGTGTGGTGAAAAATTATTTCGCTTTGTAGTTAACGATATACTCTTTAACTGCAATGGTATCGGTGGTTTGTAATTGTTCTAAAAATGTGGCATCAAATACAACGGGTTGGTTAAAATGAATTCTTTTATAATGATGTCCAATTTGAAGGCATAGAACCGATAGATTTAATTCTGAGTAACTTCCATTGGCTACTAGTATTTCTTTTGCATTGTATCCGACTATTCTGTCTGAACCTATAGCAATTAATGGTGATTTAAATTTGAGTATTTTATAATATAAATGTTCGGGATCTATATTATTTTCACTTTGTGAGAAGAAAACAAATTCGCTATTTGGATTAGACACATCACTAACTAAATCATAGGTTAGATTTCGATTTCTAAATTGCATTGAATTTTTTGATAAGAAAGTTATTGTATTGTTTTCACTAATAGGAATATTTTCAAGAGTAAAAACAACATCGCCCCATGGGTCGTATGTAAATTTTTCTATGGTGTTAGCTTCGGTAATCTCTCCATTTTTGGTGTATAACCTAATATCGTACTTTTTTATGAATTTAGAAGTTTGATAAAGGGTTTTTGGATAACTCCCTTTTTCTCCCTTCTTACAAGATAAAATGCTTCCGCACAAAGCGAACAATAAAAATATTTTTATAATGGTATTTTTCATGTTATTTTATTTTGTAATTTATTATAAAATATTGTAATGCAAGGGTATCAGTTATTTGTAATTGAGCTAGGGCCTTGGCATCAATGTTTACAGGTTGGTTATAAGTTGTACCTGTTTGTGTACCTGTGTTTTGTTTGATTTTGTAGCTTAAAACCGAAAAATTCAAATCCAAATAATTGCCATTGGCTATCCTAACATCTTTTGTGGTATGGGTAATATTTGGGGCTACACCCGTAGTAACAACAGGTGCTTTAATTTTCAATAATAAAAAAGCTAAATCTTGCGGGTTTACTGGGTTTTGTTTTTGCGAGTAAAATATAAACTCGGTTTTTCTATTGGCAAAATCACTGTTTAAATCGTAGGCTTGCTGTGGGTTACCAAAATTTGCTAGGCTTTTGGTAACAAAGGTCATTTGCTCATCAGTATTGATAGCTTGGTTTTGCAAGTTAAAAACGTTTTCGTTTTTTATAAATTTATTGATGATTGCGGTATCAATAATTTCTCCAGTTTGGGTAAATAGCCTTACTTCGGTTATTTTGCTTGGTTGGGTTGCATAAAGTGTTTGCGAAAAAAATACACTTTTTTGTTCTCCTTCTTTTTTACACGATGTAAAGCATCCGCATAAAGCGAGAAATAAAAAGGTTTTGGTAACAGGGTTTTTCATTAATATGGTTTGTTAGGCAATAAAAGTAAAAATAATAATAGAAAATTAAGTCTAAAATATGATTTTTAAAAAGCTGTTGATTTAAAATTAGTTAAGCATATAAAATAAGCTGTGTAAAAATTAAAAATAGTAGCGTTTTTAAATTGGCTTAGCCTATTTCACTTACTATTTGCCCTAAAGTAACGGTTATAGCATCTTGTAAAAAAGATTGCAAATTATTTTCAAGTTCTTTAATATCAACTTCTAGTGAAACAATATGTGGTTTTATATCAAGTGGCAAACTTGTTATTAAATTATTGTCTTGTCCAATTCTGCTAAATCCTTTTGTTTTGTGTTTACTGATTTTTGATGTTTCAATAAATTCTAAAAATGCGCCAATAGCTATTGCTGAATCATCGTAACCAAAATGATGTATAGAAAATACAAGCCAGTATTGTCGTTCTTTTGAAAGAACAAAAGAAAGTTTAAACCAACCTCTAGGTAGGGTTCTATTGAAAAAATAATCGTGTGTATGGGCGTAATCAACTATTTGATGATTGTAATGATAATAATCTTGAGATTCAGGAAACGAACTGTTTAGATAAATTTTTGCCATTGACTCATCAATTTTTTTACGCAATTCTGTTAAAGTGTCGTTAAGAATAGATTTTGTAAACTCAAAAATCTTAATTCTATTTTCTTTAATTATAGCAAGTCGTTCGTTTTGTAGCCCTTGTTTCCAAACCCCAAGTTTTTGGGTGAAGATATTTGTAATTTCTTCTAAAGATTTTTTTGAACCTGGAGATTCAAGTTTAAGGTTTAACACTTAAGGTCGTAAAGTTTTTCAACAATGCCTGTTTCAATGGCGTGTTGCCGTTTTAGTTTATTTATGAAATCTTCGTATTCAACCGAACCTTCTTTTAATAGGTTTCTTTTACGAAACCAAGAAGGCGCCAAGTCATCAAGTTTGGATGTGTTTGCTGTCAACCATTTCTCATCAAACTTGATAGGTTGCCAAATTGTAACTTGTTTTTCCATATTTTATTCTACTAACCGCATTGCTAATGTAATTTACTATTTAACTCAAGTAAATAGGTATCCACAATATTAATGATTGATAATGGATGAGTTATATATTATCAATTACTTATCCAACCTTACCGTTACAGCGTTTTTATGTGCATCTAATCCTTCCAACGCCGCAAGTACCTCAATAGTAGGTCCTAAGTTTTGTATGCCAGCCTCGCTAATATGCTGAAACGTAATTTTTTTAACAAACGAATCTAGCGATACGCCCGAATACGATTTTGCATAGCCACTGGTAGGCAGCGTATGGTTGGTGCCGCTAGCGTAATCGCCCGCACTTTCGGGGGTTAAGTTGCCCAAAAATACCGAGCCCGCATTTATAATTTGTGGCGTAATTTGCGCCCAATTATCGGTAGCCAATATCAAATGCTCGGGGGCGTATTGGTTACTAAAATTCATAGCTTGGCTTAAATTATCGGCCAAAATGATGTACGAATTTTCTAAGGCTTTGGTAGCAATTTCTTTTCGAGGTAAAGTAGCTAACTGTATTTCAATATGTTGCAAGGTTTGTGTAATAATATCCACGCAAGTGCACAGCAATACCGCTTGGCTATCTATACCGTGTTCGCACTGTGCAAGCATATCGGCAGCTACAAAAACGGGGTTAGCCGTTTCATCGGCAATAAGCAATACTTCCGATGGGCCTGCGGGCATATCAATACTGGTATTGGTACTGGCTTGCACCATAGTTTTTGCCATGGTAACAAACTGATTGCCGGGACCAAAAATTTTATCCACCTTGGCAATGGTTTGGGTGCCGTACGCCATTGCGGCAACGGCCTGTGCGCCACCTACCAAGTAAATTTTATCAATACCTAAAAGTTGTGCTACAAAAGCCAAATAACCGTTTATACTGGCTTTGCCATCTTGGTTTTTTTGCGGGGGCGAGCATACAATAATTTCTTTACAGCCTGCAATTTGTGCGGGTACGCCCAACATTAAAAAAGTGCTTGGCAATACTGCAGTGCCACCTGGGATGTATAAACCCACTTTTTCTATCGCCCTTACCTCTCGCCAGCAAGTTACGCCAGCGGTGGTTTCGGTTTTATTTTCGTGGGATATTTGTGTTTGGTGAAATTTTTTGATATTGTTATAAGCCACCGTTAAAGCTGCTTTAGCTTCGGCAGATATGGTGTTGGCTAAGGCCGATATTTCATCGGCAGCTACAAATAATTTATCGAGTTTTAAGCCGTCGAATTTATCGGCGTAAGCCACCAAAGCGGCATCGCCATTTTGCTGTACATTGGCAATAATATTGCTCACAGTTTCTCGTATGGTATTGTTGGCATCGGTATTACGAAGAACCAATTTTGCCATATCGGCTTTGCTTAAATCATTGTAATTGTATTGTTTTAGCATTACAAAATTATTTTTTCGATAGGCATTACCACAATTCCTTGTGCGCCTAGGCTTTTTAATTCGTTTATTTTATCCCAAAAATCTCGCTCTTGTATTACGCTGTGTACGGCTACCCAGCCGCTTTCGGCAAGGGGCAATACGGATGGACTTTTTACGCCAGGCAGCATTTGCAATACTTTATCTAGGTTGGTTTTTTCTACATTTAATACCACGTATTTGGTTTCTTTGGCCCGTAGTACAGATTGTATGCGTTGTATTAACTCTACAATTAAGTGGTTGTTTTCTTGCCCTTTGCGGCCAATAAGTATGGCTTCGGATGTCATTACATCGCAAAATGGTTTTAACCCATTGCTACGCAAAGTGCCCCCAGTTGATACGATATCGAAAATAGCATCGCTTAAACCCAAGCCTGGCGAAATTTCTACCGAACCCGAAATGGTTTTAATATCGGCAGTTATATTGTTTTGGGTTAAGTATTTGCCCAATATATTGGGGTACGATGTTGCAATGGCTTTGCCCTCAAAATCTTGCAGCGTTTGTATATTGCTATTGTTGGGTATGGCTATTTTTAAATCGCACTTACCAAAGCCTAAGCGTTGTAAATAAGCTACATCTACCTCGGTTTCGGCTATTACGTTTTCGCCTACTAGGCCAATATCGGCTATGCCATCTTGCACATATTCGGGTATGTCATCATCACGCAAAAAAAGTATTTCTAAGGGAAAGTTAGATACCTGCGATATTAACGAACTTTTATAGTTTTCGAAATTTAAACCACAGTTGCGCAACAGCTGTACCGATTTTTCGTTAAGCCTGCCCGACTTTTGGATAGCAATTTTTAAAGTTTTCAAGTATTTTTTAGGTTAATGGTAAAAGACCAAATTTTTGTAAGATTTTTTTTATAAACACAAATTTTATACACCCTTTTGGTGATGAACACGATGCTGCGCTGGCGGTAAAAAAAATCTCATTTTATGTTTTTGATATCACCGAAACCTAGGGTTTCGGTTTGCCTTTTACCTTTTGTTGAGGGTAATTGAATTGTGCCAAATATAAGCCAGCAAAGTTTAAAATACAATTATCTTTTTTATTCAATTTTAAAAGCATCATACATAGTTCTTGTAATGTATTTTTTATTAAGCTATATCTTTTTTTTCGTTTATGTGTGTTAGCTTTGTAGGCGTGTTTTACGCAAAAACAAAAATTTAAAATAAAAAACAACATCATGCACATTAAATCCATTATTACTGTATTAAGCCTAAGCCTTTCGTTATTATTTATTTCGTGTGGCACTACCAAGCAAGTAGCGGCATTAAAGCCATTGCCTGATTATGCTTCTACCGATATTGTTTACGAAAAACAGCTTTCGTTTATCAATATGCCTGTGGATGTTTCGGTTATTGATTTACAAAATCAAACCAATAAATACCTTAATGGTTTAATTTACGAAGATGCTATATTAGATGATAACAACCTGATGATGAAGGTGTGGAAGCAAGCACCCGTAACCGTTAGCGAGCAATTTGGTAAACTACAAATAGAATTACCACTAAAAATTTGGGCAAAATATAAATATGGTATCAATTCTTTTGGTGTAAATTTAACCGATACCCGCGATGTAAATTTAAACGGCGTAATCAAGCTAAGTTCGCAAGTGGGCTTGCAAGATTGGAAAATTACTACCCTTACAAGTATTGATAATGTAAGCTGGACCGAAAGCCCTAATATAATGATTGCCGGAAAATCAATACCAATAACCTATATTATAAATCCTGCACTTTTGGTATTTAAAGGTAAACTGGCCAAAATGGTGGATGATGCCATTGCACAATCTTTAGATATTAAACCTTATGTATTGGATGCTATTGAAGGTTTAAGCAAGCCTGTAAAAGTAAACGAAGCCTACCAAACCTGGTTAGCCATGCAGCCCGTAGAAATTTACGCCAGCAAGCCCACGCTGGCCAATAAAAAAATTACCATTAATATGGGATTAAAAACTTATTTGGAAACTTCGATAGGCCGCCAGCCTGCCATAAAATATGATAGAAACAGTATCGTATTAAAAACTGTGGATAAAATGCCCAACGAGTTTAAGGTAAATTTGGCTGCGTTTGCACCTTATACTTACGCTAGCGAGGTGATGCAAAAAAACTTTGCTGGCCAAAAATTTGAAGCAGGTAAGCGTAGCGTAACCGTAAATACGGTACAATTGTGGGGTAAAGAGGGCAAAATGATAGTGGCCTTAAATTTATCGGGTTCGGTAAATGGCGATTTTTATTTAACAGGCATACCCGCTTACGATGCTACTACCAAAGAAATATATTTAGACCAAGTTGATTTTGTATTAGATTCGAAATCAAAGCTTTTAAAAATAGGCGATTGGCTTGCGCATGGCCTTATTGTTAATAAAATGGCAGCAGCTTGTAGGTTTTCGATAGCTAGCCAACTGGCCGAGGGGCAAAAAAGTATGGCTACTTATTTAAGCAATTACCAACCTGTAAAAGGGGTAAAGGTAAACGGAAGTTTGGCTGGCATTACACCCAATAAGGTAATTTTAACACCTAATGCTATTGTGGCCATGGTGCTTATAGGTGGCAAGGTTTCGGTTAATGTAGATGGCTTGGAGTAGGGCTTGGTAACATAGCAAAAGGTAGTCAATTAGCATAAACCCGAGTTTGATTTATAAGATATTGTTTTTGATAATGTTTTGGGCGTTTCCTGCCTGCGCAGGCAGGTAACACGCTCTACGCTCTATCTTTTTTTATTTGTTTATCCCCCCGTCCCCCGAAGGGCATAGCCGTCAAGTACTTTTAGTATAACGCTATACTATATAGGGGTATAAGTAATATTTCTGGCGAAAAAGATGTGGTAAGCACCTTGCTAGAGGTCTTATCTAAGGATGAAATAAATAGATATGCCCGTAAAACAGGATTTGTAAAAATAGATTCTGCTTTAGATGGGGTAACGTTTCTGAAACTTTTATTTCATAATAGCGAGAAAGAGAAAAACATGAGCCTGAACCTTATGCGTACAGGGGTGGTAAATGATGCAGGTAAACACCTTTCAAAACAAGCCTTAGACGCTCGTTTTAGCAAAAAATCTATCCTTTTTATCAAAACTATATTTGAAGCATATCTTCAAAAAATGAGCTTAGCAATGGACGCAAAAAACGACCGAGGCTGGATGGATTTGTTTGACCGGGTACTGGTTAAAGATGGAACACGGTTTGATTTACCCGAGGCCTTTGCGCCCTATTTTAAAGGCTTTGGGGGTAAATGTACCTCAAATTCGGCTATCTGCATACAGCTAGAATACGACCTAAAAACAGGTACAATTGCTGAATTTAAACTTACCTCAGCCAATATCCCCGATTGTAAAGATGCACAATTAACGATGGATGACATCCAAACTGGCGATTTGATTTTGAGAGATTTAGGCTATTCGGCACTAAATATTTTTGAAGCCACCATTACCAAAAAGGCCTTTTTTATTTCTAAATTAAATACCCAAATAGCCGTCTTTGAATTAAAAAGAGGTAAATATATCCCTCTTGATTTTAAAAAACTATATAAAAAAATGGAACAATCGGCTTGTAAAACGATAGAATTAGAGGTGTTTATAGGGAAAGATAAAAAAATACCCACCCGCTTAGTTTTAGAGCCAACCCCGCAAGAGGTCTATGAAGAACGTATCAGAAAAAACAAAAAAGAAAACCTGAAAAAAGGTTGCCAAATGCGGGCCGAATACGGCCATAGACAACGTTTTAATTGTTACATCACCAATATAGAAAAAGGAATATTACCACCCCTAGCCATTAGAAATATTTACAGATTAAGATGGCAAATAGAATTAGTATTCAAACAATGTAAATCAACTTACCATATCGATAAAACACATAAAATGAAGTACGAACGCTGGATAACCCTGTTTTATGCCCGGCTGTTGCTCATCCTTATTCATTGGCAGCTATACCATATTACCCAAACTGCCAAGTACAATACTGAAAATAAACTATTAAGCCTAGCCAAATGTTTTATAAGCCTACAATCAAAAGCCAATAAAATTACCGCATTGGTAGGAAAACATACCGCTAAAATTAAAGAAACCATACAGGAACTCATCAGTTTTATAGCTACAGGTCATGATTTAGAAACCAAAAAAGGCAAACAAAGCCAGCAACAAATAATTGATATAATATATTGTATATCAAAATAATAAGTGTATATTTATAACATAAAAAAAGCGAGGCACTTATTCGATAAAGCCTCGCTTTTAAAAACTAAAAAAAGTTCTTGAAAATGATGAATAAGAAACAAAAAAACAAGCTCGCTCCTAAAAAAAGCGATCGGATTACTTAT
>JAAFJW010000102.1 GCA_013298995.1 Sphingobacteriales bacterium | reverse complement strand
TCTTTCTTTTTGTTTAAGATGCTTAAAATAGCTGGGCGAGTAGCCTGTAACCTTTTTAAACTGGTTACTTAAATGTGCTACACTACTATAATGAAGCCGAAAAGCAATTTGGCTTAAATTTAATTCATTGTATATCAACAGTTCTTTTATTTTTTCGGTTTTTTGATTGATAAAGTATTTTTCGATAGTGCTGCCCTCGGCTTCCGAAAACAGGTTGCTAATGCTATGATAATCTTGCTGTAAATTATCGGCTAAGTATTGCGATAAATTAGTTTTTAATACCGTTTTTTGATGATGTACCAAATCAATAATTAAATTTTTAATACGCTCAACAGTTTTACTTATCTTATCATCCAACAACTGGAAACCAAGTACTTTAAAAGTTTCTTGCAATTGTTGTTTTTTGTTTTCGATACTGTTTTCTACTATTTCTACTTTGCCTAAATCAACAGTAATGGTATGAAAGCCCAGTTTTTCTAACTCGGCTTTCACCACCATTTTGCACCTGTTACACACCATATTTTTAATGTGTAGCTGCATATTACTTTAGCTTATTGTTTTTGGCTGTATCAGGTTCATTTTTTTCTGTTTTTACAGTACTTTTTGCCACCCTATCATACTGGCAGCAACCTGGCAAATTATTATACGCACTTAAAGGAGCTAAAAAGCTATCGCTATCGTAACCTGCTAATGATATGCGTTTTAAAACCTCATCTTGGTTGGTTTTTTGGCTATCGTAAGTAATGGTAGCCATTTTGGTATCGGCATTCCAATTTACTTTGGCTATTTTACTATTGCCCGCAGTTTCGATTGTGCTTTTACACATGCTACAGTTGCCGTAAATTTTTACGGTGGCCGTTTTAGGGTTTTTTATTTGTGCATTACAGGCGGTAAATGGCAATAATAGGGTTATTAATACCCATGTTTTTAATATCAGTTTCATTGTAATAAGTTTAAATTTTTTGTGAATAAATATTTTTTAAAGCAATATACCGCTTTAAAATAAACGGTTTTTTGGCTATACAAATAGGCTTAGCTTATTTTAGGTATAAGCCATAAGCTATAAAAACCAGCAGAAGTATGGATTTTAATGGGATAAAAATTTTGCTTTTGGGCAGATAAATTAAAAGCTGTATTTATTGTTATTTGATTGATAATGGCTATACTATACTGTATTGTAGCGGTGCAACCCGAATGCCCACATTTGCCATTGCAAGCGCTTTTTTTGCTTTTTACTTTATGGCTACAGCAGTTTTTTTTGTTGGCTTGGGCCGAAATTTCTTTTTTACAGCAGGCTTTTATTGATTTTGTTTCACACGCAAATGTACTACTAGGCAACAGCAAGTAGCCAAACAGTACGATTATTAAGATGTGAAATTTTTTCATTACAAGCAAAAATAGCTAAACTATATTGATTGTGATAATTAAATATGATTTGTTTTTGTGCAAGGTAAGCCCGCATAAAAAGCACCGACCTGTGCACCTAAACCCGACAGCAGCGGATACCGGCCTTGCGCCTAAGGCCTGCGGGCGTATGAGCGTATGGCGGGGCTAGCCGAGGTGATGAAATGCTGGCCTTGGTTTTTCCAAAATATTTTTATAAAATTTTGGGTTTTATGCAACTGTATGTATTTTATAAATAGCTGGTTATAAAAAAATTGCATTATATTCGTATTAACTTATTTATTAGTTGCGACACTTTAGTTAATCAAACTTGGGGCATTATTTTTCGCTCAAATAATCCATATTCATATCATCGGCATAGCTAGACTTGCTTATAATATCTTCTTCGCTATCCCAAATACGTGAAAAAAATGCTTTTTCGCTCTGTATTCTTTTTAAAAGGGTTTGTATAAAGGATAAATCGAAATCGGATTTGTTTAATTTTATTAAATATTCTTGCTCGGTAATTTCTAGTGCTGATGGTGTCATAACTATAAATATTATGGGGTTAAATGGTTAAACATAATTTACATAATTGGAATATAAATGTATAAAATGTTACTACACGCATTGTTAACAATATTTTAAATGTTTGTAAAGTTATTGTACAAAAAAATGCTGAAATAAATGCGTTAATTTATGCTAGTTTAATAATAGCATTTGTATGGAATTTGGGTTTAAACAAGGCCTTTACTGCCGATTTTGAGCGGTATGATACCAAAGCACAAAACGCCGAAAATGCAGAAATTGATATATTTATAGCCCTTAAATGATGAGCGAATTAGATGATTTTTATTTGCACCATGGCGAGCCTGTAAATGGTGCGCTACTGGCATTGCGAAAAATTATTTTGCAACAAGATGAGCACATTACCTGCGCTTGGAAATATAGCATGCCGTTTTTTTACTACAAAGGGAAAATGTTTTGCTATTTGTGGTATCACAAAAAATACCAACAACCTTATATTGGATTTGTGGAAGGGAAACGGCTTAACGAACCGTTTTTGATTCAAGAAAAACGTAGCCGAATGAAAATTATGTTGCTTAACCCAAACCAAGATTTACCCATACATACCATACAGGGCATTTTGCAAAAGGCATTAAATTTATATAAAACAGGGGTGATAGCAACTAAACAATAAGTAGCCGTGTTCCATTTTTTAAACTTTGGGAGGGTTTAGTTTTACAGCCTCAACAGGAGTGTTTGATACTGAACTTATTTGAGTACTTTTGATTTTTATATTGATTTTTTGGATTAAAATAGCTAGTAAGATTATTGTTTTAAGGCAATAAAAATCAATGATTTATTAACGTTTGTTTGTAGTTATTTTACCCCAACCCGATCAATTATATTATGTCATGTACTAAATATTTTTATATATGATATCTTCGCACAGTATTATTGTAGTGTTGCCACATATTGATGGTAACAGAACTTCGATTGAGCGTTTTAAAAGTTTTATATTCGCTTTAAAACAACATTACCTACATGTTAAAATTATACATATTAAATTCCCCAAATCGGGCGATGCTTTTTTGGGTGTTACCGATAACGCAAGCGATACACAAGCTATCTCACAGCTATACCCCAATGATTTAATTGCCATTAAACCAGCATTAAACCCTATACAATCGCTGTTTTTTAAATGGGCAAAGACCAGCAACCGCAAACTCGTAAAACCCCTTATTTGGCTACACCAAATAATTTATGGCGACGATATTTTTACCCCTACCCAAAAAATTGCAATCCATAAAAATATTGTAAACCCACCACAGCAAGGCTATGTTATTGCCTTTGGTGGCCCTTTTGGCGTGTTTTCGGTGGCCAATTATATAAGCCAACAATTAGGTTATAAACTGGTACTTGATTACCGCGACCCTTGGACTTTTGGCTTTGCCCCTATTGATGGATATACGTGGGTGCATCACACCAAAAAAATATTTAAAAGAAACTACGAACTACAACTGTTAAAAAAAGCAACGTTGGTAAGCACCGTTTCCAACTCTTTAAAATCCTATTTCCCTACCCATGTACAAAACAAAATTTTTGTATTGCCCAATGGCAATAATATGGGTACAGTGTTGCCCAATATTAATCAGCATCCACCTGTTTTTACAATCGTATATGCTGGTACATTATACAATATGCAATTACAGGATGATACTTTTTTTAAAGCACTAAAAATATTTATAAACGATAAAAACAGTAGCCAAATTAAAATGCTATTTATAGGCTCGGCAGGCAATAAGTTACTGCCAAAAAAACTAAAAGCATACGGGCTAGGCCATATTAGCACCATTACCCAGCGGATAGATAAACACGATTTGTTGAACTATATGTGTAATGCTTGCTGTTTTTTACATTTACGCTATGGTAAAAATACAGGCGTTATTACCTCTAAACAAGCCGAGTACCTAGCCTACCGAAAAGCCATATTACTGCCCAATAGCGATAATGGCGATATAGCCGAAAGTATTTTACATAACCAAGCTGGGGCGGTGTGTAATACAGTTGACGATAATGTACTGTTTTTAAATAGCTTATGGACTAAATTTTTAAACCGCCAATCATTAGCTTTAGATACGCCAAAGCAAGCCATTGATAACCGAGAAACTATTGCCAATAATTTTATACAGTTAATTATGAACGCATAAGCAATAAAGCATTATGTTTTTAAAATCTTTAAATTAATTTGCGTCCTTTAAATGTTGTTTCCCATTAAATAAATGACCGTATTTGTTGACGATTTAATCTTTTCATTACAAACCGTTGGCGGGATTTCGGTGTATTGGACAGCTTTTTTAAACAAGCTAAGCAACAGCAATTGCGATGCCGTACTACTAAGGCAAAAAAAAAACAAGTGCATACTAGCCAATGAGTTAAAATGGCAAAAAAAAAACAAATCAGAAATTTTTTTACCCATACAGTTAGCCCGTATATTGCCACTTTTAAGCCGCTTGCCAGCAAAAAGCATATACCACTCCAGCTATTTTAGAATAAGCCTACAAGCCAATGTTTGCAATATTGTAACCTTACATGATTTGGCTGGCGAGCTAGGCATGATAAAAGGCTGGCGCAGAAAGCTAAAAGTAATGCTACAAGCTGTGGCTTTAAAAAAAGCCGATGGCATTATTTGTGTTTCCGAAACCACACGCAATAGCTTATTGCAATATTATCCCAATATTAACCCTCTTAAAACTACGGTAATTTACCATGGTTGTAGCGATAAGTTTTTCCCAATAGCCAATAAAATAGCTACATCCAAGCAAATTGTATTTATAGGTGGCCGAAACGAGTATAAAAATTTTGATACCTGCCTAGCCGTATTGGCCGCTTTACCCGATTATACCCTATTAATTATTGGTGGCGGTACACTTAGCCCTAGCGAAATACTTACTATTGAAAGTAAAATAGCAAACCGATATACCTATACCAGCAATGTAGCAACACCCCTACTTAACCAAATTTATAACCAAGCACATTGCCTATTTTACCCCACTTATTACGAAGGCTTTGGTATGCCTGTGGTAGAAGCCATGAAAGCGGGCTGCGTGGTAGTATCATGCGCTACCAAGGCCATTGTTGAGGTAGCTGCCGATGCCGCCATTTTAATAGATAAGCCCAAAGATGTTACCGCTTTTGTTGCCGCCATTTTATCGTTAGAAAACCAAACACTCAAAAACACCCTGATACACAAAGGGTTGTTACAAGCCCAAAAATATAACTGGGATACACACTGCGCCCATACCATAGCCTTTTACAAGCAAGCATATATGCAAAAATTTGGTTCATTAACGTAAAAGCCGTTATCCGTTTTTTTTAGGCTATCCTTTTCCCAAGTATTTTTAATCCTTTTTCTTGCCCGTCAAGCAATGCGATATTAGGTAAAGTTGCCCAATCCTCAAACCCTAAATTTCTAAAAAGTTTAATGCTCGGTTCGTTATGAGCAAAAACAAAACCTAGCAATGTTTTTACACCAAATGCTGGTGCCTGTTCCATACAATGTTTTAAAATTTGTTTCCCTAAACCTTTTCCTCGTTGCTGTTCGGCCAGGTAAATACTAATTTCTACTGTTGCGTTATAGGCTGGCCGACCATAAAATGATTGGAAACTTACCCAACCAATTATTTCTTTAGTTGCGTTTTCTATAACCCAAAGCGGTCTTGTATCTCGTTTATGCTCATCAAACCATTTTTGTTTACTATCAACAGATACAGGCTCGGTATCAGCCGTAACCATTTTTGAAGCAACGGTCGAATTATATATTTCTACAATTTTATGCAAATCGTTTTGGACAGCATCTCTGTATTTAAGTGGCATCATTTATAATTATCATTTTTTAAACGGTTTTTTTTATAGCCTACCTTTAGTTTTCTTGCTAATTTTATCGAATGTTTTAGTGCGTTTACGTTATTCCAGTTGTGATGTGAAACAATAATAAATTTAGCGTTAGGGCATTTTTTTTGCACTTTTATAAGCGTATTTTCATATTCCGAAACATTAGCATCGCCTAAATAACCTAAATTTTCGGCCTCGGCTCCTTTAATTAAACAACCGCCATACAGTATTTTTTCTTTGTTAAACCAAACAATTATATTGTCGGCCGTATGTCCTTCTCCTGGGTAATAAAGCTCAAACGAATATCCTCCTACATTAAAAGTAGTATCATTTTTTATTAAAAATTCGGCTCTTTTTTTGTTGTTTTTTTTGCTCCATTCATCTGTTAGTAAAGTTGTATAAGTTTTTACCCCTTGTTGCTTATAATACGTTAGCCCTTCTGTTCTATCGCTGTGCCAATGGGTGGCAAAACATAAAATCAAACTTTTGCCGTGTTTTAATTTTATGCTGTCTATCAAAGGTTTAAATTGTGTTGTATCCCAAGGTGTATCAAACAATACAGCACCACTATTTGTAAGCAGGTACATCCCATTAGCAGGAGTTTTGCTTCCCTCGTAAGTATTATATGTTGTATAAATGTAAAAATTGCCCGTTAGGTGCGAAATTTTTAGTTTTGATTCCGCTATTTGCCCCCAAATAGTAGAAAACGAAAAAGCAAGTAGTATTGTAAATATGGTTTTTTTCATCCTTTTAAGTAGGTTCGTTGGCATTGTTAAAATTTTGGTTTCGTTGTTTATGTTTTCGGTTTTATTGTAATAGTTATTACCAATAAAGGTAAATAAACGCTATACAATTTTTATATCATTAGCATACAAGTATTTGTTACTGCAAATGCAATGTACGCTGGACGCTTTTAATTCAGATTTGCCTTGTTAAACCGCATCCTTGGTATTTTTAAAATTAGCTAAAAATCTAATATATTGTTAGTGAAATTCTAAGCAATACTACTCATTAAGAATTATTCTAAATTAGATAATTGCGCCAAGCATAAATTATTTGTTAATAAATTGCGACTTTATTTTTAGCTACAAAACACGTTAAATTTTAGTAAAACACACCATTTTTAAATAAACGAACTGTAAAAAATCCAAATCAAGTAGATAAAAAAAAATAAAAATTTTGACGTTATTAATCTATAAATGAGCAGCATAATTACCAATACAACGCCAAACGCACCCAATTTTTACGATAACGACCCACAATCTGAGTTGTTTACCCTAAACCTTGGCCCTACACACCCCGCCACACACGGTGTTTTCCAAAACGTGTTACAAATGGATGGCGAGCGCATTGTAAGCGGCGTATCCACCATTGGCTACATACACCGGGCGTTCGAAAAAATTGCCGAACACCGCCCTTTTTATCAAATAACTACCTTAACAGATAGAATGAACTACTGCTCGTCGCCCATAAATAATATGGGTTGGCACATGACGGTAGAAAAAATGTTAGGCATAACAATGCCAAAACGGGTTGATTATATGCGGGTTATCGTAATGGAACTAAGCCGCATTAGCGACCATTTAATTTGCAATGGTATTTTAGGTGTTGATACAGGCGCATTTTCGGGCTTCCTATATCTAATGGAAGAACGAGAGCATATTTACGAAATTTTTGAAGAAATTTGTGGTGCCCGTTTAACCACCAATATTGGCCGAGTAGGCGGTTTCGAGCGTGATTTTAATGCTATTGCTTTTGCCAAAATCCGAAAGTTTTTAAAGAAATTTCCACCCATTTTAAAAGAGTTTGAAGCACTGTTTAATAGGAACAGAATATTTATAGACCGTACCGCAGGCGTAGGTGCCGTAACGCCCGAAGTAGCTTTAAGTTACAGCTGGAGCGGCCCACTTTTACGAGCCACTGGCGTAGATTACGATGTACGGGTTAACGAACCATATTCATCGTACCAAGATTTTGATTTCGAAATCCCGGTAGGTACAAAAGGTGATGTGTATGACCGTTTTATCCTCCGTAACGAAGAAATGTGGCAAAGCTTGCGCATAATAGAGCAAGCTTTGGATAAGATTGAAAAAGAGCCAAAAGGTGTTTTCCATACCGAAGTACCCGAAATTTACCTCCCACCAAAAGAAGATGTTTATAATAAAATGGAAGCCTTGATTTACCATTTTAAAATTGTAATGGGCGAGGTAGATACACCAGTTGGCGAGGTTTACCACGCCGTAGAAGGTGGCAATGGCGAGTTAGGTTTTTATTTGGTAAACGATGGTGGGCGCACACCTTACCGCTTACATTTCCGCCGCCCAAGTTTTATAAATTACCAGGCTTACGCCGATTTAAGCCGTGGAATGTTGCTATCGGATGCTATTATTAATATGTCGAGTTGGAACGTAATTGCAGGAGAGTTAGATGCTTAGAGTAGAAGATACCCAAATTGTAGAATTTTCATCAGCTTTGATAAGCAAGTTTGATGAAATTGTAAGTCGTTACCCTGCGGGGAAACAAAAATCGGCACTGTTGCCTATTTTACACGAAGTACAAGCCGTAGAAGGTTGGCTAAGTGCCAATGCAATGGATAAAATTGCGCATTATTTAGAAATACAGCCCATAGAAGTGTACGAAGTTGCTACTTTTTACAGTATGTATTTTATGAAACCTTTGGGCAAATATGTGTTAGAAGTTTGCCGTACTGGCCCTTGTTGCCTAGTAGGTGCCGAAAAAATAATGGATTATATTGGCGATAAGCTAGGCGTAAAAGAAGGCGAAGTAACCCCCGATGGCTTATTTAGCTACCGTGGTGTAGAGTGTTTGGCCGCCTGTGGCTACGCACCCGTTTTACAAATTGGCCCCGAATATACTTTTTACGAAAACCTTAGCGAACAAAGCGTTGATAAATTGATTGAGGATTTGAGGTTAGCTAGTAAAGGATAAAAATAAGGGTGGCAAATTATTATTTCAACTAACTTGTTTATTAGATTTACGATAGATTAATATTAATTTCGTAGTGGTTTTATCCCTTAAACACGTTGAACTAACATTTCGTTGCCAAATAAAGTCGAAATAAATACCGTGTTAATTATCATTAACTGTACAATATGTTTATGACACTTTCATTAAGCACACAACATTTGAGCAGAACTTAATGTTTTTTAATTACATTTGATTAACCTCTTTAATAGCTTGTTATGGAAACATTAATAGTTAAAACAAAATCAAAAAAATCAGCCGAAAAAATCATAAAAATTTTAAATATAATGGATGCACAAGCTAATTATTTAGATGATTATGAAGACTATGTTTTTGGGCAAATGATAAATGAAGGGCTGCAAACTAAAACGCTTACCGAAGTTGAAAAAGAATTGTTTTTAAATTCACTTGGTAAATGAACATTCAAATAAAAAAATCATTTGTAAAAGATACCAAAAATCTTTCTATTCCTTTACAAAAGGAGGTTTTAAATTTGATTAAAGAATTAG
>JAAFJW010000101.1 GCA_013298995.1 Sphingobacteriales bacterium | reverse complement strand
GCAAAAGCTTTAAGCAAAATCACATTATTTTGCTTCTTAGTTTTATTTTTTTTATCCATTAAAAATTCCCGTAAATTTAGTGTAAAAGCAGGGTTTAATTTCGCTCTAACGTTTCGGGGCTTTGCGAAGGTGGGGAATTAGAAGTACAAATGTTCATATTAGCACAAATGTTGATTAGAATTTCCAAAGTTCAAATTTAGCACAAATGCCCCACTTTTGCAAAACCCCTGTTGGTGGCTGGGCTTATTTATTTAGAGCAGTTTTCTGTTGTCATTTATTGCTTCGTTATACGCTTTTGAGTTTATATGTTGTAAGTCTGTCGCAAGTTGTTTGACATACTCGTTACCTTTTTCTTGCCAATGTTTAACTTGTAAATCACTTAGTTTTATTTCTCTTACTTGTTCTGCAATTCCACCTAAATAAACCCAAAGTTCATAATTGTCGTCTCGTTTTGTAAAGAAATACGTCCACTCTAACCAATCAATTATCTCGCCTTTGGATTGTAAAAGGTCTAATTGTAACGGTAAAACTTTTACGTCATTTTCTTTGCTTATGTAAAGTTCAAATGTTTTGCAGTCGTTTTGACTAACTTTATCAATGATATATTGTCTATGAAATTCGATTAAATGAAAATCCTCTTTTAAAAAGTCAGCACACGAAACTATATCGTCAAAAGGCAAACTTGTCATAAACCAATAAAGTTTGTCTTGCCAAATTCTCCAATCAATATCTTCCTTTGATATTAACCATTTGTCTGTTCTTGTGTAAATTAAAGTTATTGGCATTCGTCTTTTTATTGTCTGTTTATTTGTCTTGGTGAGGTCTGTTAGCCTTGCCACCAACGTCCGTTCGCTTTGCGAAGTTCTGGATGTGTTGCGCCTGCGGCATCCAGAATTTTGCAAAGCGAACAGTTAGACGAAGTTTTCGTTACTAATGTACGAAAACTGATAAGTTAAACCCATTTATGCTTAAACAATAAATATTTTTTTAATAATTGCGAAAATTACCAATTTCCGAAGTTCTTAAAAAATGGTTACGGGTACTACTAAAAAAATAAAAACTAAAAAAATTAGCATAAAATTTGTTTTTATCAAATTATTCCGCTAACTTCGTAAAGCTTTTTTAAGTATTTACTTTGAAAACGTGTTTTCAGCAAATCTCATTTGCAAAAGCTTTAAGCAAAATCACATTATTTTGCTTCTTAGTTTTATTTTTTTTATCCATTAAAAATTCCCGTAAATTTAGTGTAAAAGCAGGGTTTAATTTCGCTCTAACTCTCAAATATACGCAAGTCATCCATATCTCAAAATATTATCGAAAAAAATATTCGTTTAAAATGAATACGTTAACTGTGTTTTTTTATTGAGTGGGTTGCGTTTTTTTAATATCTTACTTTAAATATTATTTGTTTTGCGCATAAGTTTACCAGTCTATTTTATCTATTGGGCTTTTTACTGCTTTTATGTCTTTTTTGCTTACTTGGGCATAAATAAGGGTGGTTTTTATATCGTTATGGCCTAGTAGTTTTTGTATGTAGCTAATATCTGTTCCTTGCTCTAAAAGGTGTGTGGCGTAGCTGTGGCGCAGGCCGTGTATGCCAACATCTTTGTTAATTTTTGCCCGCATTAGGCTTTGCTTAAATACTTGTTGTGCGCTTCTTATGCTGTATTGTTGGCGATATTGGCCTTCAAACAAATATTTTTGTGGCTTATATTCTTTGTAATAGTTTCGTAAAAAGGGTAATACAGCTTCGGGCAGGTTGGTATAACGGTCTTTTTTGCCTTTTGCGCCTTGTATGTGTACTTGCATACTTTTGCTATCAATATCGCTTATTTGTAGGTTTATAATTTCGCTAACCCGTAAGCCCATCCCGTAAACCAACATTAAAAGGGTTTTGTGTTTTAGGTTTGGGGTTTGTTTTATCATTTTCGCTACGTCTTGCAGGTTTATTACTTTGGGTAGTAAACTTGGTTTTTTGGGTCTTGGTATTTCTATTACTATTTTGGGTTGTTGTAAAACTTGTTCGTAATAAAATTTTATGGCATTTATGCGGCTATGTACTTGGTTTTCGCTTAGTTTTAACGTTTTTAGGCAGTATAATAAATAGCTTTTTAGGTGTTCAATAGTAAGTGTGTTTATGTTTTTATCTTTTATTAGGTACAGCAATTGTGCAAATTCTACGGTGTAGGTTTTTATGGTGTTAGGGCTGTAGCCTTTTAGGTAAAGCAGGTCTATATAGTTTTGGTACGCTTGTTGGTTTATGGGCTCTATTTTGGTAATGGCGGTTTTACCAATAGTTTTTTCGGGTAATTTAAACCTATTTCGGTATTCGGGTGTATCGGGCAGATGCCAAACTTTAAGGCTTTGGCTCCATTTTACGCCTTTTAGTTGTTTTATACGCAAAATTAAGGCGGCATTTTTTTCAAAATAAACGGCAACCCTACTTTGGTTTTTATGGATAATTAATTTTGCTTCCCATTTCATATCCTAAGCGGTTGGAGGTTTATCTAACATTATAAAACTATCGACAATAATTTCGGTTATGTAGCGTGTTTTGCCATCTTTATCTACATAGTTACGGGTTTTAATTTTTCCTTCAATGTAAACTAAGCTGCCTTTATCGAGGTATTTGCTTGCAATATCTGCCATATTGCGCCACAAAACAATGTTATGCCATTCGGTTTGGGTAATTGTTTCGCCTTTATCGGTTTTGTATTTTTCGTTGGTGGCTAAACTAAATTTTGCTACGGAAATGTTTCCTTCTAGCTTTGTAATTTCGGGTTTGGTACCTATGTTTCCAATCAGGGTTACTTTGTTTAATCCTAGCATAGCGTTTTGTTATAACATGGTTAAAGTGGTTTTTTTTATAGATTGTAAATTTTTTAGTACATTGTTAAGGGCGGTGGAGATAAAAGGTTGATTATTTTTGTTTTACCATAAACCAAAATAATTATGAAACAAAACTATTATCGCAAGGCCAAAACAAATGTACATTTTTGTACTTAAATTTAAGGCAACAATTATTGCTTAATGTATGTAATGTTTAACAGCGTGGGTGGGGTATTGTGTTTTATCAAATATATTATTTGCTTAAAGGTATGTAATTATTTATTGAAGTTTCGGAGGATTAAAATATATTTAGATAGGTTAATTTAGAGCCTATAAATGTTGTTTTAAATTAGTGTTTTTGTAATATTAGCTGGGTATAAAAAGCGTAGGGTTTGTGTAAGTTTTTGTGTTGTTTGTGGTAAAGCGTAAAATTATTTTTACCGCAAAGTACGCTAAGCAAAAGCGCAAAGTACACAAAGCCTGTTGTAGGAAAAAAACGCTGCAAGGTAAACCCGCATTAAAATGCACCATCCTGCGTACCTAAACCCGACAGCCTGCCTGCGCAGGAGGTAGGCAGGTGGCGGGGCTAGCCTTGGTTATGAAATGCTGGCCTTGGTTTTTCAACATATTTTTATAAAATTAAGGAAAGGGGGATTTTATAAATTGTAGGTTAAATGCGGTTACTTGGGGTTTTTATCTGTTAAATGTTATATAATTATTAAATCGTAAAAAAAGTAAAAAACCTTATCAATTGATTGTATTTTTATAGCACATTATTAAGTTTAAGTAAATGATAAATTTTCGCTTTCTTATAAAAGTTGTTTTTTTGTTTGTTGTTGCTGTTTTGTTATTTTATGGCTTATATAGGCTTAAAAATGATTTTTTCGGCTCTCGGCAGATACTTAATCAGGATATTATCCTTACCAAAATCACAACAATGGGTAAGCTGGAGTTGGTAAAGTTTTCGATGAAAGATGTGATAGACAAAACTGAAGTAAAAGATTTTTGGCCCGACGAACGTATTTTGTTTGTTGCCGTGGGCGAGGTTACTGCTTGCATAGATCTCACGAAAGTGAAAAAAGAAGACGTAAGAATAAGCAACGATTCGTTAACACTTTTTTTACCACAGCCCGAAATTTGTTACACAAAGCTGGATCATCAAAAATCTAAAATTTATGATATTTCGGGAATGTGGTTTTCTGATACGGTAAAAGATAGGGTAGAAGATATGTATAAAATTGCCGAAAATAAAATTTTTACTACTGCCATGCAGATGAATATTTTGGGTAAAGCCAAAGAAAATGCTTTGCTTATATTTAAACCTTTGGTAGTAAACTTATCGGGCAAAAAAGTGGGTTTTGTGTTTAAATAATAGGGTGTTAAACGTTTTTAAAGGAGTTCATTTTGATAGGTTTTTGCAACACAATACTGCGTTTAGAAAGATCTACGCTGGCATTTAGCTCGAACCCAATTAAAATAATTATAGCGTTAAGATACAGCCAAACCATAATTACAAGCAAGGTGCCAATAGAGCCATAAACCTTGTTGTAATTGCCGAAATTGTTAATGTAGTAGGTAAAACCAATAGATGTTGTAATAGCTAAAGTGGTAGCCAGCCACGAACCTGGGCTAAAAAATTTCCATTTTTTTGGGTTTGATGGGCCGTAGCGATAAAGTATAGAAATGGTTACAAAATATACCGCAACAATAATAACCCAGCGACTGATAGCAACTAAATAAATCCAAAAGTTAGAATCGTTAAACCGTAGGGTTGATTTTACACCATTAATTATAAACTCGCTTACTACCATTACACCTACACCCACAATTAAAGCGAAGGCGGTAAGCAAGGTTAAATTTAAGGCAACTAAGCGTTGTTTTATCCACGATCGGGATTCGGTTACCAATGACGATTTATTAAAGGCTTGCATTAATTTATGCGTACCGTTGGTAGAAAAAAATAATGCCAAAATAAAACCTACCGATAGCAGTTTACCGTTTTGATTTTTTACAATATCTTCAAAAGTAGTTTCGAAAGCCAAATAAGCATTTTTGGGTAATAACAAGGCTATTAATGCCATTAATTGGTTTTGGAAATTTTGAATGGGGATATAAGGTATTAGTGTAAACAAAAAAATAATAGATGGGAAAATGGCCATCATAAAATTATAGGATAGCGATGATGCTTTATTTACCAACGATTCTTTTTGGATTTCTTTTACAAAAAAAACAGCAACAGTATAAAGCGGGAGCGGTGCAAAACCAGGCAAAACGATGTACTTTGTCCACAAGATAAAGTATCTATAAAACTTTATTTTTTTTAAATAGCGATGCAACAACAACATGTTGCTAAATTAATCAAAAAAACTATCCATTTTTTCTAAAAAAGATGCTGGAGGTAAGCAGGGCTTATTTTTGACCATATCAAAAAACACCAACGTAGTTTCGCCTGTATTAATTAGTTCGTTTTTTTCGTTAAAAAGCTCGTAGTTAAAAATTATTCTAACAGCTGGTTTTTGGTTAATAGTAACTTTAATTTTAATATTTTCATCATACAAAGCGGGTTTTAAGTATTTGGTTTTTAACTCGGCTACGGGTAGCATAATGCCGTTTTTTTCCATCGAACTATACGTTAAGCCTAGGCTACGTAGCATTTCGGTACGGGCTACTTCGTAAAACGCTGCGTAATTGCCGTAATACATGTAACCCATTTGGTCGGTTTCGGCGTAGCGTACTCTTATATGTGTTTCAAAAACAAACATTTATTTTTTTATATTACGATTATCTAAAGCCTGTTGAAATTTTTTGGCATTTATTAAATGCTGTGTAACCGTAGATGCAAAGTTATGGTAGCCCGAAAAATCTTCTTTGGCACACATATAAATATAGTTATGGTTTTCGTGGTTTAAAACAGCATCTATTGCTTTGATAGATGGCATAGATATAGGCCCGGGCGGCAAGCCAATATTTAAGTAAGTATTGTAAGGCGATACGGTACGCAAATGCCTGTTTAGTACCCTATGTATAGTAAAATCGTTGTTAGCAAAAATTACGGTAGGGTCGGCTTCTAGTTTTATGCCTTTTTGTAAACGATTTAAGTACAGGCCAGCAATGGTAGGCATTTCGTTATTCATTAAAGCCTCGCTATCTACAATTGATGCTAAAATGCTTACTTGCTGTGGTGTAAGGTTTAATGCTTTGGCTTTTTGTAGGCGTTCATCGTTCCAAAAACGTACATATTCTTTGTTCATTTTATCAAAAAACTTTTCGGCACTGGTGTTCCAAAATAACTCGTAAGAGTTAGGGATAAACATGGTATAAACATTATCGCTTGTAAAACCATATTTGCTTATATACGCTGCCGAATCTAAAAGATGTATAAGCGATGCCGAATCGCACTCCAGTTTGCGTGTTACCAATGCCACAAAGTTTTCTTTTAAGCGTACGTTTTCAAACGCTATGCTTACCGTTTCTTGGTTGCCAGCCAATAGCATATTAAGTATCTGGCGGTTGTTTAGCTTTGGTTTAATAGGATATTTGCCTGGTTTAAACCTAGTTTCTAAGTTTCTTTTTTTTGCAAGTGTAAAAAAAGTATTGGCGTTTTTTAGGAAATCTTTTTTAGTAATACTATCTACAACTTGCTGGTAGCTAGCATTACTGGGAATGTATAAATAAATTTTATTTTCGTTTTTGTTGTTTACAGCAAAATATATGTTGTAAAGTTTATATCCTTCAAAAGCACCTTTAAGGGTAAGTATTAACCCTACAATTAGAATAAGTATTTTCGTATTTTTTTTTAGCATAAATGCAAATTATAAGGAGTTGTTTTTTATAAATGGCGCAAAGTTTATCACCATTAAATTATTTGTTTGATAAAATCAGGTTAATTTTGCTACCCATTGGGGTTTTTGAAGTCGAGTCGCTAGCATTTGGTTTTTGTGCCACAATTACTGCCGATGCCGTATCTTTAACCTCACCTTGGTAGGTAACCATACCTAAATTTAGCGATGCACCTTTTATCGAAAACATAGCTTCGCTTAGTGTTAAGCCCATTAAGTTTGGAATTTCAACTTCCTCGGCACCCATGCCATCGCCCAATATTAAATTTATAACCGAGCCTTTAGGTATTTTTTGACCAATTTTTACAGCCGCACCAGCATAGCTGTAAGCCAATACCGCATCGCGGGCAATATCATTTTTATAAACCGTATCGCCCAGTTTTAAGCCATAGTTTTCTAAAATAGCACTTGCTTCTCTAAAAGTTTTATCGGCTATATCCGGAAAAGCCACATCAGGCGTAAGCGACGATACAATGGTTAAATAAATAATACGATTAATTTTTACTTGTGTGCTAGGGTCGGGGTCTTGTTCTACCACCGTACCCGGTTTTTTATCTAATATAAATACCGAATCTAGCTGGTAGCTAAACCCCTCGGCATCTAAAATCGCAATCGCATTAGCTATAGCCAAGCCTTTTAAATTAGGTACAGCCTTTCCCTCGCCATGGCGGGTATAAAACCTTAAACTAATAACAATAACAATTATTAGCGTAAGTATGGATACGAGTGCAATAAGCAGTTGTTTCCTAAATTCGGGAGATATTAAATATTTAAAAAATTTATACATAAAGCACACTGTTTAAGTTTTTAAAACTCGGTTCCAAAATAACAAAATTTTAGCTTATGTATTTTGTAAAGGTTTAAAATTATCATATTAATTAATTTAACAAGCCAATAATTACTAAAAAATATTTTGAAAAACCTAGGCTAGTATTTCATAACATCAGCTAGCCCCGCCATTCGCTCACCCGCCTGCTGGCCGGCAGGTACGCACACAGGCCTTAGGCGCAAGGCCGGTATCCGCTACTGTCGGGTTTAGGTACTTAGGGCAGTGCTTTTAAATGCGGGTTTACCTTGCAGCGAAACTTTTTTATAAAACCATTGGTTTTATCTTTTTATTTTTTTCTTTCCTTTAATTTAAACCTTTCACTATTTAATCGCTCTTAATTAAAAATAAGCAATTAAAAAATATGAAAAATACACTCAAAAAAATCGCTTTTGTAACCGTTTGTTCATTGGCGTTTAGTTCAAGCATTATGGCTCAGGATGCTGATTCGGCGAAAGCCAAAAACGAAAAATATCATTCGACCGCAGGCCTTAGCGATGAACAAAAAGTACAATTTAAAGCCAATATGGCCCAAAGGCAAGCCGCTCAAAAACAATTTAGAGCCACTTTTAATGCCGAGCAAAAAGCAATTATGGCCGATAAGGTAGCTTCGCATGAAGAAAAAATAAAGAAATTACTACCTACATTAACGCCCGAGCAAAAGCTATTATGGCAAAAAAATAAAGACGAGGCGAAAAAAAATAACATGGCGTTTAGAGAAACGTTAAGCCCCGAACAAAAAACAATGATGAAAAAAAAATCTGTGCATTGGACAGAAAAACGGAAGTATAAAAAAGAAGATAGTAAAATAGATAGTTTGGATTAGTTTTAGTTTTGTTAATGAAGGTGAGGGACGAGGCAAATTTGCTTCGTCCTTTTTTTTGTTCAAAATATTGAGGCTGGTTTTTATTTCTTTGCTAAAAAATAAATAACCATCTAAAGCCAAACTATACTAATTTCGCTGTTGTAAAATTATTGCAATGAATATTTTTGAAACACAATATACCGCAGCCAATGCATTCGACCGTTTGCTGCACATTATGAACGATTTAAGGGCACAATGCCCTTGGGATAAAAAGCAAACGTTAGAAACCTTACGCCACTTAACCATCGAAGAAACGTACGAACTTTCGGATGCCATACTCGAAGGTGATATGCAAGAAGTAAAAAAAGAATTGGGCGATTTAATGCTTCACTTGGCTTTTTATGCCAAAATAGGCTCCGAAACCAACGATTTTAATATGACCGATGTGGCCAACGGAATATGCGAAAAACTGATAAACCGCCACCCGCATATTTACAGCGATGCGGTGGCCGAAACCGAGGAACAGGTAAAACAAAATTGGGAGCAAATAAAATTAAAGGAAGGAAATAAGTCGGTTTTATCGGGTGTACCCAAATCGTTGCCAGCATTAATAAAAGCATCACGCATTCAAGAAAAAGCCCGAGGTGTAGGCTTTGATTGGGATAAAAAAGAAGATGTGTGGCTAAAGGTGGAAGAAGAATTGGCCGAATTTAAAGCCGAGTTTAATACCGTTGCCAATGAGGCTGTTGATAAAGAAAAAGCCGAAGCCGAATTTGGCGATTTGTTGTTTTCGTTGATTAATTATGCCCGTTTTATTGATATTAACCCCGAAGATGCTTTGGAAAAAACCAATAAAAAATTTATCAAAAGGTTTCAATACCTCGAAGCCAAAGCTATCGAAAAAGGCAAGCTGTTACAGGATATGAGCCTTGCCGAGATGGATGTTTTTTGGAACGAAGCAAAAAGAGTTTAACGGTTT
>JAAFJW010000100.1 GCA_013298995.1 Sphingobacteriales bacterium | reverse complement strand
CTGTATTTATATATGTTTTAAGCGTTTAAAAATTACAAATCTTTTAAAAATGGCTATTCAATATTTATCTGATAATTTAGGGAACAAAATGGCGGTAGTTATTCCTATACAGGATTGGCAAAATATTACCAAAAAATATAGCGACTTAGAAAATATTTTTAACCCCTCAGATGCTAATTTTAAAAGTAATAATAAAAACATTTTAGAAGAAGAATTAACACCTGAGGCATTTTTAAATTGGATTGAAGCGGCAGAAAAGTCGCCAAAAATGTCGTTAGAAACTTTTAATTTAAAATGGGAGCAAAGGAAAGCCGAAGTTCAAAAACTTATACTTTAGCAATAACCCAAAACTATTATCACAATTTAACCCAAATTGTAGATTATATAGCTTTTGTAAATAAACAACCTACAAACGCTTTAAAAATAGCCGATGGCATTAACCGCACCCTACATAAAATTATGCGTAACCCTTTAATGTACGCCTCAATGTGAAAATTTCTAAACCCAAATTATACCGTGAAGCCTTATATAAAACTTGGTTAATTATTTTTAAAATTGTGGGTTATGAAGTAATTATATTAGGAGTTTTAAGTTGCAAACAAGCGTCAAGAGCGTTTAGAAAGATTACTAAAAGCACTTTTTAAGGATAATTTTTGATACAAAGGATTGAAAATAGCTTAAAACGAATGATTGAAAATATTTTCTAGAATTGAAAAATTAGAATAAAAAATTTATAAGAGAAAAATCTAGTTATAAAAAAGCGGTTTCCCCTCTCCCAAGAAAAAACCGCTTTTCAAAAAATATTAAATCCTTTAGCCGTTAGATAATGCTGCTGCACCACTTACAATTTCGGTAAGTTCGGTGGTAATGGCGGCTTGACGGGCTTGGTTGTAAGCTAGCTTTAAGGCTTTTAATAAATCGCCAGCATTGTCGGTAGCTTTGTCCATCGCCGTCATACGGGCACCGTGTTCGCTGGCGTGTGAGTCTAAAACAGCTTTGTACAATTGTAGTTTTATGTTTTTAGGTATTAATTGTTCTACAATTTCGGCTTGCGATGGCTCTAAAATATAATCGGTGTTGCTTGCTTTTGTTTCGGTTTGTGCAGCTTTGGGTACGGGCAATAATTGCTCTGTAACTAAAACCTGCATAGCTGCATTTTTAAATTGATTGTAAATAACTTCTACTTTATCGTAAGTGCCTACCACAAAAGCATCCATAATGCTTTGGGTAATTTTGGCTACGTTTTCGGAGTTTAAGTCGGCATACACTTCGTTGTTATTTCCTACAACGTTGTATTGGCGTTTTTCGTAAAAGTCTTGTGCTTTTTTACCAATGGCCACAATGTGCAAATTACCTTTTTGGTGTAAACTGCTGTAAGTGCTTGCTATTAAGTTATTAGCCGTTTTTATCACATTCATATTAAATGCGCCAGCTAAACCACGGTTTGATGTAATTACTACCAACAACACATTTTTCACCTCACGCTGTTGCGTGTAAACCGATACGCCTTCTTCTAAAGTTGACGATAGGTTACCCAAAATTTCTTTTAGTTTGGTAGCATAAGGGCGTAACTGAATAATGGCATTGGTGGCTCGCTTTAGCTTTGCTGCCGAAACCATTTTCATAGCCTTGGTAATTTGCTGTGTAGAGCTTACTGATTTTATTCTATTTCTTACTTCTTTTAAGTTGGCCACTTTTGTAATGGTTAATTATCAATGATAAATGGTTAATTATTAGCGGTTAATTCATCATTAACAATTAACAATTAACCATTAACAATTATTTAATATTTTGCTGATACTTCTTTTGCTACGGTATCTAATACACCTGTTAGTTGGTCGTCAAACTTGCCAGCTTTTAGGGCTGCTAGTACTTGGGGGTGTTGCAATTCTAACTGGGTGGTGTACTCTAGTTCAAAAGCTTTAATTTTGTTTACAGGTACGTTACGCATTAGATTTTTAACGCCAGCATAAATAATAGCCACTTGTTTTTCAACGGTTACTGGCGCAAACTGCCCTTGCTTTAATATCTCAACGTTACGGGCTCCTTTATCAATTACTAACTTGGTTGATGCATCTAAATCAGACCCAAATTTAGAGAAAGCCTCTAACTCACGGTATTGTGCTTGGTCTAATTTAAGTGTACCTGCCACTTTTTTCATCGATTTTATTTGTGCATTACCACCCACACGCGATACCGAAATACCTACGTTAATAGCAGGGCGCACACCTGCGTTAAACAAGTTTGATTCTAAAAATATTTGCCCATCGGTAATAGAAATTACGTTGGTAGGGATATAAGCCGATACGTCGCCCGCTTGGGTTTCTATAATTGGCAATGCCGTTAACGAACCGCCACCTTTTACAATACTGCGGATAGACTCTGGCAAATCGTTCATTTGCTGTGCAATAGAATCGTTTTGGTTAATTTTTGCGGCTCGCTCTAATAAACGGCTGTGTAAGTAAAACACATCGCCAGGGTAAGCCTCACGACCTGGAGGGCGTTTTAACAATAAAGAAACCTCGCGGTAAGCTACGGCTTGTTTCGATAAATCATCATAAATAATTAAAGCTGGGCGACCAGTATCTCTAAAAAACTCGCCTATGGCAGCACCTGCAAATGGGGCGTAAAACTGCATAGGTGCAGGGTCGGCGGCCGATGCGGCTACTACTACGGTGTAAGCCATAGCTCCGTTTTCTTCTAAAGTTTTTACCACGTTAGCTACGGTTGAGGCTTTTTGTCCAATGGCCACATATATACAAAATACAGGTTTGCCTGCATCGTAAAATTCTTTTTGGTTGATGATGGTATCAATACAAACGGCAGATTTACCTGTCTGACGGTCACCAATTACCAACTCACGCTGGCCACGGCCAATAGGTATCATGGCATCAATAGCTTTAATACCTGTTTGCAAAGGCTCGGTTACGGGTTGGCGGTAAATTACACCAGGTGCTTTACGCTCTAAAGGCATTTCGTAAGTGGTACCTGCAATAGGGCCTTTACCATCAATAGGTTGGCCTAAAGTATTTACCACACGGCCTAGCATACCTTCGCCTACGTTAATAGATGCAATACGCTTGGTACGTTTAATGGTGTCGCCTTCTTTAATATCGTCCGATGCGCCTAGTAAAACCACACCTACGTTGTCTTCTTCTAAGTTTAAAACAATGCCTTGTAGGCCGCTTTCAAACTCAACCAATTCGCCAGCTTGTACTTGCGTTAAACCATATACACGGGCAATACCATCGCCTACTTGTAATACAGTACCTACTTCTTCTAATTCAGATTCTGACTTAAAGCCAGCCAATTGCTGACGCAAAATTGCTGATACTTCATCGGGTCTTACCTCTACCATCTTTTTATTTATTTAAGCTATTAATGTTAAAAATGCGTTGTTATATTTTATATTATGCTAAGCTATAATGCCTTGTGCAAATTCTTTTTTTAATTTAGCTAAGCTAGATGCTATGCTGGTGTCTATTTGTTTATCGCCTACGGTTAAAATAAAACCGCCTATTAAGCTGGCATCTACGTAAGTACTTAAAACTACTTGGCCTTTTACGGCTTCTTTTACTACTGCCGTAATTTTATCGATGCTGGCTTGGGTTAAGGCTGTTGCCGATATTACTTTGGCTTTAAATATTTGCTTATAGCTATTGTACTGGTTTAAAAACTCTTTGGCTGTACCGTAAATTATATCGGCTCGGCCTTTATCAATCACAATTTTCAAAAATGCTTGGGTGGTTTTATGCACTTTGGCAGTAAAAATTGCAGTAGTAATAGCGTTCTTTTTTCCTAGCGGGATAATTGGGTTTTTTAAAACCGCTTGCAACTCGGTATTGGCTTTTAGGGTTTGCACAAAAAACTGCATATCGGTTTTAATTTCTTCTAAAGCGTTTTGCTCAAGAGCTAAATCAATGAGCGATTTTGCGTATCGTGATGCTACTTTAATTTCCGACATTTTTAGTTTAGTTTAACGTCGTTTAACAATTGTGTTACCAAACCTTCTTGTGCTTGCTTATCGGCAAATTGGTTTCTTAAAACCTTTTCGGCAATTTCTAATGATAGCGTAGCCACTTGGTTTTTAACTTCGCTTAATGCAGCCATTTTTTGGTTATTGATTTCCGTTTTGGCTTTCTCAATCATTTTATTGCCTTCGGCTTGTGCGCTTGCTTTTGCTTCGGCAACAATTTGGTCTTTAAGCGTTTTTGCTTGTTTTAAAATCTCATCACGCTCGGCCCTAGCTTGTTTAAGCAGGCTTTCGTTTTGATTGGTTAAAGTGGCAATTTCTTCACGAGCAATTTCGGCTTTGTTAAGCGCATCTTCAATAGATAGCTCACGGTCGTGTATGGCAGTTAAAACTGGTTTCCATGCTAATTTTTTTAACAATACCAATAATATCAAAAACGATATTAATGTCCAAAAAACTAAACCTATACTTGGGGTTACTAAATCCATATTATTTTAAAATATATTTTTTTTGTTTAAAATAAAATTGGAACATAGCCAATCGCTATGCTCCAATTTTAAAATTACGCTGGGTTGTTACCCAACAATGCTACTACTACACCAAATAAAGCAACACCCTCTATAAGAGCGGCTGCGATAATCATTGCAGTTTGAATTTTTGAAGCGGCTTCTGGCTGGCGAGCAATACCTTCCATTGCTTTACCACCTACTTGACCAATACCGATGCCTGCACCGATAACTGCTAAACCTGCACCAATTGCAGCGATTGAACCTACCATAACAATTTTAATTATATATTATTTATTAAACAAAGTGTTTCTTAATGATGATGCTCTTCTACCGCTGTGCCTATAAATAAAGCGGTAAGCATTGTAAAAATAAAAGCCTGTAAAAACGCTACCAGTAACTCCAGCACACTCATAAACAATACAAATGCTACCGAAACTGGGGCAATAGCCAAACTCTTAAAAATAAAAATTAACGATACTAAACTTAATATAATGATATGGCCTGCTGTAATATTGGCAAACAAACGTATCATTAATGCAAAAGGTTTAGAAAATATACCTATAATTTCTACCACCCACATAATGGGTAATAACCAAAAAGGGACATCGGGCTTAAAAATATGGCTCCAGTAATATTTGTTGCCATTTAGGTTTACTACTACTAGCACAATTGCAGATAGCACTAAAGTAAAGGCTATGTTACCTGTAACGTTGGCTCCACCTGGGAAAATAGGTATTAAACCCAGCAAATTATTAAACCATATAAAAAAGAAAATGGTTAATAGCAAAGGCATAAACTTTTCGTATTTATAGCCAATATTAGGGCGGGCTATATCGTCTCTCACAAAAATTATAAAAGGTTCGGCAAAAGATTGTAAGCCTTTAGGTGCTTTACCTGCTCTGGTTTTGTATGCGCTAGCTACTTTGGTAAACACCAATAATATAACTATAACGGCTATAAACATGGCGGCTACGTTTTTGGTGATAGAAAAATCGTAAACATGTGCGCTGGCGGCTTCATCTATTTCGCCATCGGCGGCTAATATTTTTATATGCTCTTCTTCGTTTAGGTAGGTATTTTTACCGCTGTTATATGCTACTGCTTCGTGGTGTTCGTTTACCAGTTTGCTCGATAAAAAAACATCCAAACCATTTGGCGTAAATAATATTACGGGTAGCGCAATAGCGGTATGGCCAAATAAGTGCCAGCTGTGGGTATCGCTTATGTGCTCTAAAATAGTAACGGTTGGGTCAAATTTTTCTTCGGCAGCGGGTGTAGCTTCGTTATGGGCGGCGGTTTCACTATGCGGTGGCACTGTTAGCGGTGTTTCGGCGAAGCTGTTTATCGAAGAAAAAAATAGAAAAACCGCGAGTAAGGTCGTTAATCTAAAATTTTTATAATTTAAAATATGGCTAAAATCCATCAATTGCTTGTTTTTAACTTTTTATTTGGGTGGCGCAAGTTAAGTAACAAAGTATAAATTTCAAAGGCGGTAAACAATAAATAAACTAAAAAAAAGTTGGCGATAAATAAAACAGGCTTTACGCTATAAATTTGCAAGTAAACTACCACTAATGCCATGCAAAATAACAGTTTTATTACATTGGCAGCTAAAATTACAAAAGTGCTGTGCGAACTGTTTTTTATGCTTGCCATATAGCTTACATTAAATGCCAGCAAGGTTATACTCGCCACAAAAGTAAAAATTACCCAAAATTTAGGAACAAGTAAATTACTGCCAGGTAGCAAATAACTTACCGTATATACTGCTACAATAAATAGGAAGGTAAAAAGCAGGAAATAAACGTTGGGTTTTAACATCAAACTTTATGCTTATTAAACCTATAAGGTTTTTTTGGGTTTAAAAACCTTATAGGTTTTTAAAATTACAACGATAGTATCTCTACAATTTTTAACATGCTATCGTTAATATCTTCTATATGTTTTACCGCTGCGGCAAAGGGGGTGTAAGCCACACTTTTGTGAACCAAGCCTAACATTTCGCCACGGCGGCCTTTTAGCAATTGCTCCACAGCGCAAACGCCTAAGCGGCTGGCCAATACCCTATCCATACAGGTAGGTTTGCCGCCACGTTGTAAATGCCCTAGTACAGATACTCGGGTGTCGTAATTAGGGAATTTTTCTCGCACCATTTCGCCAATTCGCATACCAAAACCACCGTCCTCCTCATCCTCGCCCACCATAATAATTTTGGAAGATTTATAGCGACGGCCCATTTCTAGCCGCTTAATTAAAAAATCGAAATCACGTTTCGAGTCGGGTATTAAAACCGAATCGGCACCTACGCCAATAGCACTTCTAAGGGCAATTAATCCATTATCACGACCCATAACCTCAACAATAAATAAACGATCATGAGACTCGGCAGTATCTCTAATTTTATCTACCGCATTTACCACCGTATTTATAGCAGTATCGTAACCAATTGTAAAATCAGTACCATACAAATCATTATCAATAGTGCCAGGAATACCCATAATTGGCATATTGTACTCTTTGCCAAAAATATCTGTCCCTGCAAATGTACCATCGCCACCAATGGCAATTAGGGCATCAATATTTGTAGCTTTTAAGTTATCGTAAGCTTTTTTACGGCCTTCGGTGGTTTTAAATTCGGGGCAGCGGCTGGTTTTTAAAATAGTACCGCCACGGTGTATGGTGTTGGCTACCGAGTGCATATCCATATCCATAAACTCGCCACTTATCATACCCTCAAAACCTTTCATAATACCCACAACTTCAACTTTGTGGTATATTGCTGTTCGTACTACTGCCCTTATGGCGGCGTTCATACCTGGGGCATCGCCACCTGATGTGAAAATACCTATTTTTTTAATATTGGTTTTCATTTATTTTGTGTTTTATATGCCAATTTTCCGCTATCCAAAAAATTGATGTAGTTTTTTATATCTAAATTAAATGCTTGGGGCAAATTTAATACCTTTTCTTGATTATTTACGATAACATAATAAGGTTGCGAGTTGGTATTGAATTTTTTTGCCTGTAAATCGCTCCATTTGTTACCAATTGTTTTAATTTTTTGGTTTGAAAACGTTGAAACGTATTGCTCGGCTTTGGGTAAATCGGTTTTATCATCCACGTAAAGTGATACAATAACAAAATCGTTGTTTAAACGTTTCAAAATTTCCTTATCGCTCCATACTGCTGCCTCCATTTTGCGGCAGTTTACGCAACTGTGCCCCGTAAAATCTATTAGGAGCGGTTTATTTACTTTTATGGCATAAGCCAAGGCTTCGTTGTAATCAAAAAACACATCTAAGTTTAAGGGTGCTTTAAATTTATCAGCATATTTTTTATTCCCTTTACGGGGATGATTTGCTGGCGGTAAGGCGGCGGTATATAAATCAAAATCTTGCGAGGTTTGGGGTGGTAACCATGCGCTGATGCTTTTTAAGGGTGCGCCCCAAAGCCCAGGCACCATATAAACGGTAAAAGTGAGTACCACAATAGCTAAAAAGAAACGGGGTAAGGGTATGTGTAATAAATCGTTATCGTGGGCAAATTTTATTTTGCCTAATAGGTAAAATCCCATAAGGGCAAAAATAACTATCCAAAGGGAAAGAAAAACCTCACGGTCTAGCACATCAAAATGATAAGCCAAATCTACGTTTGATAAAAATTTGAGGGCAAAGGCAAGTTCTAAAAATCCCAAAACTACTTTTACACTATTTAGCCATCCGCCCGATTTTGGCAATGATTTTAACCAACCTGGGAAAGCCGCAAAAAGCGTAAACGGAATGGCCAATGCCAGCGCAAAACCAAACATACCCATTGCTGGAGCTAGCCTGCCTCCCGTGGTTGCAGCCTGTACCAGTAGCGTACCTATAATGGGCCCTGTGCATGAGAAAGAAACTAAAGCCAAGGCAAAAGCCATAAAAAATATACCTGTATATCCTTTTTTATCGGCTTGGGTATCTATTTTATTTACCCAAGCACTGGGCAAGTTAATATCAAAAGCACCCAAAAACGAAATAGCAAACACTATCAGTAATACAAAAAAACCGAAATTAAAAATACCGTTACTGGCCAAATTGTTTAAGGCTGCCGAGCCAAACCATACACTAATTAACATACCCAAGGCTACATAAATAGCAATGATAGATAAACCGTAAATACTGGCTAATTGTATGGCTTTTAATTTAGTGCCACCTTTTTTGGTAAAATAGCTAATGGTAAGCGGTAACATAGGGAAAATACAGGGCATTATTAAAGCTATAAAGCCGCCTAAAAATCCTGCTAAAAATATGGCCAATAAACTTTGTTTTTTAGGGTATTTTGGTGTGTAAACTTGTGGGCTTACAGTTGAAGTTTTTGTTATTTTTTTTATTGATTTTACAGTATCAATACGTTTTAAAGCACTATCTTTTTTATCAACTTTAATAGCAATAGTTGTTGTTTTTAGATTAGATTTTGTGGCTTTTACTAGAAAGCTAAATTCGTTTTCGGTGGGAGGCAGGCAAGTTTTATCGTTACATACCATATACTCGTAGCTACCTGTAATGGTGGCTTGGGGAGTTTTGGTTTTAATGCGTTGGGTAAAATAAACCGTGTTTATATGCCAATTAATGGGCATATTAAAGTTTTTATCAAATGCCGAAACTGGTTTGGGGCTTTCGGTAGGCGCACCCAATAAGTCGAAATTTTTATTTTTGGCAAAGGTAAACGAGGTGGCTATGGGGCCACCAGGGGCAATATGTAAACCGTAAAGGTGCCAGCCAGCATCTAGCGTAGCTTTAAAAATCAAATTGGTTTCGGTGGTGTTTATTTGTTTTTGGCTAAGCGTCCATTTTA
>JAAFJW010000010.1 GCA_013298995.1 Sphingobacteriales bacterium | reverse complement strand
GCGTTTCGCTCTAAAAAACAATCGCATTATATCAACCCTTGCAACACACAATTTTTAATCAACTGCGTAGTGTTTTTGCAATTGGCTTTTTGTAAAATGTTTTTACGGTGTTTTTTTACCGTTAATTCGCTTATAAATAGCTTATCGGCTATTTCGTTATTATTGTTGCCATTGCTTACCAATCTTAAAATTTCTATTTCCCGTTTACTAAAAGCGGTTTCTTTTAAAAACGCAGTTTCGTTACTTAAATTCATATAAGATGGTTCTCCATTTAAACCAATAAGCGAAAACTGATAAGTATTAGATTTTGTTATATGATCTATTCGGGTATGTATATTTAACACTTTACCGTAACCTCCGCTTTTATCTAAAGTAAGCATAAGTGCTTGATGGTTAATTAAAGCATACTCTCCATTTCTCATTTTTAAACGAAAGCAGTAATTGATTTTATAATGCAAAAACTTTTCTTCACCAATGTTTTCGTAAAAAAACTTAGCAATACTAGCTTCGGTTTTACTAAGAAAATCAATATCATCAGGATGAAGCGTGTTTAATATATCATCAAATGTAACCTTACCTTGTTCAAAATGATGTATATCGTAAATAGATGGGCTAATATGCGATAGAGACATGTCGGCAAAATCAATTACATAAAAATAAAATGGACCGGTGCTTGTAATGGCGTTGTTTAAATCTTCAAGAGTAATTTGTGGTAGGTCTGTATTTTGCTCGCTTTTGTTGCGGTAATTAAGCCATACATCGTGTAGTTTTTGTATTTGTGTGGACATTTAATTTTATAAGTATAATAATTTTAACTTTATTACCCTGTTTGGGCTACTGTTAGTTTCAAAAATGCCTTTAAAGGATAACTCAACCACTCAAAAAAAAGCATATGATCATCGCAAATAACTATATCCTTGGGAATAGCCTATTTTTAGATTGTAAATATATTTAATTCTATTGTTTTTAGAAACAAATTTAAGCATTGTAAAATGCTATTTTTACGAAACTGTTTTTTTAATAAATATTTTTAAATTAGTTTCCCCTTTCGGGAGATTATACCGCTTATAACCCCATTTTTATCAATCCTTAAAATTTTTCTGTTACATTTATTAATTGAATTTAAGATGCAATAGTAGCCGATGTAATATATTTTAAAACAAAAAAAGCAGGAATAATAAATTCCTGCTTTTTTATAACTGTTCAATTTTTTTTGTTCAGTAAATAAAACTGATGTCAAGCATGCCAATAATTTACTTTACAACCGCCGCTTTCACAGCCTCTAATTTGCTGCAATTAATTTCGGCAGCTAGACCCTCTAATTCGGCAATTAATTTTTTATCAGAAGATGTTTGTGAACAATCTTTAACTTCGGAAATTAAACCTAAAGCCTCGGTTTTTAATGCTGCACACTCTGCTGTGGTAACACCAGTTGGTGAATCAGCTTTTTTCTCAAAAGCATCAGCCTTTTTTTCAAAAGCGGTAGCTCTAGCAACTAAATCAGCTCCACAAGTTTCAACTTTTTCTTTTTTACAAGCAAAAAACAATACGCTTGCAATAATAAATGCACTAGCAATGGTTAGGATTCTTTTTTTCATTTTCAATTGATTTTAAAAGTTATTTTATTTTACAATTGTATGTTATTTTTTGCTTACAACAAAAAAATAGAGTAACATTTTTGTTAAGCTATTCCGTCTTTTGAGCAACATTCGCTACTTATAAAAAACCCTCTTACCTAAACCTTATTAAACGCTTAAAATTTCCCCCAATAGGGATATAAAATAGCACCCAAAAAATAATTACTTCAACGCTTTGTTTATCAATATAAAAATTCTACTTTTGCATTCCTTTTGCATGGGTATGCTATGTAGTAACTAAAAGCAATAGGGAAACAAATAAATTTTAAAACATAAATTATTTAAATGCCAACCATTCAACAATTAGTTAGGAAAGGTAGAGTAGCACTGGTGGACAAGAGTAAATCCCCAGCATTGGACAGCTGTCCACAGCGAAGAGGCGTATGTACACGTGTATATACAACTACCCCTAAAAAACCAAACTCGGCCATGCGTAAAGTTGCTCGTGTACGTTTAACCAACGGCAAAGAGATTAACGCTTACATCCCTGGCGAAGGCCACAATTTGCAAGAACACTCTATCGTATTGGTACGTGGCGGAAAGGTAAAAGATTTACCTGGTGTACGTTATCACATTGTGCGTGGCGCATTAGATACTGCTGGCGTAGCTGGCCGTAACCAACGTAGAAGTAAATATGGTACCAAACGCCCTAAACCTGGGCAAGTAGTTGCAGCCCCTACCAAAGGTGGTGCAAAGAAAAAGAAATAATTAAACGGAGGACAAGACAATGAGAAAATCGAAACCAAAAAAGAGAATTATCCTGCCTGACCCAAAGTTTAACGACGTAATGGTAACCAGGTTTGTAAACAATATGATGTACGATGGAAAAAAATCTATCGCTTACGATATTTTTTACGGCGCAATAGAAATGGTAGAAACTAAAACCACCGAAAATGGTTTAGAAACCTTTAAAAAAGCATTAAATAATATTATGCCAGGTGTAGAAGTAAAATCACGCCGTGTGGGTGGTGCTAATTTTCAGGTACCTACCGAAGTAAGGCCCGAGCGTAAAATTGCCCTAGGTATGAAATGGTTAATAAGCTATAGCCGCAAACGTGGCGAAAAAACAATGACCGAGAAATTAGCAGGCGAAATTATTTCGGCAGCCAAAGGCGAAGGTGCAGCAGTTAAGAAAAAAGAAGATACCCACAAAATGGCCGAGGCTAACAAAGCATTCTCACATTTTAGGTTCTAAAAATTAGATGAGATAGTTTATAAATTACACCGATTGTTTGTTAAATAATAATCGGTGTAATTGTTTAAAAAAATCACAGAAAATCCCCCCAAAATATAATGTCTAGAGATTTAAGATTTACAAGAAACATTGGTATTGCCGCCCACATTGATGCCGGCAAAACCACCACAACCGAACGTATTTTGTATTACGCTGGTGTTAGTCATAAAATTGGTGAAGTACATGATGGTGCTGCAACAATGGATTGGATGGCGCAAGAACAAGAACGTGGTATCACCATTACATCGGCAGCTACTACCGTAAACTGGAAATATAGAGGCGATAATTACCACATAAACATTATTGATACCCCAGGCCACGTTGATTTTACGGTTGAAGTTAACCGCTCGCTACGTGTATTGGATGGTTTGGTGTTTTTGTTTTCGGCCGTTGATGGTGTAGAGCCACAATCAGAAACCAACTGGCGCTTAGCCAATAATTACAGCGTATCTCGCATAGGTTTTGTGAACAAAATGGATAGGGCTGGTGCCGATTTCCTAAAAGTAGTAAAACAAGTTAAAGATATGCTAGGCAGTAATGCTGTGCCATTACAAATACCTATTGGTAGCGAAGACCAATTTAAAGGCGTGGTTGATTTAATAAACTGGAGAGGTATTATCTGGAACGAAGAGGATAAAGGCATGACCTTTACCGAAGTACCAATTCCTGCAGATTTGATTGAAGAAGCTACCGAGTGGAGAGAAAAATTATTAGAATCGGTTGCGGATTATGATGAGAGCTTGATGGAGAAATTTTTTGAAGCTCCAGAAAGCATTACCGAACGTGAAATATTAGACGCTTTACGCAAAGCCGTTTTAGATGCTTCAATTGTACCAATGGTATGTGGTTCGTCTTTCAAAAATAAAGGTGTACAAACCATGTTGGATTATGTGATGGAATTATTGCCATCGCCAATGGACCAAGAAGGTATTGTAGGTACACACCCCGATACAGGCGAAGAAATTTTACGTAAACCCGATGAAAAAGAACCGTTTGCAGCTTTAGCATTTAAAATTGCAACCGACCCATTTGTAGGTCGTTTATGTTTTATACGTGTTTACTCTGGTAATTTAGAAGCTGGTTCGTATGTATATAATGTACGTTCGGGAAATAAAGAGCGTATTTCTCGTATCTTCCAAATGCATGCCAATAAGCAAAACCCAATACCTAATGTAGGTGCTGGCGATATTGCTGCAGTAGTAGGTTTTAAAGATATTAAAACTGGAGATACGCTTTGCGAAGAAAAAAATCCGATTATTTTAGAGTCGATGAATTTCCCCGACCCAGTTATTGGTTTAGCTATTGAGCCTAAAACACAGGCCGATGTAGATAAAATGGGTATGGCTTTAAATAAACTAGCCGAAGAAGATCCAACTTTCCGTGTACATACTGATGAAGATAGTGGCCAAACCATTATACAAGGTATGGGCGAGTTACACCTAGATATTTTGATGGATAGGTTAAAACGCGAATTTAAAGTAGAAGTAAACCAAGGTGCGCCACAAGTTGCTTACAAAGAAGCTATTACAGGTACAGTGCAGCATCGTGAAACCTACAAAAAACAAACGGGTGGCCGTGGTAAATTTGCCGATATACAAGTTATTATTTCGCCAGTAGAAGATGAAACTAAAATTGGTTTAGAGTTTGTAAACGAAATATCGGGCGGTTCTATTCCTCGCGAGTTTATACCTTCGGTACAAAAAGGTTTCGAAGCATCGCTATCAAACGGTGTATTGGCTGGTTACCCAGTTACTTCAATGAAAGTGCGCTTAATTGATGGTTCGTTTCACGCTGTCGATTCAGATGCTTTATCATTTGAGCTTGCTGCCCGTAATGCGTTTAGAGAAGCCTTACCAAAATGTAAACCCGTTTTAATGGAGCCTATTATGAAAATAGAGGTATTAACACCAGAAGAAAACATGGGTGATGTAATGGGCGATTTAAACCGTAGAAGAGGCCAGTTACAAGGTATGGATACCCGAGCAGGTGCGCAAGTAATTAAAGCATTGGTACCTTTATCAGAAATGTTTGGTTATGTAACCCAGTTACGTACCATTACATCGGGCAGGGCAACTTCAACCATGGAATTTAACCACTACGACCCTGCACCCAAAGGTGTACAAGATGAAGTGGTAGCCAAAGTTAAAGGCGCTAAAGCAAACGCATAAACATAAACATAATTGTTAATGGTTAAATGGTTAATTATTAATTAGCCATTCCATTAACCATTAACCATTAATAATTAACAATTAACCATTAATAATTAACCATTAACCATTAACAATTAACAATTAACAATTAACCATTAACAATTAACCATTTACCATTAACAATTAATAATTAACCATCAAAAAAAAGGCCTGGTTACTAATAGCTCTAACCTTGCTTACACTTAAAACAAATAAAAATGAGCCAAAGAATTAGAATTAAATTAAAATCGTACGATTACAACTTGGTTGATAAATCGGCCGAGAAAATTGTAAAAACAGTAAAACCTACGGGTGCAGTAGTAAGCGGACCAATTCCCTTACCTACCGAAAAGAAAATTTTTACCGTATTACGTTCACCACACGTAAACAAAAAAGCGAGAGAGCAGTTTCAATTATGCTCGTACAAAAGGTTGTTGGATATTTACAGCGCATCGGCCAAAACGGTTGACGCACTTATGAAATTAGAGCTTCCTTCGGGTGTAGAGGTTGAGATTAAAGTCTGATAGGTTTTTGTTTTGATATTAAAAAGCCCTTGCAGTTTTGTAAGGGCTTTTTTTGTGGTTGGGATTTGGTAGGGGGGATTGTTCGTTACCGTGGTTGTGGCACACCAACCGTTAATTTTTGGTGTGCCATCATCCACGGGCTGAACTTATAACGCATTACTAAAAACCCCTTCGTTTAGGTTATCAACCCCACCGTTTGGGTTCTAGACCCAAAGTTTTAGGTTATAGACCCAATGCAATTAGGTTAAACACCTAAGCGATGCGGTTAAACACCTAAACTCACTGCCCAAAGCTATCCTGCCCGAAAGCCCGTTGCCTGTTTATAAATTAGTCTGCAACCCACTCAAATGCTTATACAACCCGTTTTCTATCTGCACCAACTGTTGGTGTGTACCGCTTTCTACCACATTGCCGTGGTCTAAAACTATAATTTTATCGGCATCCCGTATGGTTGATAATCGGTGAGCAATAATGATAGAAGTACGGTTTTTCATTAAAATTTCTAGGGCTTCTTGTACCAACCGTTCCGATTCGGAATCTAACGACGATGTAGCCTCATCCAAAATAAGTATGGCTGGATTTTTAAGTAATGCCCTAGCAATGGCAATACGCTGGCGTTGCCCGCCCGATAGTTTTACACCCCGTTCGCCTACAACAGTTTCGTAAGCCTCGGGGAAAGCCGATATAAACTGGTGTGCATTGGCTTTTTGGGCAGCCTCCATAATTTCTTGTTGGCTTGCGCCGAGTTTACCGTAGGCAATGTTTTCTAAAATGGTGCCGCCAAACAAAATCACATCTTGCGGTACAATGGCTACTTGCTTGCGTATATCAGTTAATAAATAGCCCGAAATAGGTTTGCCATCAAATAAAATATCCCCGTTAAGGGCATCATAAAACTTTAAAATTAAGCCTGCAATGGTTGATTTTCCGGCACCCGATGGGCCTACAATGGCTATTTTTTGCCCCATTTTTGCCTCAAAACTTACATCGTGTAAAACCGTAATTTCGCTACGGCTAGGGTACGCAAAGCGGATGTTTTTAAAAGCTAAATCGCCTTTTATAACTTGGTTAATTTTATTGTCGTTTTCACGGATTGAGATTGGCTCGTTTGCTTCGTCTAAAATTTCTAAAACCCGTTCCGATGCGCCAACGGCTTTTTGTACATTGGCATAAAGCTCTGGAAAACTGCCCATTGCCGCACCCACAAATACCGAGTAGAGTACATAAGCCAGCAAATCGCCTACACTTAAGCTGCCTGCTTGCACCAATAAACTGCCGTACCAAATTACGCCCACAATAGCCCCAAACAAGCAAAATATAATAAACGATGCAAAAGCACCACGGTAATTTGCCCCACGTAGGGCAATTTTTACTACTTCACGTAGGCTTTTATCGTAACGGTTGGCTTCGTAGGCTTCGTTTACAAAGGCTTTTACGTTGGCTATGCCTTGCAAGGTTTCTTCAACCACGGTGTTCGATTCGGCCAATTTATCTTGCGCACTGCGTGATATTTTGCGTATAGCTTTACCAAAAAACACACCAGCTACCACAATTAAAGGCAGTATAGATAGGTTAAACAGCGTTAGCTTGCCCGATACAATAATTAATAAAGTAATGCCGCCAATAAGCAAAATAATTTGGCGTATCATTTCGGCTAGGGTAGTGGTTATGGTGTCTTGTATTTGCGATAAATCGGCCGATATACGGCTATTTAATTCGCCCACACGGCGGTTGGCAAAAAAATTCATGGGTAAGGTAATCATTTTAAAGTAGGTATCACGCCTAATATCGGCCAAGGCTTTTTCGGCTACTTCAACAAAAAGGCGTATTCTAAAAAACGATACAAAGGATTGTAAAAACAAAATCGCGAAAGCTAAAAAACCTATGCCATTAACCGTTTGCGGCAAGCCATAACCTGCCAAATGCCCTTGTGCGGTTTCTACCATCATTTTTATTAATGCCGGGAAAGCCAAACCTGTTAAGCTCGATAGCAATAAAAACACCATGCCAATACCAAATTTACCACGGTAAGGTTTAAGGTATTTTAGTAGCCCCGAAATTTTTTGGAGATTTTCTTTATTGATTTTAGCTTTTGATAGCTCTTGTGTTTGTGCTGAACTGCTGTTTAGTCCGTTTCTTGCCATTGTTGTTTTATTTCGTTTTATAAAAATTAACGAATTGGCGAAACTAAGATTTTATTTTTTGTAGAAGTTGGTGTTTTTAAAATTTTACATTTCATCTAAAATTTTAAAAACAAAAAAGGTGGTTAAATAAAATATAAAAGGGTTTAAAACTAGATTTTAATACTATATTATTACTTTAATATATTATTAATCAATGTATTTTACCGTTTTAGAGCTTAAAGTTATCCGCTATTTTAACTAATACATTTCATTCCGTATTTTACAAGTGTATGTGATATTACCTGTAAGCAATTAGCTGCATGGTATAAAAAAAACCATTGGTTATTTTTTGGTTCGATATATCTACATCAACCGCCCTTACATCCGAGGCTATTAGGCCTACGCCTTGGGCATAAGTATGGCTTTCTTTATCTTCTCTAATTAAATTAACTTCTTCAAAATGAGTAATTAAGGTATTTTTAAAGGCTAAATTTTTCAATGAAAATGTATCGTACATTTCGGTAATCGAAAACTCTTTTTCTATAAAATCGTTTTTAGAGTTACCATTCCAGCTGGTGCCAATTTCGGGTGGAAAAACCAAGCGGATATAGGTTTTGTTATCAATAGTTTCTTCGGCATTGCGGGTGTTAAGTACTCTCGAAATTATTTTTTGGAATCTCCATACTGTTTCGTTTGCTTGTTTCTTATACCGCTCTATACGGTATGCTGTGCGGTTGGTGGCATCTATATAAGTATCGGCAATCGAATCTTTAATTTGAAATTTAAAGTTTTTGGTGGTTTTGTTAAAGCTGTTTATATCGGTAGAATCTACTTCGTAAATCAAAACTTTTTTTAATGCCAAAGGATAAAAATTGTACTTAAAATCGGGTGAAGGATTATCTTTATTACAGGATATTATCACAAACATCAAAAATAAAAAACCTAAAACCTTAAACATTTTTATCATAACCTATTAAATTAAAAATCCACCACCCAGTAGGTCGTTACCTTCGTAAAAAACTGCCGACTGCCCAGGTGCAATACCCGAAACCGAGTGATGAAAGTTTATATGCATCAAATCGTTTTCTTGGTAAATATAACTTAACGCTCCAGCATCCTTATATCGTATTTTGGTTATTGCTTCTAATGGTTCGGTTATGCTGGCATATTTTATTAAGTTTAAACCACGCACTTTGGCACTCATTTTTTGTAATTCATCTTGTGTGCCTAACACTACGGTATTGCTTTCGGGCAGTATTTGGGTTACAAACATGGGATGCCCCAATGCAATATTTAAGCCTCGCCTTTGGCCAATGGTATAAAATGGGTAGCCTTGGTGTGTACCTACTTTTGTGCCATCGGTTAATACAAAATCACCTCCTTTTACTGTGTTTTCTAGCTCGGGTAGGCGGTGTTTTAAAAATGCTCGGTAATCGTTATCGGGTACAAAGCATATTTCGTAGCTTTCGCTTTTATTGGCCAGTTCGGCTTGGCCCATATCCAAAGCCATTTGCCTAATTTCTGATTTTGCAAACGAACCCAATGGAAATTTTGTACGGGCTAGGTTTTCTTGTGTAACGCCCCACAGCACATACGATTGGTCTTTATTTTCGTCTTTCCCTTTCGATATTACATACCTATCGTTTGTATGTTTGCGTATATTGGCGTAATGCCCAGTGGCAATAAATTCGCAATCTAGTTTATTGGCTCGTTTTAAAAGCGCATTCCATTTTATGTGCGTATTGCATAATACACAGGGGTTTGGAGTGCGGCCAGCCACATACTCGTCCACAAAATTATCAATCACAAAATCGCCAAACTCATCTCTAATATCTAAAATATAATGCGGAAAGCCGTAATTAACGGCCAATGTACGGGCATCGTTTATCGAATCTAGGCTACAACACCCTGTTTCTTTGTTATTTATACCGGATGATGCGTAATCCCAGGTTTTCATAGTAAGCCCAATAACTTCGTAGCCTTGCTCGTGTAGCATAACAGCTGCAACCGAGCTATCTACTCCGCCGCTCATGGCTACTAATATTCTACCGTGTTTGCTCATTTTTAATGCTGTATAGCTTGCAAATATAAGCGATTAATTTACAACTAGACTTTCCAAGTTTTAGAAACTTTCCAACTAGACATTCCATTCCAAATAGACATTCCAAGTTTTTAAAACTTGGAATGTCTTATGTCTTATAAAGCTATTTTTTCTTCGCAAATTTTCGTCCACCTTTTTTAGGTGCCTTATCGGCTTCTGCGGCTAGTGCCAGCACATCATCATAAGTAATGGTTTCTACTTCTTTACCTTTCGGGATTTTAATATTGAGTTTACCAAACCGTATAAATGGTCCCCATCGCCCGTTTTCGATACTTGCTTCGGGATTTTCGGTAAAGGTTTTTATTAGTTTATCAATATCTTTTTGGCGTTTTTCGGTAATTAGTTCGATGGCTTTTTCGAGTGTAATATCTAATGGGTCTATCTCTTTGGGTATAGATATAAATTTTTTATCGTGTAATACATAAGGGCCAAAGCGGCCAATATTTGCTTTAACTTCGCTTCCTTCGAACTCGCCCACCGATTTTGGTAACTTAAAAAGTTCTAAAGCTTGGTCAAGCGTAATGCTTTCTATCATTAAACCGTTGCGTAGGCTGGCATAAGTTGGTTTTTCGCCCTCTTCGCCTTCGGCCAATGCCTCGCCTATTTGCACAAAAGGACCAAATTTGCCTATACGTACTGTAATTTTTTTGCCGTTTTCGGGATGTTCGCCTAAGTAACGTTCGCCATTTGCTCGCTCGGCATTTTTCATGGTATTATCCACATCTATATGAAATGGCTTGTAAAATGAGTGGAGCATTTCTGTCCATTCTTTCATCCCTTTGGCTATTTCGTCAAATTCTTTTTCAACATTAGCTGTAAAATTAAAATCAACAATATCTTTAAAATGTTCTACCAAAAAATCGTTTACCACTGCGCCTATATCGGTAGGGAAAAGTTTTGATTTCTCGGTTCCTGTAACTTCACTAAGGGTATTGCTGGTAATTTTACCCGCTTTTAAAAGTATGGTTTTATAATTGCGTTGCTTACCTTCACGGTCTTCTTTTACTACATAACCACGGTTTTGTACGGTAGAAATAGTGGGCGCATAAGTAGATGGGCGACCTATGCCCAGTTCTTCTAATTTTTTTACCAAAGATGCTTCGGTATAGCGAGATGGCGGGCGTGAGAAGCGTTCGGTAGCATTCATCTCGTTTAAATTTACATTTTGCCCCGTTGCAAGTGGCGGTAAAATTGCATTATCGGTTTTGCTATCGTCTAAGTGTGCGTCCGATTCTTCATCATCGCTTTCGAGATAAACTTTTAAAAAGCCATCAAATTTTAGTACCTCGCCGCTGGCCGTTAGTTCTTCTTTACGGGTGCTTAGGCCAATTTTGGCAATGGTTTTTTCTATCTGCGCTTCGCTCATTTGCGATGCAATAGCTCGTTTCCAAATTAATTCGTACAAGCGTTTTTCGGATGCATCCATATCCGAAATAGAGTGGTTGCTAAAATCGGTTGGACGTATAGCCTCGTGGGCTTCTTGCGCACCTGCTGCTTTTGTTTTAAATTTTCGTAATTGATGGTAATTGTTACCATAAGCCGCTTTTATTTCCTTTGCTGCAGCATCTAATGCGGTATCCGATAAGTTTACCGAATCGGTACGCATGTATGTTATTTTACCTGTTTCGTACAGTTTTTGTGCTACCTGCATGGTTCGGGAAACCGAAAAACCTAATTTTCGGCTGGCCTCTTGTTGCAAGGTTGATGTGGTAAAAGGTGCAGCAGGGTTACGTTTTAAAGGTTTAACCTCTAGGTTGTTTACCGTAAAAGTAGCATTTAAGCAATCGTTTAGAAACTTTTCGGCATCGGCTTCTTTTTCGTAGCGTTGGGCGAGTTCGGCTTTAAAAGTTTGGTTTTTATCGTTGGCAAATATGGCTACAATACGGTAAGCGGCTTCACTATCAAATTTATTTACCTCACGCTCTCTATCAACTATTAAACGTACCGCAACGGATTGTACCCTACCTGCCGATAGCGAAGGTTTTACCTTGCGCCACAATACGGGCGAAAGCTCGAAGCCTACCAGCCTATCTAAAACCCTGCGGGCTTGTTGGGCATAAACCAAGTTATAATCTATATTTCGAGGGTTTTGTATGGCTTTTAAAATGGCGGGTTGCGTAATTTCGTGAAAAACAATACGCTTGGTTTTGGCTTCTTTTAAATCCAAAGATTCGAATAAATGCCATGAAATAGCTTCTCCCTCGCGGTCCTCGTCCGATGCTAGCCAAACCATTTCGGCTTCTTTGGCTAGTTTTTTAAGCTCGGCAACAAGCGATTTTTTATCAGCTGGGATTTCGTAATGCTGCTTAAAATTATTTTCGGTTTCTATGGCACTATCGTCTTTTTTTAAATCACGAATGTGGCCAAAACTCGATTTTACCAAAAAATCTTTGCCCAAGTAGCCTTCTATTGTTTTGGCTTTCGCCGGAGATTCTACAATTAATAAGTTTTTTGCCATCAAATTGAATTTTACGCAAATAAAGAATAATAATTTTAGCTTTCACAATTAAATTAGCAATGGCCTAAATTATATGGCTTTTGGGTTTATATATTTTTAATCGATTTAGGGTGTTACCAACCTTATTAAAATAATTTAAAACTCCGCATTTTTTGGAAACCTAGGAAACGGTATCACGTCCCTAATATTTGTCATCCCGGTTACAAATAGCACCAATCTTTCAAAACCTAGCCCAAAGCCAGCATGAGGAGCGGTGCCAAATTTCCGTAAATCAAGGTACCAGTATAATTCGTCTTGCGGGATATTCATCTCGTTCATTCTGTTAATAAGCATATCTAAGCGTTCTTCCCTTTGCGAGCCACCTATAATTTCGCCAATACCAGGAAACAGTATATCCATAGCCCTTACCGTTTTGCCATCTTCATTTTGGCGCATGTAAAATGATTTTATTTCTTTGGGATAATCGGTAAGTATAACAGGCTTTTTAAAATGTTTTTCCACCAAAAAGCGTTCGTGTTCGCTTTGTAAATCGGCGCCCCAGCCATCAATAATATATTTGAATTGTTTTTTTTGATTGGGTTTTGATGCTTTTAATATATCAATAGCTTCGGTATAGGTTAGCCTTTCAAAATCATTATCTAAACAAAATTGTAGTTTTTGTAATAAATCTAGCTCGCTACGCTCGGCCTGTGGTTTATTTTTTTCTTCTTCTAGCAAGCGATTTTTTAGGAACTCAATTTCATCGCCACACTGTGTAATGGCATATTGGATAACATATTTTAGCAAATCTTCGGCTAGGTTCATGTTATCTTCTAAATCGGCGAAAGCCACCTCGGGTTCAATCATCCAAAACTCGGCAAGGTGGCGGGTTGTATTTGAGTTTTCGGCCCTAAAGGTGGGGCCAAAGGTATAAACCTCGCCCAGTGCCATCGCACCAAGTTCGGCTTCTAACTGGCCCGATACGGTAAGGTTTGCCGCTCGGCCAAAAAAATCTTCTTTAAAATTTACCTCTCCCGTTTCGGTACGTGGAGTATTATCAAAATCGAGCGTGGTAACCTTAAACATTTCGCCTGCACCCTCGGCATCGGATGCGGTTACAATAGGCGTGTGCATATATACAAAGCCACGCTTGTTAAAAAAATCGTGTACGGCAAAGGCCAATACATGTCTTATTTTAAATACTGCATTAAATGTATTGGTTCTAAAACGTAAATGGGCGTTTTCTCTTAAAAACTCGAGGCTATGTTTTTTGGGCTGTAGTGGAAATTTTTCGGCATCGCAATCGCCCAGTATTTCTACGGTTTCGGCATTTATTTCTACATTTTGTCCTTTACCTATCGATTGTACAAGTAGGCCAGTAACACTTATGCTACAGCCTGTAGTAATTCTTTTAAGTAGGGTATCGGGTAAGTTTTCGTAATCCAATACGATTTGAATATTTTGCATACAGCTTCCATCGCTTAATGCCACAAAGCGGTTGTTTCTAAAAGTTTTTACCCAACCCATTACGGTAACTTTTTTACCGTATTCACTCTCAACTAATAAATTTTTTATCTTATTTCTTTTAATCATCTGCAAATATTCGAATTATTTAAGTTCAAAAATACAAACCTTTCTGTAATTTGAAACGATTAAATTTATTTAAACAAATTGTTAAGCCTAGGTTTTTTTTGTATAAGTATTTGATAATATTGATTTTAATAGCTTATTATACGGCTAAAAAATATTTATTATAAATATTTTAAAATTTATTTGTTTAAACAATTAAATTAATTCTATATTTGTAGTGCCCTCTCAAAGGGCATGTTTTTCATAGGTAGATGTAGGGTCGAATACTTGTTATTCGGCCCTTTTTTTATAAACAAATTTTCACTTTATTGGTTATTGATTTTATGAAGTCAAAAAAAGTTATCATAGCCATCACAGGTGCCAGCGGTGCTATTTATGCAAAAATATTGCTCGATAAGTTAAAAATATTAACTAGCCAAGTGCAAGAGGTAGGTGTAATAATGTCGGATAATGCCAAAGATGTATGGCGTTACGAACTCGAGGATAGTAGTTATGAAAACATAGGTTTTAAATTTTACGATAAAAATGATTTTATGGCACCATTTGCATCAGGCTCGGCACAGTTTGATACCATGATTGTGATACCCTGTTCTATGGGTACACTAGGCCGTATTGCTAGTGGCTTATCGGACGATTTACTTACCCGAGCAGCCGATGTTATATTGAAAGAACGCCGTAGGCTTATTTTAGTAGCCCGCGAAACACCACTAAATCTTATCCATATTAATAACATGAAAACCATTACCGAAGCTGGTGGAATTATTTGCCCTGCCGTACCTTCATTTTACCATAAACCAAGTACCATAACCCAACTTGCAGAAACGGTGGTAAACCGTGTGTTGGATTTAGCAGGTTTTGAAAACGTTTCGCAAAGGTGGGGCGAAGCCTAGGGTTGAAACCGTGGGTTATCTCGTTTTTAGTTGGTGGCTAAGGTGAATTAAAATTATTTCCCTTTTTCTATTCTCAAAAAATATACCATATTTGCATTACAAAAAATGAAAATAAATTATACAAATATAAGTTGGTGGCTTTGCATTAAATTGTAGGCTAAACCGTGTATTTTAATTTTATATAAAAGAAGGGTTGCCAGTAGGTTACCCTTTTTTATTTACTACAAAATCAATAAAATGAAAGATATTTTAAACCATTTATTTAGTCAAAAAACCTTTAGCGCAAGCCAGTCTAAAGAAATTTTAACCCAAATTGCCGAAGGTAAATTTAACACCGCACAGGTAGCAGCGTTTATGACCGCCTATTGTATGCGCACCATTACCGTTGAAGAATTATCAGGCTTTAGAGAAGCCATGCTAGCACTTTGCTTGCCCCTAAATTTAGCTAAAGATTATAATTTAATTGATTTATGCGGTACAGGTGGCGATGGTAAAGATACTTTTAATATCTCCACCTTGGCATCGTTTGTGGTGGCTGGTGCAGGCTATAAAGTGGCCAAACACGGTAATTACGGGGTATCATCAGGCTGTGGCTCATCAAACGTAATGGAATATTTGGGCTATAAATTTACTAATGATGAAGCCGTGTTAAACCAAAGCCTTACCCAAGCGGGTATATGCTTTTTACACGCACCACTTTTTCACCCAGCCATGAAAACCGTTGCCCCCATACGTAAAGAATTGGGCGTAAAAACATTTTTTAATATGCTAGGGCCTATGGTAAACCCTCTGCAACCACAAAACCAAATGGTAGGCGTATTTAGTTTAGAGTTAGCCCGCCTATATGCCTATTTATACCAACAAAGCAATAAAAACTACACCATTGTACATGCTTTAGATGGGTACGATGAAGTATCTATGACTTGCGATTTTAAAACTTTTAGCAACCGTGGCGAGCAAATTTACAGCATAGATGATTTAGGTTTTGATAAAATAAATGCCGCCAGCATTGCAGGTGGTAGCACCGTAGCCCAAGGCGCACAAATATTTACTTCGGTACTAAACAATAAAGCCACATCGCAACAAACAAACGTAGTATTGTGCAATGCCGCATTAGCCATACAAACCATAGAAAAAGAAAAAACCTTTGCCGATTGTTTTTATATTGCCGAAGAAGCCTTGTTAAATGGCAAAGCAAAACAGAGTTTTGATAATTTATTGGCGGTGTAGTAAGGTGTAATTAATCGGCGAAAGCCATATAATTGGCGTAATAATGGAGAATAAAATAATATTTTATAGCAACGAAACAGGTAACGTGAATATAAATGTTACTTACCAAAATGAAAACTTTTGGTTAAGTCAAAAGGATATTGCAACATTGTTTGGCGTAGAGGTGCCTGCGATAAGTAAACATTTGGCAAATATTTATGACACAGGCGAATTGCAACAACAAGCAACTACTTCCATTTTGGAAACTGTTCAAAAAGAAGGTGCCAGACAAGTAAAAAGAAATATTGAGTTTTACAACCTCGATGCAATTATAGCCGTAGGCTACCGTGTAAACTCAAAACAGGCTACTCAATTTAGAATTTGGTCTACTCAAACCTTAAAAGAATTTATCATAAAGGGTTTTGTATTAAACGATGAAATGCTTAAAAACGGTAAACCCTTTGGAAATGATTATTTTGATGAACTATTGGAGCGTATTAGAGAAATACGAAATAGCGAACGTAGATTATATCAAAAGCTAGGAGATATTTTTGAACAATGCAGTGCCGACTACAATAAAAATTCACATGAAACCAAACTATTTTATAAAATGGTGCAAAACAAACTACATTTTGCCATTACAGGTAAAACAGTTGCCGAACTAATATATGATAGGGTAGATAAATCTAAAGATTTTATGGGTTTAACATCTTGGAAAAACTCGCCAGAAGGTAAAATATTGAAAAGCGATGTAAGTATTGCTAAAAATTATTTAGCCGAAAATGAAATTGGCGACTTAAATTTATTGGTGAGTGCTTTTTTGGATTTAGCCGAGTTTAGTGCCCGAAGAAATCAAGTGATGAATATGAAAGATTGGTTAGAACGAACCAATAAATTTTTGGATAGTAATAGTTTGGATATTTTACCCAATGCAGGGAATATTACCCACGAACAAGCTGTTGAAAAAGCGTATTTAGAATATGAGCAATTTAGGATTATACAGGATAAAAAATACGTATCTGATTTAGACAAAGAAATTAAAAAATTAAGTAGGTAATAGGCTGATTAAGTATGCAAACTATATTAGCTTAATCCTCTCAAAACCTAAAATATAATGCAAAAACCAACATCAATTCCCTTAAAAATAAAAGTTTGTGGCATGAAATATGCCGATAATATAGCGCACTTAAACGCCTTGCAACCCGATTTTATGGGTTTTATTTTTTATCCACCAAGCAAACGCTTTGTAGGTTTAGATTTTGATAAATCCGTACTAGCATCAATACCTAAGCAAACTATAAAAACAGGGGTTTTTGTAAACGCTACCGAAGCCGAAGTAATAGAATTTGCCCATTTATATGGGATGCAGGCTGTACAACTTCATGGTAACGAATCGCCTACATTTTGTGCCACCATAAAAGCATCGGGGCTAACCCTAATAAAAGCTTTTGGCATAGCCGATGATTTTGATTGGGAACAGTTAGTGGCTTACCAAAACGTGGTAGATTATTTTTTGTGGGATACCAAAACCGAAATACATGGCGGTAGTGGCAAACAATTTAACTGGCAATTGTTAAGTAAGTATAAATTAAATATTCCGTTTTTTTTGAGCGGTGGCATAAGTTTAGATAACTTAGCCGAGATTAAAAATATCAAACATCCGCAGCTTTTTGGGGTCGATTTGAATTCAAAATTTGAAACCCAACCTGGCATAAAAGATACAATAAAATTAGAAAAAGCATTTTTTTATTTAAAAAACAATGAAATATAGAATTAACGAAAAAGGGTATTATGGCGATTTTGGAGGTGCTTACATACCCGAAATGTTATACCCCAATATTGAAGATTTACGCAATAGCTATTTATCTATAATAAATCAACCTGTTTTTCAGGCCGAATACAAAGATTTGCTTAAAAATTATGTAGGCAGGCCTTCGCCTTTGTATCACGCCGAACGATTGTCGAAGCGTTACGGTGCTACAATTTACTTAAAACGCGAAGATTTAAACCATACTGGTGCACATAAAATTAACAACACCATTGGGCAAATTATTTTGGCCGAACGCTTGGGTAAAAAACGCATTATTGCCGAAACTGGTGCAGGCCAACACGGTGTAGCAACCGCAACCGTTTGTGCATTAAAAGGTTTAGAATGTGTAATTTATATGGGCGAGGTGGATATAAAACGCCAAGCACCCAATGTAGCCCGTATGAAAATGATGGGTGCCACGGTTATACCCGCCACATCGGGCAGTAAAACCCTAAAAGATGCCACCAACGAAGCCATGCGAGATTGGATAAACAACCCAGTAGATACCCATTATATTATTGGTAGCGTGGTAGGGCCACACCCATATCCTGAGATGGTTTCCCTTTTTCAATCCATCATATCCGAAGAAACTAAAACACAATTATTTTCACAAACGGGCACTTCCCAACCAGATTATGTACTGGCCTGTGTAGGTGGTGGCAGCAATGCAATGGGCATGTTTTACCATTTTTTGGATGATGAAAACGTACAATTAATAGCCGCCGAGGCAGCAGGCTTGGGCGTAAACTCGGGCCACTCGGCAGCAACATCAATATTGGGTAGGGAAGGGGTTTTACACGGTTCTCGCACCATTTTAATGCAAACAGATGATGGCCAAGTTATTGAACCTTACTCTATTTCGGCAGGTTTAGATTACCCAGGCATAGGCCCACAACACGCACACTTACACAAAGTAAAACGGGTAAACTATGTAGCCATTACCGATGACCAAGCCATGCAAGCCTGTATGCTTTGTAGCAAATTAGAAGGCATTATTCCTGCCATAGAAACTGGCCATGCTTTAGCTGCATTAGAAAACATTGCTTTTAAAAAAGATGATGTAGCAGTTATTTGCCTATCAGGCAGGGGCGATAAAGATTTAGATACTTTTATGACTTATTTTAAACTGTAATGAACACACTCCAACAACTTTTTCAGCGTAAGCAAAGCAATATATTATCTGTTTATTACACAGCAGGCTACCCAAAATTAGAGGCCACTTTACCCATTGCCCAAGCCTTAGAAGTAGCTGGTGCCGATTTTTTGGAAATAGGTTTCCCATACTCGGACCCCTTGGCCGATGGCCCTGTAATTCAAAAAAGCTCCGAAGAAGCCATTGCCAACGGGATGACATTAAACGTTTTATTTGAGCAGTTAAAAAACCTCCGCCCAAGCGTAAAAATACCTGTTTTATTAATGGGATACGCCAACCCAATGCTGCAATACGGGGTACAAAATTTTTGTAAAAAAGCCGCCGAGGTAGGAGTTAATGGCATTATTGTACCCGATTTACCGCTACAGGAATACGAGGAGTTTTATAAACCCTATTTTGAAGATAATGGGTTAAGCAACATATTTTTAATTACCCCGCAAACCTCCGAAGCTAGAATCAGAAAAATAGATGAACTATCTAATGGCTTTATTTATATGCTATCTTCATCGGCCACTACGGGCAAAAGCCTAAACGTATCGGACGATATAAGTGCTTATTACCAGCGTGTTAAAGATATGAACCTTAAAAATAAACTAATTATAGGTTTTGGTATATCTGATAATGCCAGCTTTACCCGAGCCAACCAATATGCCAATGGTGCTATTGTAGGCAGTGCATTTGTGAAAACATTGGCAGGTAAAGATGATTATTTGGCACATATTGATGCTTTTGTAAAAGGAATAAAAGGAGGGTAGGGTTGCTTGCTAAGGGCATTTTTTATAAAAATTGTGTTACATTGGGTAAAAATTACAAAAAAATAAAAAATAATTAACCGAGTTTAACTTATGGTTACAAGGATACATATTAATGGTTTTAAAAGTTTGCTCGAAACCAATTTATATTTTGGGCCATTTACCTGTATTGCAGGAGCAAATGCAATTGGTAAATCTAATTTTTTTGATGCTTTACTGTTTTTATCAAAACTAGCCGATAACACAATTTTACACGCAGCTAAATCTATCCGTAGCGAAAATCAAAAACATGCCAATATAAAAGATATATTTTTTAAAGCAGGAGAGTATCACTACGATAAAATGTATTTTGAGGTGGATATGTTGGTACCAAAACAAACCGTTGATGATTTGGGTCAAGTGGCAAAAGCCACTATTACCAGCTTGCGCTACATACTTGAGCTTAAATTAAACAACGAAAATAGCGATAAAGAACCCATTGAAATAATAAAAGAAGAACTATTGCCCCTTACCCAAACAGATACTAAAAGCAGTCTGTTTTTTGAGTTTAAAAAAGAATGGCTAAATTCTGTTTTGGAAGGACGACGATCTACAAAAATTCCTTTTATATCTACCGAAAACGAAAAAATAAAACTTCACCAAGATGGTAATAAAGGGCGTACAACCGATTTTATTGCCGAAAAAATGCCACGAACCCTGTTATCAACCGTAACAGCCGAATCGCCTACGGCTTTTTTGGTTCGCCAAGAAATGCGTAATTGGGTAATGTTGCAATTTGAACCCAGTGCCCTGCGCCAACCAAATTCTATTTATGAGGTAAAAAATGCCGAAATAACCGCTAGTGGCAATAATTTACCGGCAACATTATTTAGGTTAAATAGCGAGAAAAAAGAGGGCGATGTTTACCAAACACTTACCAATAAGCTAAAAGAACTGGTAAGCAATGTGGATGAAATTGATGTTGATAAAGATGATAAAAGGGATTTATTAACCTTACAAATTAAATTTAAAGATGGTTTGATTTTGCCTGCACAATCATTATCAGACGGCACATTGCGTTTTTTGGGCTTAGCAATTATAAAAGAAGATAGCCTAAGCAGCAGTTTAATTTGCTTAGAAGAGCCCGAAAACGGAATAAACCCAAAAAAAGTAGAACAAATGGTTAGGCTGTTAGAAGAAATAGCAACCGATACAGAATATGAGGTTGATGAAAATAACCCGCTTCGTCAAGTAATTATAAACTCGCATTCGCCTTTGGTGGTACGTACAGTTTCAGACGATAGCTTGTATTTAGCAACCGAAAAAGAAATGTACATACCTCAAGCCAACAAAAAAATAAAATATACTGGTTTTTCGGCATTAGGATGTACCTGGAAAACCAAGCATAGTCTTGTAGATACAACATCAAAAGGAGAAATTTTGGCATATTTAGAATCAAATAGCTTGGCTAATTTAGAACAAACCAATAATGATAATAACGCTATTATAACACCTATAAAAAAGAAGAGAAAAACAGTAGCCGAAAATGTGGGTCAGTACCAAATGCCATTTCAATATTTTTAAATGATACGATACACATTGATAGCCGATGGCAGCTCGGATAAAACTTTATTAAACATTATAAAATGGTTGTTAGACGATTTATACCCAAAAATACCTAATAAAGGTACTTTTGCTGATTTTAGACCACACCAATCGCCACCCCAAAATAAAGACATTAAATCTCGTGTAAGGTTTGCAACTGATTATTTTCCATTCGATATTCTTTTTTACCATCGAGATGCAGAATCAAACACCAAAACAATCATTGAAGAAAGGTTACAAGAAATACAATCCCAGTTACCCGCCCATAATATCTCAAATACAGTATGCCTAATACCCATAAAAATGATGGAAGCCTGGTTATTATTTGATAAAAATGCCATTAAAAAAGCAGCAGGTAACCGAAACTATAAAGCAGAAATAAAATTACCAACGTTAAAGCAAGTCGAAAACATAAATCCTAAAGTTGTTTTACACGATTTGCTAAAACAGGTGAGTGGTTTAAAAGGCAGGCAACTAAAAAATTTTAACGTACACCAAGCGGTACATTTAGTTGCCCAAAATATCGAAAACTTTAATGTTTTAAGGCAATTACCGGCTTTCCGAAAATTTGAAACCGAATTGAAACATAAAGTAGAAAATTTTTTGAACAATAAACCATAGCATTCGTTTACCACACCCCCAAAATATAAATGAAAGAGCTAGCCTACCTTAATAAATTTTTTTATAAATACCGCTTTAAGTTATTGCCTGGTGCTCTGTTTGTAATTTTATCTAACCTATTTGCCGTATTACCAGCGCAAGTAATACGCTTAGCCTTTGATTTGGTAACCGAAAACATTGCGCTTTACCAACTCTTTAGTGGGTTTAACCGCCAAGCAATCGTTTATAAAGTATTTGCAAACAGCTTGCTATTGTTTGGTGCCTTGGTTTTGCTATTGGCTTTAATACGAGGAATGTTTTTGTTTTTTATGCGCCAAACCATTATTTTAACCTCTAGGTACATAGAGTATGATTTAAAAAACGAAATTTATAGCCATTACCAACAGCTTTCGCTTTCTTTTTACCGCCGAAACAATACCGGCGATTTAATGGCCCGAGCCACCGAAGATGTAGGGCGAGTGCGCATGTACATTGGCCCAGCCATTATGTACACCATCAATACGGTGGTACTTTTTGCGCTCACCATTATTGCCATGCTAAGCGTAAATACCCAACTTACCGTTTACTGCCTGCTACCTTTACCTATTTTAGTGCTTAGTATTTACAAAGTTAATAGCCTAATAAATAGCAAAAGCGAAAAAATACAACAACGTTTAAGCACCTTATCGGCATTTGTACAAGAAACATTTTCGGGCATCAGGGTAATAAAATCGTACAGCCGAGAGGGCTATGTGCGTATGGGCTTTAATGCGCAAAGCGAAAATTACAAGCAAGAATCGCTCGATTTGGTAAAAACACAAGCCTTATTTTTTCCGCTAATGCTAATGATGGTAGGCCTAAGTACCCTAATTACCGTTTATGTAGGTGGTTTAAAAGTTATTTCGGGCAGTATAACGGCGGGTAACATTGTCGAATTTATCGTGTATGTAAACCAGCTTACTTTCCCTATAACATCGCTAGGCTGGGTTACTTCGCTGATACAAAGAGGGGCAGCATCGCAAAAAAGAATCAACGAGTTTTTAAAAACCCCACCAGATATTATAAACCCAAGCCTCGATAGCCCCAAAATTGAGGGCAATATCAGCTTCGAAAACGTTTCATTTACCTACCCCGATACGGGCATAAAAGCCTTACAAAACATTTCGTTCGAGGTTAAAAAAGGCTCGGTTACAGCCATAATAGGTAAAACAGGCTCGGGCAAATCAACCATTGCCAATTTACTCATGCGCATGTACGATGTTACAAATGGCCAAATTACTATTGATAACCACAATATTAAAGCCATAAACCTGTATCATTACCGTAACCAAATAGGTTTTGTACCGCAAGATGTTTTCTTGTTTTCCGATACCATTGCCCGTAACATAGCCTTTGGTAACGATGCATTGGATATGCCCAATGTTATTAATGCCGCCAAAGATGCCGCCGTTTACCATAATATTATGGGTTTCGATAAAAAATTTGAAACCCTAATAGGCGAACGAGGCATTACCCTTTCTGGCGGGCAAAAACAGCGTATATCTATAGCCCGTGGCATTATTAAGCAACCCAAAATACTCATTTTTGACGATTGCCTATCGGCCGTAGATACCCAAACCGAAGAAGAAATATTACAAAACCTAAACCGAGTAATGCAAAATAAAACAAGTATTATTATTGCCCACCGTATATCAACCATCAAAAATGCCGATAATATTATTGTGCTAGATAATGGCCACATTGTAGAGCAAGGCAACCACCACCATTTAATGGCTTTAAAAGGAACGTATGCCAATTTATTCCAAAGCCAGCAATCGCTACAAAGCCAAAACGTATAAAAACATTGGCTTGCTCTTTGTTTTTATGTTAGTGGTACATTCGTGTATTCGTGGCTATTATCACCTAGCTTTAAGGCTTAGCTTTTATTTATTTGCCACAAATACACCAATTTCGGTGGTACAAAATTTTACAATGCTCACTTCAGCTATAGTAGTTTAGCTTTATATGAAATATTAATTTGTATATAAATTTTAGTTTTTTGCCAATTTCTGTTTATTTTTATGGTTTAAAACTTTGTATTTCAAGTTCTTGTGTAAATTTCACTAAATAAAAATAATAATAAATTATAATTTCAATAAAATACCATTTGGAACTTCGGTATTTTATTTCTTTATTTAGCCTCGCAAATAAAAATAAATTTACTTACCATACGCAATGGCAGATTACGATAATAAAGATAGAGAAGAAGTATTTTCTAAAAAAGTGAGGGCAGGCAAAAGAACCTATTTTTTTGATGTAAAAGCTACACGATCCAACGATTATTATGTAACCATTACCGAAAGTAAAAAAAGGTTAGAAGACGGCGTATTCGTTAAACATAAAATATTTTTATACAAAGAAGATTTCGAAAAATTTAGCGAAGGCTTGATAGAAACTTTAAACTACGTTAAAGAAAATCAAGAAGTAGAAGAAAAACGATACGAATACAATCCAGATGCGGCAAGCATGAAAGCCGACGAAGATTTTTAACACCTCCCGACATCTAATTATAAACCTAATATATGGCCACTACGTTATCCAACGTAGTGGTTTTTTTGTACAATATTATCCCCTTTTTATGGTTGATAAATTATGTACACTACGAGTTTTTTTTAATGTGGCGAAACTTTAGTATATTCGAAATTAAATAAGTGTAAAAATGTATAGAGAAATAACAACAGTTAATACGCCTACTTACGAAATCACAATTCCTATTGAGTTGAGAGGTAAAAATATAGAAATTTTAGCTTTTGAAGTCAAAAAGCCAAAATTGGAAAATACTGCAACTAAAAAAGTAAGCTTTGCTTCCAAGATTAAAGGCTATACATTTAATACAGGTGGTTATAAATTTAATAGAACAGAAGCAAATGACTACCCATAGCTTATGTGCTATTGATACCAATATTTTGTTGTATAGCTTAGATGAAACCGACAAAAGAAAACAAAAAATTGCTATTCAAATTATAGATAAAAATCCAAATATTAGTTCACAAAATTTAAGCGAATTTATAAATGTATTACTTTATAAATGGAAGATAAAAAAAATATCTTGTGAATATATAGTTACTCAAGTATTAGAAACGTGTAAATTTTATCCCAATTCGCAAATTGTTTATTATAATAGTTTTGAACTAATAAAAAAGTATGATTTCCAACTATTTGATGCTATCGTGGTAGCATCTGCATTAGAAGCTGGTTGTGATATTTTATATACCGAAGATATGCATCACAAATTAATAGTTAACAAACAGTTAACCATCATTAATCCTTTTTTGTGATGTAAATTTAAGCCTCTTTTAAACCCATATTTTTAGAAGAAACAAGCCAAAGGATCTCTACCTTTTACAGGTAGCCTAAATTGTAGCATCAACTCATGCGATGCTTTTCTGGCCGAATTAGGGTTGTTAAAATTTGGAATATCGTACGAGTAACCTATTAATATAGTAGGGGTAATATAAGCCGATGCCAGCACCGAAAAACTATCTTGGTAGCGGTAACCTGCACCAAACCAATACAGGTCTTTAATTAATAAATTGGCATTCAAATCAAATGTTGCAGGCGAGCCATCTACATATTTTACCAATACGCTTGGCCTAAGTTTATAATCGTTTGCTAGTTTAAATATACCCCCTGTTTGCATTAAAAATTGTGGCCTAAAAGCGGTTGCTGTATTGGCATTACGCGAGTCGGAAATATCACGGCCGTAAAAATGTGGCGACGAAACTCCCCAATAATATTTTTTATTAAAAAACACCAAACCCATGCCTAGGTTCATGCGGGTGTTTCTTTCGTCTAAAAAAGTTTGGTCGCCAATACTGGTTTGGCTGGCTTGGCTATACAAGGCATGGTAATAACTAAAACCACCATTTACGCCCATGGCTAGCCACGATATATCACCTATTCTTACCCTGCGGCTAAAGGCTAGGTTGCCACCCGTTTCGGTAATTACTTGGCCTATATTATCGCGGGTAAGCATGGCACCGTAAAAACTATTGGAGGTTTTGTAAGGCGTGTGCATAGATACCGTTTGTGTATTAGGCGCACCATCAAAGCCTGCCCATTGGCTACGGCCCAGTAAGGTAATGTTTAGCATTTCGTCCATAGCCATAAACGATGGGTTAATGGCCATAGGGTTAAACATGTATTGTGTGTATTGGGGTTTTTGTTGTGCCTGTAATGGGCTTATTGCACAAATAAAAAGACCTATGAATATACACTTTTTGTAAGCCAGCTTAAAAGTTGCGGTAGCATTAATTATCATATTTTTAAAATCGTTAGTTTTTATAAAAAACATTTACTATTGTGATGTAAGCGTTATCGTTTAATGATGATATAACCTTTATTTAAGCGGGGTTTTTTATCCTGCACTGTACGGATGGTGTAAAAATAAACGCCATCTACCAAATCAACCCCTGTATTTGTTACAGCCGAATTGGCTATGCCTTTAAATATCCTATCCACATTATTGTACCTTTTGCGGGTAAATACTTCGGTGCCGTAACGGTTATAAATAATTACTTGGTTATCGGGGAAGTTTTCGATACCATTTATACTAAAGAAATCGTTTATGCCATCACCATTGGGCGACATTAATGGGTCGGGCGTAATGGCATTATTTGCCGCTCCACAGCTTACCGCTTTTATTTCAAAAGCATTTAAAACATTGGCAACATCAAATTTTGGAAGCTTTGTTTCGCAACCATTGGCATCGGTTACGGTTAATACATAATAACCAGCAGGCAATCCTTCTCTATAAGCTATATCATTGGGCAATAAAGGGTTTTCGGGTACAGCGGGTAAATTAGCAATAATTGCACCTGTTTTAGGGTCGGCGGTGGACCATGTGTAGGTATAATCGGGCTCGCCACCTTCAATAGGTACTTTAATGGTTGAAAACGGTACACTGCCATCACAATTAGGTAAAATTATCCTTATTTCATCACTAATTTCAACAGGTGTGGCGGGCAGGATGGTGATTGCAGTATCTAAAAGACAATTTTTAAAATCAAATATTCTTAAAGTATAGGTATCAGGTGCTAAAGAGGATACAGTTGAATTACCTCGTTGAGCTAAAGGTATTTTATTCCCCCACACATAGGTATAAGGTGGTGTTCCTCCTGTTGGGTTTAATGTTATTTCCCCATTTTTTTTACCTAAACATTTTTCGTTTTTAATAATAGGATTACTATTTATGGGTTTTATAGGCTTAATATCAATAGTTAAAGGTAACGAAGCACATCCAAGCTTATCAGTAACCACAAGTTTATATTTACCCGAAGCTAAATTATCAACACTTAAAGTAGTAGCTGATAAATCTCTATCTGTGGGTGAGGGAATAGCTTGCTCATCTAAAAGCCATGTGTATGTGTAAGGTGCAAGACCACCAGTAATTATAATGCTAGCTTTACCGTTTTTTTGTAATGTGCCATCTGCGTTATTAAAACAGGTATTATCTATATGCGTACCTACTAAAGTAGATTCTTCAATGGTAACTGCTGAGGCTTCTCTTGTAAGATTTACAGTATAAGTTGGTAAAATACATCCTAAAGCATCCGAAACTATTAAGCTATAAGACCCTTCGGGGATGTTGCGGTTTTCATTGGTATTGTTATTTACATCGTTCGACCATTTATAGGTATAAGGTTCTAATCCACCTTCGACTGTAACAATAATAGCACCAGAAAAATCATCGTTACATCTTACTAGTACAGGTTGTTGCTTTTTAAAAGCCAAAGCCTTTAATGGCAATATATCCACACTTTGCGCTGGGGTAGGGCAACCACCATTATCAATAATTGAAACTGAATAATTACGCGAAGCTAAATTAGGTATAGAAACATTATTGTCAGTAAAAGGTGCTGATGTAACTCCATTTAATATATAACGGTAAGGAGCTACACCACCTGTTACTTCTAAATTTATTACACCACTTGTTTGGTCAAAGCATTTGTTGCTAGTGAATGTTTTGGTAAATGATAATAGGGGTGGTTCGGTAATGGTAAATGATAAAGTTCTAATAGCACCTAAACCATTGGCGTCTTGCGCTGTTAGAGTGTAAGTACCTGCCGATAGAATAGATCTGTTAGGATTGTTTACAAAAGTAGCTTGGTCGCTCCATTTGAATTTGTAGGGTGGTACGCCATCTTTAAATGCAATTGTTATGCTTCCGTTTGGTGATGCGAAGCACTTATTATTCGTAGATTCGCCAGTTACCAAAAAAGGTGACAAAGGTAAAATCTTAGATTCATAAATTTTCGAACATCCTTTATTATCTGTAACAGTAACAGTGTATGTGCCTGATGCTAAACCAGACCGCTCTTTATCTGTATTTCCATCATTCCATAAGTAGGTAAAAGTAGGCGTGGGGTTAGCCGCCGAAACACCACCAGTAACATTTAATTTTATTACACCATTATTTTGTCCAAAGTCGGTATTGTTTACATGCGAGCCTGGTACTTCTGAAACTATAATTTCTGTAGGTTGTGATATTGGAAATGTGGGTGCAGTAAAACAACCTCTCGAATCGGTAGCAAGTAAACTATAAGTACCAGCAGAGATGTCAGGTAATTTTGGGCTATTGCCTCCTACAATAACTCCATTTTTTGTCCATTTATATGTAACGGTACCTACACTGTTCAATATAGAGATTTCAATTGAACCAGTTGCTTTACCAAAACAATCTACATCAACAACACCTAAACCTGCACCAATAGCTTGCATTTTAGCTGGATCAGTTAATGTACTTGATTGTGCAGGGAATGTAGCACCAACATTATCTGTAACTACTACCGAGTAAGTACCAGCTTTTAAATTTGGGCGAGTTGGGAGAGATGATGTAAATCCATCATTCCATAAATAAGTGTATGGGGCTGTGCCTCCAACAACAGTAACCAATATAGATCCGTTATCGTATTCAGCACATTGGGGGTTAGTAGGTGTTAGGCTAACGCTGGTTATTTGAGCAAATAAATTACTTTGAAAACTCAATAGTGCTACAAAAAATAATAAAAAGCCTCTCAACTTGCTCTTTATTTTAAAAACTTTGCTATTCCCCAATAAAAACTTTTTGTAATTGTTATCCATATATCTTATTTAATAATTTAATCGGTTTTTGATAAAATAAATATGTTTGCGCTAAAATAAAATTTCTTTTACATTTTTTTGCCTAAAATACAGTTAAGTTAAATATAACCTAAGCCTAAAGGTATGTTAAAGCAACGCAAAATAAAAATTTTTATTTACATTATCCTAATAATATATCCTAATGTTGTTGGCTATGCTATTTGGCATATAGTTTTGCACTGTTTTCTTTCAAGTATTCTTTGATTTGCTCAAAATTCATATTTGCTATTTCCACAGCTATTTTGTCTTTGATAGCTCTAAAAGTTTTACAGTATCAAACGCTTTCTCATGTAATGTTTTTTTTTGTTTCATTCTTCATGTTCTGTTTAATCCAAAAAAAAACGATTTTTTTTGCAATGTTTTAAAAAAGCTGTAGTTTATTTCATTAAAATCATTGCAAAATGCTTCCCCAAATACTGATAAATAAAAAAATAAAATATTTGCATGTAGCTAGTTATTTTTGATGTATGGATGATAAAATTTGTAATTTCGTTTTAAGTACATAGTTACCGGTAAATGTTAATGACGTTGAGATTAAAAACGAACTAAATCCAATCAATAAAATCTTTTTTAGTTAGTCCCAACTGTTTAAGAGCGTTTTTAATTATAAATTCAGGAACTGGATCAACGTGTGATTGAACCGTTATTGGTCTTAATAAATCAGCCCTTGACCAATGCTCATGTCATCCATTTGTTCTGTTACAAATACAACCTTGGGATGTCAAAAAATCTCTATAAAGTTTAAGTGGAATATTTCTTAAATGTTGAGTGGACATAAAATTTAATAAGAAAATTCAACATCTTCTCTTGAAACTTTATAACTTTTGTTATTTACAATTTCATTATACATTGGATTTAAAACAATTAATTCGGAATCTTTTGGAGGATTAAATTTTGGTTTCTTTTTAGAGTCTTTAACATTCCAACCTAAATCTTTAAGGACCTTATCTAAGGTGTTTTTATTATTAGTGTATCTAAAAAATTCATGTAAAGCTTCAGCAAAAGAATGCTTTGCTTCAGAGTAATTATAGCCATATCCACTTAAATCTAACGCAGGAGAGTATATTATGGTTACATTATCTTCTTCAAACTCCACTAATGAAAGACCAACGTGATATTTTCCATTACCGAAACCTAAATCAGCTCTTAAATGTAAATTAGACATAATAAAAATTTAATTAATTGACCTAATGTAAAAAGCTAAATATATACCAAAATTAATAAAATAAAGATTCAGTTCAAATAAATAAAACACCTACCTCTAACACGGGCTTGGCAAATTGGCGGTTCAGTGCTCCGAAGAAACATTTGTGGTTAAACAAAGCTTGGTTCTCCGCATCAACATTTGTGGTAAAAATCGCCACCTTCGCAAAGCCCGAAAACGTTAAGCATACCACAATAACTTATTTATAGCTAAGGATTTTCATTTACCGCTTCGTAATTTTGCTAATGTATAAATTTTCTTTGGTTTCGGCATTGCTTATTTTTACGATATACATACCAGCTTTTAATTGTTGTGTAGATACTTGCAAAGTACTGGCTTGTGAGGCTTGGTATGTATGTATTATATTTCCATTAAGGCTTATAATTTGGATATTAAGCATAATGGGTAAATTGCTTTTGCAGTTTATATTTAGCTTATCGCTAACATTGGTAGGATATATTTGGTAATCGGTATTGGGGTTTTTAATGCTGTTGTTTAATACTGCAATTGGGCTGTAATCGCTACCTGTGGTATTTACTTGTTTTATTTTATAGTAGGTAATAGGGTATGGGTAATTATCCACGAAAGTGTAGCTATTATTTTGTGTATTGGTGTGGGTAAATGTTTCGCCTGTTTTGCTAAAATTAATTCCATCATCAGATTTTTCGATTTCAAATTTTTGTATTTCTTTATTGCTGCTTACTTCCCATTTTAATAGGGCGGTATTGTTTTTACCTACAACCTCAAATTTTGTAATATGTAATGCCAATACTGCTTTGGGGCTTATTTGTAGTTCGAACCGCTCGCTACCAAACGATGCGGCTACAGTTTTATCAATACCAAAAACATAATTGCTGGTTACGTTATCTAAAGGCTGGCTTTTGTTTAAATATTTATCTTTTAATACCATATTTTGGTTGCTAAAATGGCTTAAACCTTTAAAGTTTAATTTTAGGTTTTGTTGCGATGTTTCGCTGTTTACCAGTAATTTAACGGTGCTTACATCAGTTACATCGGGCATTAGGTTTATGGCCATAGCCACGCCATCGCTGCTTAGGGTGGCGCAGTTTAATAATGGGGTGGTTAATAATGGGGCATCGGCACCTTCGTAAGTTGCTAGGTAGCCATTTTTAAAAATTATAGCGGTTTCGTTGTTTATGGTATTATCGCTAATGGCAATCATTAATACTTGTTGGGTTTCGGGCTGTACCGAAAGTTGTTTTTTTACCATTAACCTAGGGCTAAGTATGGGTGAGCTAGGCCTACCTAGCAAGCGGGCAGGTGTGGTAATGCTGCTTGTTTTGTGTAGTTCGTTAAACGATACTAGGCCACTTTGCCCAGGCTTTACTTTTACATAAAACGATTGGCAGGGTTGTACATAGCGTATGCCAGTACTGGGGTTATTAAATATTGAGCCATTAGGCTCGTTAAAATTATTATTGGTACTTACATTGCCTACTTTGGTAATTTGACCTGTACGGTCGGGTTTTATTATGGATATAATATCTTCGAGTCTTGAGGTGTTATCGGCCAAGAAAGCATCAAAATCAATAATAGAAGGGTAGGGGTTGCCTATGGCGCATATACCGTTATAATTATCGCCCACGTTGGCGGTGTTGGTAACGCCTATATCAATATTGCCTTTATTAATAGGGCCGTTATAGGTAACGGTAACATTTTCGGGGTCGGCAAAAGGCTGGTTAAGTTTGTTAAAAACATTGGTGGTTCTATCGCCACGGTAAAAAAAGAAATAAGCGGTAGCGGGTATGGTACGTGTAAGCAGGTTGCCAATAGGGGTAAAGGCGTAAACGGCTTGTGGTTTATACTCATCTTGGGTAACCATGGTAGTGGCATTGGGGCGGTCGGCACCGCCTAGGTCGAAATTATTGGCTGTATTGCCTGGGCCAGTAAAAAACATTTGGCTTTTTATTTGCTCAAAAATATACTTAGGCGATGCTTGGTTATCCCTTACGGGGAAGGCTATCATGCGGGTGCCACGTTTGGTTGCTTGCGGGCCACCTGTAAAGTATGATTGTACGTTTATATTGCCACTAACATCGGCACCTGCATTTAAGTACGCTATGCCCGATACCTTGCTTGCTGTACATAGCAAGGTAAGGTTGCCTGCACCAGTACCCGATGCCAATACGCCAGTATTGCTGGTATTATTTACTACGCCGTTTATCCATAGTGGGCTACTAAGGGTTACGGTAGCATTGCGGTTTTGGGTATAATTATTTAAGGTGCGGTTGCTTGCGCTAGTTTGGTTAAAGTTTAGGTTAAAGGCTGCCCCAGTTTCGTTATCTACAACTAGGTTTGATGTGGCCGAACCTATTAAGCTACCGCTACCAATAATGGTGTTATTTAAGGTTAAGGTATTGCCGTTGATGCTAAGGGTTGAGCCCGTATTTTGTAAATTTAAAATCCCTGAAATTAAAACATTGCTATTTAAAACAGGCTGATTAGCTGGGGCGCTAGGGATATTAATTTGTGTGGTGCTTGCATTGGGTACTGTGCCACAAGCCCAATTACCAGGTGTTTCCCAAGCGGTGCTTAGGCTGCCTGTCCAGGTGTTTACAGGGTCGATAGTAATTGTTACATTATTTAACATATCAGAAAAACAATTGGTAGCGTTTCGGTAAGCATCTACAGAATAATTGCCTGCAGCGGTTTGCAAACCAAAATTAATGCTACTACCTGTACCAGCTATTGGAGTGCCAATATTTGTAGTGCCATTTAATACCAGTTGATAATTTATACCTATTTGTGAATTGCTTAAGCCTACGTTTACACCTGTGCCACCTGCACAGTAACTTGTTGCGCTGCTGGTTACAGTATATTTAATAGGAGCAGTGGTAATTACATCTAAGGTAATTTTTACATCATCAACTCGCCAATTAGCAGACGGTGTACCAACTGGCGGTGGTGTACCTGTACCGCCAAATCCGTAAATACGGTAAGTAACAGGGTTGGCTTCTGTAGGTAGTGTACCAAAACTAGGAACTGTTATTTTAGACCATGTTGCAGTACCTGTAACATTTAAACTGCCGGTTGAAATATCACTTGCATAATTATCGGCACTGCTTCTTAGGCTATAATTTGCTGGCCCAGTACCTGTACTTCTGTAGCCAAACTCAATACCGCTAAGGCGGCTATTAAAACCAGCTACAGGCGTAAGCGTAAACTGGAAATAAGTTGATGTATTTATATCTAAAACACCAAGCTTACAACTCGCCATAATATTATTATTAGCACTAAAGCCACTATATGTATTACTTGGAGATGTAGTTGATAGAGATGGGGCATTAAATGCAGCATTTGTACTATGTCCATTTCCTAGTGTAATGGCCGATATGCTATTGTTTGGTAAATTTAAAATTGGGTTAGGACTAGTGCTAAATAAGTTTGCATCACCGTTATCAAAATTCCAATATACTGTGTTGTTGGTTACTGTATTACAGCCTTCAACACCAATTATAATTTGTAAAATTTTGGTATCGGTACCTGCAGCATTGCTTGCACTGATACTTACATTATACGTACCAAAAGTTGTAGGTACACCTGTAATTGCACCCGTACTGGAATTGATATTTAAACCCGGAGGTAAGCCTGTTGCATTAAAGCCTGTAGGAAAATTATTTGCCATTATGGTATAAATATTGGCCGGAAAAACACTCATCGGGTTGTTTACAACGCCATTTAGGGCAGTTAAACTACTTGTAATAACAGGTAGAATAGGAATTGCTGGTATAACCGTACCATTAAAAGTAAAATTGTTTATAGAATAAGTTCCGGTTGCACTTGTTGCATAAAAACCGTAAATTCTAAAAATTATTTCGGTGTTAATGTTTTGAAACGCAGCATCTGTTAAACTAATGGTGGCACCTGTAGGGTTTAAAGTACTGATATCGTTTGTGAAATTATCAACACTTGAACGTAAAACCAAACTTGATGGACCATTTGTAGAAACAGAGCCTGTGTAAACCAAACTGGTAAAGTTTATTTCAAATGTGCTGCTAGGAGTGAGTTTAAACTCTATATAGTCATTTGCTGCTAAATCAGCAGTTGGCCAAGCTTTTAAATTGTATCTATCGTTGGTTGCTTGGCTTGTTAAACCGCTGCCATAACCTATATTGGTGTTTGCTGCGTCTAAGTTAGCATCTAGTACTTGCCCAGCAGTATATGGGTTGGCACTGCTGGGGTTGGTACCTGTAATGGGATTGGTAAATATAGATTGCGAAAACGAAACATTAGAAATTAAAATTAAACAGCCAAATAGTAAAATTGCTAAACGCCATTTAGTTAATGTGTTTAAAATAAATAATTTAGATAATGTATTTGGTAAAGATTTAAGTATCATATTATGATATTGTAGTAAACATTCAAAATTAATGTTTTTATTAATAAATTTTAGAGCATACTACATTTAATAACAGTAAATTAACATGTAATAAATATAAATGAGTCTAATTTATTTTATCTATAGTACTTTAATTTTAAATTTTAATCAAATTATTAGAATATTTAACAATTAAGTAGGTATTAAAGCACAACTATTTGCTTTGATGTTAGTTTATAAACATGGCTAAATGTTAAACTAAACCATTACTTTTATTTTTTTTGTATTTTTGAGTTAAATTTTTTTGAAATGAGTACAGCAATTACCAATATTAACCAACTGGATCCCAACGGAACGTACTCTTATGCCGATTATTTGTTATGGCAATTTAAAGAGCGTGTAGAACTTATAAAAGGTAAAATTTTTGCCATGAGCCCCGCACCATCTAGGCGACATCAGGTTGTTTCACGCAAATTAAACCGCTTGCTAGATAGATTCTTTGAAAACCATCTTTGCGGACTTTACGATGCCCCTTTTGATGTACGGCTAATCAATTATCAAAAATCTACCGATGATAATACTGTTTTTTCTGTGGTACAACCCGATTTGTGTGTAATTTGCGACCGCACAAAACTTGATGATAGAGGTTGTATTGGTTCGCCCGATTTGGTTATTGAAATTTTATCGCCAGGGAATTCAAAAAAAGAAATGGGCGTTAAGTTTAGATTGTATGAGGAAAACTTAATACCCGAATATTGGATTGTAGAACCAGCCGAAAACGCAATATATGTTTATACCTTGCAAGGCGATACCTATATTGGTTTAAAACCCTGTATTGAAGGAGAAACCATAACTAGTTTACGTTTCCCGGAATTGAATTTTCCGATAGAGAAAATATTTGAAGACGATTTTTAATTAAATTTTTTGAAATGAGTACAGCAATTACAAATATTAACCAACTGGACCCCAACGGAACGTACTCTTATGCTGATTATTTGTTATGGCAATTTAAAGAGCGTGTAGAACTTATAAAAGGTAAAATTTTTGCCATGAGCCCCGCACCATCTAGGCGACATCAGGTAGCAGCTGGGGTTTTGTATACTTTTTTAAAGCAGCATTTTGCTCATCACCCGTGTGGATTGTATTTTGCTCCTTTTGATGTACGGCTAATCAACTTTCAAAAATCTACCGATGATAATACTGTTTTTTCTGTGGTACAACCCGATTTGTGTGTAATTTGCGACCGCACAAAACTTGATGATAGAGGTTGTATTGGTTCGCCCGATTTGGTTATTGAAATTTTATCGCCAGGGAATTCAAAAAAAGAAATGGGCGTTAAGTTTAGATTGTATGAGGAAAACTTAATACCCGAATATTGGATTGTAGAACCCGCCGAAAAAGTAATTTATGTTTATACCTTGCAAGGCGATACCTATATTGGTTTAAAACCCTGTATTGAAGGCGAAACCATAACTAGTTTACGTTTCCCGGAATTGAATTTTCCGATAGAGAAAATATTTGAAGACGATTTTTAATTAAATTTTTTGAAATGAGTGCAGCAATTACCAATATTAACCAACTGGACCCCAACGGAACGTACTCTTATGCCGATTATTTGTTATGGCAATTTAAAGAGCGTGTAGAACTTATAAAAGGTAAAATTTTTGCCATGAGCCCCGCACCATCTAGGCGACATCAGGTTGCATCAGGGGTTTTGTACCGCTATTTAGATCGTTATTTTATAGATCATCCGTGTGGCTTGTACTATGCCCCTTTTGATGTACGGCTAATCAATTATCAAAAATCTACCGACGACAATACTGTTTTTTCTGTGGTACAACCCGATTTGTGTGTAATTTGCGACCGCACAAAACTTGATGATAGAGGTTGTATTGGTTCGCCCGATTTGGTTATTGAAATTTTATCGCCAGGAAATTCAAAAAAAGAAATGGGCATTAAGTTTAGATTGTATGAGGAAAACCTAATACCCGAATATTGGATTGTAGAACCAGCCGAAAAAGTAATTTATGTTTATACCTTGCAAGGCGATACCTATATTGGTTTAAAACCCTGTATTGAGGGCGAAACCATAACTAGTTTACGTTTCCCGGAATTGAATTTTCCGATTGAGAAAATATTTGAAGACGATTTTTAATAAAAAGCTCCGCTTTATTATCTGCTACAAATTGTATATCTCAATATTTGTAACATCTATTTACTTTGTTCATAAAATCATAAATCAAACCAACCAAAAACAGGGCAGGTAAAAGCCATCATCAACTTTGTAAAACTTTACAACTAATACAAATTACTAATCACCTTATCTTTAGCGTATTTTACTTTATAGCTAAACCTTATTTTTTTAGTTTCGCTAGGTTTTAGGTTTAATAGCCACGTTAATTTACCTGTTTCGGTATTATTTTCGGCCTTATCGCTTTGTAGCAATTCTATTTCAATTTCTTTATCGTTGCTTAATGGATATTGGTCGGTTAGTAACAATTGTATGCTTTCTTTTTTATTGTTGCGTAGGGTAATATCGTAAGTAAAAATTTGTTCTTTTTTGGCTGATAAAAATTTTATACCCGATTTATCCAGCACTTTTTCACGGGTTATGGCTATTTTTTTATCACGCCCTAGGCTTAGTTTCAAAGTATCGGATGTTGCGCTGGGGTTTACATTGGTTTTGCCTACATACATGCCTTCAAAAATTATGTTGGCTTCGCCATTTAGTAAGTTATAATTGGCATAATTGGTAATTTGTGCTATTAAAAAAGCCTCGTTTTCGGCTCTGGGTGCCGCATAATACTGGTAAGTAGCAGGTAATTTTATTTCTTTTAAAGCTACGCTGTGTGCTTTTCCGTTCGATAATATGGTGTAAGGCATTGGTATATCAAACGAAATATTTAGTTGGTTTTCGCTAAGCGTTGCATTGGTGTTTGATACCGCCAAAGCACTTACCTTTGCGCTTAATAGTGGCACAGGGGCAGCATCTTCCATGGCGTAGCTGGCTCGTTTTTTATCGTATTGGGCAATAGGTACGCTGTATTGTAGTACCCAAGGCTGTAGCACAGGCTCGGTATTATTTTGGGTAGGATTTCCGCTCGATAGGCTAAGTTTTGCTTGCACCCAATCTATACCTGTGCTTTGGGTAACTTGTGCTTTGTACATTAAAGCTATAGGTTGTGTAATATTGCTAGCCCGCATATCGTAAAATGGCTGCCAGCTTGCATTACTGGTTAAGTAGCTAATGGCGAGGTCGGTTTTGCCAGGCAAATCGTTCATTACCTGTATAATTAATTTTCCGTTTGATGCTTTTTCCTCGTTTTTGGTGCCCATTTCCAGCTTGGTATTTAATTTTTTAAGGGCTTGGTTTATTACAATACTTTTTTCGTCAATAGCGGCTATTTGTATATTCATTTCGCTACGTTTTGCTTTGTAATAATCAATTAATTTAACAAGTTCGGCAAAATTTAAGCCCGAATTTTGCCCATACACTTGCTGGTTTTTATCCAATATTTCGATGGTTTTACTTAACGATGTTTTTTCGATTTCTAGTTTGTTTAAACTTTTGGTATAAAAAGCAATGCTATCTCTTACTTTTTTTATGGTGGGATTGTTATCGTCGGGCTCAAATTCCGAAACATAATTACTGGTAAACTGTACCGATAATACCGTTAATGATGGTGCTACACCAATTTGAACTGTGTTTTCGTTCAAATAATCGGCTACGTTTTTTACCACAATTTCGCTAGCACCTTTGGGTAGGTTTAGCGTTGCGGTTTGTTCTATTTGGGCCGAGTAATTGTAAACGGTTACTGCATTTACCTTGGCCCTTGTAAAAATAGGTTTTTGGGCTAGGCTGGTAATTGCTATAAATAATAAAGGAATGCCGAATAATTTTTTCATAAAAAATGTGTGTTTTATATGTTTACAAATAACGAAAAATTGAGTGATTATTTTAGAATAAATGCTGGTTCAAAATTATTATTCATATCTAAAGTTTCGTAGCTAATAAATAGGTTAATCAAAACTTAATGCCATTTTTACAACCAGCTATTTACAAAATCGATACAAGTACATAATTTTATAAAAATATTTTGGAAAACCAAGGCTAGCATTTCATCACATGCCTACCTGCGGTAAGCAGGCAAGTCCGCTCACCCGCCTGCTGGCCGGCAGGTACGCCCACAGGCCTTAGGCGCAAGGCCGGCCTGCCTGCTTACCGCAGGTAGGCAGGTATCCGCAACCTCCTGCGCAGGCAGGCTGTCGGGTTTAGGTACGCAGGGTGGTGCTTTTTAATGCGGGTTTACCTTGCAGCGTATTTTTATACAGCTAGCTTTGCGGTAAAAAGGCTTATTAGATTTTTTTTTGCCAGCAAAATTCGTAAATTCGTGGCAAATAAATAAAGGCTTTGCCTTTATTTATTTTTAGCCTCGTAATTTAATAGCCACCAATACACCAATTTGGGCCTATAAATTTTATGGATTTATATAAAAAGTGCAAATACAATATTAAATCGAATGCTTTAGACAGAAAATAGGCATTTAAAATACCAATATTCAACTCCGAAAGTTTAGTTCATAACTTATATGCCAGCACAAGCCTAACACATAAACCATAACACATCATTTTTACAATAACACAAAAGTTTACGTTATATAGCGGCCAATTTTATCTAAACCTTATACCGAAAAACTGGTGCCACAACCGCATGTGCTGGCTGCATTGGGGTTTTTAAATACAAAACCACGGGCATTTAAGCCATTTTGAAAATCAACTTCCATCCCCACCAAATATAAGCCATGTGCTTTGTTCATAAAAACTTTGATGTTATCAATTTCGTAGGAGCTATCGCCTTCTTTTATTTGGTCGAAACCTAAAATATAATTCATGCCCGAACAACCTCCACCTTCTACACCTAGGCGTAAGCCAAAATCTTCGCCTAATTCTTGCTGCGACATTAATTTTATAATCTCTTTTTTTGCACCATCGGTTAATGTAACTGGTGCGCTATTTTTAGTTTCTGCTATCATA
>JAAFJW010000001.1 GCA_013298995.1 Sphingobacteriales bacterium | reverse complement strand
CCCTACAACGGCGTAGTTTTGGTTATTTTCGCTAAGGATAAAATCACCCTGCACCATTACGGTATCCAAATGGGTATTGGCCATAAAAGCATTATCAACACCTTTTATACGGCCAATAAACTGCCTGTCATCGTAGCGTAACAACGATTTTTCTTGCAATACTTGGGCAAATACTTGTATTTGCGCATCTTTTTTTAACGCTTGCAGGTAGCGGTTTCGAGGGTCGAAGGTTTTGCCTGTTGCGGGTTCCAGCCTTATATCGGGCGTAAATGTGCTGTACATATTTAACACCAAGCCTTCGAAGCCATTAAATACCGATAAGATAATAATAAGTGCGGCACTACCCACAAATACACCTAGCATACTTATCCCCGAAATAATGTTGATGGCATTGGTACTTTTTTTTGAAAAAAGATACCTTTTGGCAATATATAAAGCGGTATTCAAAATTAATGCAAATAAGGATTGTTTAACCGCTCGAAACCAATGGTGGTGGGCTTGCCATGGCCTGCATATACCACTACGTTATCAGGCAGTATCATTAGGTTGGTTTTTATGCTATTTATCAATTGTACATGGTTACCGCCAGGCAAATCGGTACGGCCTATACTGCCGTAAAACAGTACATCGCCACCTATTAAAAAGGCATCGGCTGCACTGTAAAAGCACAAGTGCCCGGGCGAGTGGCCTGGGGCAAATATAATTTCGAGCTGGCTGTTGCCAAATTTTATAAGCCCAGTTGGGGGCAATAGTACTTCGGGCAGGGGCGATAGTTCGTAATTAAACCCTTGCTGTGGGGCGTAACTGGGTACGGCTTCTAATAACTGTAATTCGTTTTTATGTAGCTGTGGCTTTAGGCCGTAAGTATCAAAAATAAATTTATTGCCCAGCACATGGTCAATATGGCAATGCGTGTTTAAAAGCAACTGGGGAACTAGTTTATTTTGTTTTATAAAATTTACTACCACATTTTGCTCGGCACCAGTGTACATACCAGGGTCGATGATAACGCATTGTAGTGTATCGTCGTATAAAATATAACTGTTTTCTTGGTATGGGTTATGGGTAAAATGCTGTACAAAAATCATGTGGGTAAATTTACTATTAATACTAAAAAGGCAACAATGAATTTAAACATAATGGTTACATATAAAACCAATAACACATTTTTTATTGCTTGCTAAGCGAAATCTGAAACAGTTTAGGCCATTTTTTGCCTGTAACAAATAACCGCTTGCCTTGGGCATCGTAGGCAATACCGTTTAGTACATCGTTATTTTCGTCGGGAACATTGCCTTTGGGTAGGGTAATTAAATTAATATAGGCTTCTACTTCGCCCGTTTGGGGATTTATAATAGCCACCAAATCAGAAGTGTAAATATTTGCATACAGCTTTCCGTTCACCCATTCAAGTTCGTTCAACTGGGTAACGGGGCCCTTATCGTCATACACTTCAATAAAGCCAGTGCTTTGGTAATTGCTATTATTAAGTTTATAAATTTTGTTGCTGCCATCGGTATTGTAAATGGTAGTACCGTTATAGGCTAATCCCCACCCTTCTACCGTGTGATTGTAAGGGAAAGTACTTAACAATTTAAACGTGTTTTTATCATATACCAAACCAATCCCTTCTTTATAAGTAAGTTGTATAATTTTATTGCCTATTACAGCAATGCCTTCGCCAAAGTACTTGGCGGGTAAGTCTATTTTTTGTAGCACCTTGCCTTCGATAGTGGTTTTGCGTAGGCTTGATGCGCCGTATTCGCCATCGCTTTCGTATAAAAAACCGTTGTGGTACTCCAGCCCTTCGGTGTATGAAGCCGTATCGTGGGGGTAGGTATGTACAATTTTGAAGCCGTAGCTTGCGGGTACTTTTGCCGAGCCTACAATAATATTGGTAGCTACTTGTTCGCTTTGGCCTTTTCTGAATATTTTGGCGGTAATTAACCTACTGCCTAGGTTTAATGCTTTGGTATTTACGCTTATCGCTGATGCCGTATCAACGCTTGATGCCACTTTGGTTGAATCAACAAAATACTGCACCGAATCTACTGCCCCACTTTCAAATGATAGTTTTACAGCAATGCTTTCGCCAGCTTTTACCAATGTACCAGCCTCGGGGTATATAAACGTCGAATTTTTTGAAGAACTATTTATATTGGTTTTGCATGATGCGATGATGAAAATGCAGCATAAAAAAAATGTATGATGTAAAAGTTTCATGTTTTTTTAATAAACGAATTGCGCAAAGGCTTTTTTGTTTTTTATATTGATTTTTAAATTATACGCTAAGCCATAAAGCTAAAGGTTTTTTTTATAATTCCGATTTTTTTAAAAGACAAGCCCATAATAGGAATACGATTTTTAATACAAAAGTTTCGGAGCCAATAAAAAATATATGACATTTGTGCGCAACTTTTTTATTACTAAAGATGTAAACGCTTGGTGCATTGTAGGTAAAAATGAGCAAAACAAAAACACATTACCACAGGGCATCAAACCTAAAAATACGTGTGCCTACATAATCATTATAAATACATGTAAATAATTTACTTTTAAAAACGCTATATTTGCGCAAATGTTAGGATAACACACTAAGTAAAAACGTATCAATCAACAGCATGAAAAAAATTGTAGATTACAGAAAACTATTAGGCGTAGACAAAACAACCGAATTAAAAGAACTAAAAACGGTATATCGCAATTTGATGAAAGATTGGCATCCTGATAAGTTTCAAGAAAGTGCCGAAAGCCAATTACATGCCGAAGAAAAAAGTAAATCAATTATAGAAGCCTACCATTTTTTGGTAAGTATAGCCCCCGAAACATTAGAAGCTACCAAACCCGAATTTACGTTAACCACCACATCGTCCAACATGGCCGATTATGAGTATAAAAACCAAATATTAAAAGTTACTTTTTTGGATGGTAATGTATATGAGTTTTTTGATGTACCCCGAAACATTTATGTAAAGCTGGTAAATGCCGAATCGCCAGCAAGGTACGCCCGTAGGCATATTTATAATTCGTTTGTTTACAGAAGTGTAAGCAAATTAGTGTCGGCATAAATAGCTTAATGGACTATCAAGTATTTACCTTCCCCAACGGTATTCGCTTATTATTTAAGCCCGCCCAATCGGCTATTTCGCATTGTTGCCTATTGGTAAATGCAGGAACCCGAGACGAGGAAGATGGCCAGCCAGGTATGGCCCATTTTATAGAACATTTACTTTTTAAAGGAACCGAAAAACGCAATACCAACCAAATTTTAAATAGACTAGAAGTGGTAGGGGCCGACTTAAATGCTTATACCACTAAAGAATATACCTGTTTACATGCTTCGTTTTTAAACCAACATTTAAGCCGTTCGGTAGAGTTGTTACAAGATATTGCTTTTTTTTCGACTTTCGATGAGCAAGAAATGGAGAAAGAAAAAGGTGTTATTATTGACGAAATAGCCAGCTACGAAGACCAACCCGAAGAAGCCATTAATGACGATTTTGAGGCTTTGATTTTTGCAGGACACCCATTGGCCAATAATGTACTAGGCACAAGGGAAAGCGTAACAGGCTTTACCAAAAAAAATATTACCGATTTTATAAAAGCCAATTATAATACACACGAAACCGTATTTGCCGTAACGGGTAATTATGCTTTTAAGCAAGTGGTTAAAATTGCAGAAAAGTATTTGGCCATTATCCCCGAAAACGACAGCCCCAAAAAAAGGAAACCATTTTTAGCCTTACCGCCTCAAAAAGTAATATTAAAAAAACCTATAAACCAAGTGCATTGCTTGTTGGGTAATACGGCTTATACTTACCACCACGATAAAAAAATGGGCTTGTTGTTGTTAAATAACTTATTGGGAGGCAATGGGATGAGTAGCCGTTTAAATTTACAAATTCGCGAAAAACATGGTATTGCTTATACCGTAGAGTCCAATTATACGCCAATGAGCGATACAGGTTTATTTAGTATTTATTTTGGTACTGATGTGGAAAAAGCCGATAAGGCTTTGCGCCTCATCTACAAAGAATTAAGAAAACTAAGAGAAAACCGATTAGGCAATATCCAATTAAAACAAGCCAAGCAAAAGTTTATTGGCCAAATTGCCCTTAGCGAAGAAAACCGCTTGGGGGTGCTGCTTTCGATGACTAAAAGTTTACTTGATTTTAACCAAATAGACTCGCTTGCGCAGGTTTTCGATAAAATAGAACGTGTAAGTGCTGATGAGATTTTGGCGATAGCGAACGAAATTTTTGCCGAGCAAAGGTTAAGCACATTGCTGTTTAAGCCTTAATTTTAACTTAATAGGAGGTAATTTACTGTTTTATTTTCTTGGTGTGCTAACTTCCTAATTTGCGCATCAAACCTAAGCGTAACATTTAACATTATTTTTACCGTAAAAAAACGCTAAGCGAAGGCGCAAAGCACACAAAGCTGGCTGTAGAAAAAAATACGGTGCAAGGACCTGCGTTAAAAAGCACCGCCCTGCGTACCTAAACCCGACAGCAGCGGATACCGGCCTTGAGCCTAAGGCCTGTGGGCGTATGAGCGGATGGCGGGGCTAGCTGATGTGATGAAATGCTGGCCTTGGTTTTCCAACTTTCCCCCAATAAGGCTCAATTTTCCCTATAAAAAGTTTTAAAACAGCAGCTTGTGCGGATTTTTATAGAAAATTATATATGTAAATCAACTAGTTGAAAGTTGCTGTATAGAATATCATCTAACCTTTGATTTAGCGATGGCAGGGTAATGGCAAAAACGGATAACCTATAAAAAAGGTCTAACCTGAATTTTCCCTCGTTGCTTTGCTGTTGTAAATTACGGTTGGTGGCGGCAATTACCCGCACATTTACTTTTACGGTTTGGGTGCTTCCTACTTTTATAAATGTGCCAGCTTCTAAAACCCGTAGCAATTTTGCTTGCAGTTCGGTATCCATTTCGCCAATTTCGTCTAAAAAAATAGTGCCTTGGTCGGCCTCTTCAAATAGGCCTTTTTTATCTTTTAATGCGCCTGTAAATGCACCAGCTTTATGGCCAAAAAGTTCACTTTCTAAAATATCTTTAGATAAAGCACTGCAATTAATGGCTACAAAATTTTTGTGTTTTCGGCTACTTTGGTAATGTATGGCTTGCGCAAAAACTTCTTTCCCTGTACCAGTTTCGCCCAATAATAAAACGGTGGTATCGGTAGGGCAAACTTTTTGGGCCAGGTTTATGGCTTCTAAAATCCCGCCCGAGCGGCCCAAAATGGTATCGAAACCAAAGCCTTGTGCTATTTTGTTTTCTAGCTCTTTAACCCGTTTTTGTAGCAATGCTTTTTCCATTGCTTTGCTTACTAGGGGTATTATTTTATCGTTATCGTCGCCTTTGGTAATGTAATCGAAAGCCCCTTTTTGTATGGCTTTTACGCCATCGGCAATGGTGCCGTAGGCGGTAAGGTTTATAATTTCTATGTGTGGGTATTGGGTTTTTATTGTTTCGGTAAGTTCAATACCGTTTATGTCGGGTAGTTTTACATCGCTTAAAACTACTTGTATATCTTCGGTTTGTAAAATTTTTAACCCAGCTTTGGCCGATGCAGCATCAAAAATATGGTAACCTTCTAGGCTTAAAATACGGCATAACAAACCCCGTAGTTTATCTTCATCGTCAATTACTAAAATATTTTTGTGGGAGATGGGCATTAAATTGGGGTGGGTTTACTTAGGGCTGTAAGATGATTGTTTTTTCTATCAAACTTAAATAAAATTAAATTCAAATATGTATAAGTTGATTTAATAAAAATATATGATTTCAAATAAACCACATATTTTTATGCGAAGCTACATGTTTTCATTATTTTGCACCAAGCAATATCAACCCAATAAAATAATAAATGGGCTGTTGTAGGCTATTTTTTTAATATTATCACAAACATACCTATCTTTTTGATTTACAACTACTCATCATCCTACCAAAATAAGCATTTAAAATGGCAAAAATTGCCAGCTAGTACCGTAAAAAAACTTTTTTTACTGTTTTTATTATGCAGTAGTTGCCTTGTAGCACAAAGCCAAAATTTGGTTAATGGTTATGTTTATGAACAAGCAAGCAATAACCCGATAGCCAAAGTTAAAATCGAAATTAAAACACAAAACATCACCACAACGCTAAAAAATGGCTATTTTAAAACGTATTTAAATAACGGAAACTATATTTTTGTACTTTCCAGCTTAGGTTTCGATACATTATACCAAACGGTACATGTGCTAGGCGAAACCAATTTAAAACTGTATTTAAAACCCACATTTATCCATATAAACGAAGTAGCCGTAACCCAAGCACAACCTAATAACAAAATACTATCTACCGATGCCAATGTAACTATTTTTACCAAGCAAGATTTAGAAAAAGTACCTAGTTTTTTGGGACAAACCGACCCCATAAAAGCCCTACAAACCCTCCCAGGCGTAGGTAAAGGTGGCGAAGGAAACTCGGGGATGTATATCAGAGGTGGCAGCGCAGGGCAAAATCTTACCCTTTTAAACGATGCCATTATTTATAACCCATCGCATTTATTGGGCTTGTTTTCGGTTTTTAATTCGGCGGTAGTAAACGAGGTTAAATTGTACAAAACAGGTGTACCCGCAGCACAAGTGGGCAGGCTGGCATCGTTAATTGAAGTAAATAGCTCCAAAAAAATTGCCGATTCGCTAAAAACAGAAGCCGACTTAGGGCTTTATTATGCTGCTGCAAATATCACTTTACCCATCACCACCAAATGGAGCATTAACCTTGCCGCCCGCAAAACCTTTATGAATTATACTGTATGGCCACTTTTAAGTAAACTAAACCTTAATTCACCGTTTTTTAATAAAGCCAAATACGATTTTTATGATGTAAATTTCACATCCAATGCCCAATTATCCAAAAAAGATTTCCTGTACATTTCGGCTTTTACAGGTGGTGATGATTTTGGCTTTGATATAACCCAATTTAGTATCAACAACAATATGAACTGGCAAAATACCGCCTTATCATTAAACTGGAAACGCATAATTGATACAAGCCTAATTTTAAATACCACACTAACGCATAGCAGCTATAATTTTAATTTTGGGATGGCACAAGACCAATATACCGCCCGCATAGCCTCTAATATTAAAGATTATAGCTTTAAAAGCTACTTAACCTATCAGCTTAATAAGCAAATAATTAAAGCGGGTTTCCACTATACCAATCACCAGTTTAAACCCAATACACCTTACGCAAAATCATTAAATACCGAGCTCGATTTTGGCACAGCCAATATTTACCATGCCGACGAAAGTGCTGTTTTTTTGAGTGATGAATTTACCTTTAACGATAAAATTGCCATTTACGCTGGCACAAGGCTTACCTATTACAGGCATAAAGGCCCATTTACCGCAACTGATGAGCTCAACAATAAAACACAATACGCTAGCAATAAAACCATTACACCCTATGTATTTGTAGAACCATCGCTTACTTTTCGTTACGCTTTTAACGCCAATGCCAGTTTAAAATTAGCCATCTCCAGAAATGTGCAACCCATACATTTAATATCGGTTACGGCGGTTAATTTCCCTGCCGATTTTTGGATGCCTTCCCTTGCTGGCCTACCACCCGAAAAAGGATACCAAACAAGTTTGGGCTATTTTAAAAACTTTAAAAATGGTACTTACCAAACTTATGCTGATGCCTTTTATAAAAATATGAAAGGCTTGGTTGAGTTTTCGGGCGGGATAATGAATTTGCTTGACAATTTAAAAATAGAAGATAATTTATACAATGGCACAGGTAATGCTTATGGTGCCGAGTTTTTTATCAAAAAAGTAAAAGGCAAGTTAACAGGCTGGGCGGGCTACACGCTATCAAAAAGTAACCGAAATTTTGCCGACCTAAATGAAGGAAAGCCTTTCCCGTTTAAGTACGATAGGCGACACGATTTTTCGTTGGTTTGCAATTATCAGCTTGGCGCAAAGTGGAATATATCAAGCGCATTTACTTATGCAACGGGCAATGCCTTTACAATGCCCGTAAGTAGGTTTACCATTGGTGGCAATATAGTGAACGAATACGGCCCATTTAATGGTAGCCGAATGCCCGCTTACCACAGGCTAGATGCCGCAATTGTTTATAAAATGAAACCACGAAAAAAGTTACAATCCGAACTTTCGTTTTCGGTTTATAACCTTTACAATAGGCAAAATCCTATTTATACATTTTTTATGGCCAAAGGCGATTTGAATAAACTAAAAGTAAGCATACAACCCCAGTCAGTAGCATTATTGCCCATTTTGCCTGCCATTAATTACAAAATAATTTTTAACTAAAAGATTTATCTATGTAATAATTTGTTTATAAATGTTTTAACCATATTTGGGCGTTTTAACACGCTTTGCACTATATCTTTTTATCCATAGCCCCCATTTGCCAACAGCCCAAGATGGGGGCTATGGATAAAAAGGATGCCGTTGCAATCGTTAACGCACCTAAAAAACAAAAATCATTGAGCAACAACAACCCTCTAAAGCAAATTAATATGATACAAAAAGCCATTATAGCCCTCGCATTTTTTTTTATAATTGTAGGATGCGAGAAAAACGATATAAACAGCCGTAAAAATTATTCGCCAAAATTTGTGGTAGAAGGTTGGATTGAGGATGGACAATACCCACACGTAATTTTAACCCATAATCTTCCTTTTTTTACTTCCGTAGATTCGGCGCAACTAAGCGAAATAATAATTAGATACGCCAAAGTAACGGTAAGCGATGGCCTAAATACCGAAATTTTAACTGGCGGAAAAGATGCCAATTATTTCCCTTCGTTTGTATATAAAGGTACCGAGCTAAAAGGCGAAGCAGGCAAAACCTACAACCTTACTATCGAATATGCAGGTTTTACACTTACATCACAAACCACCATACCCCAACCTGTGGCACTTACCAAAATATGGTTTGTACCCAAAAACAATAACAAGTTACAACTACAAACCCAGTTTTTAGATAATGGTAGCGAAAAAAATTATTATAAACTGTACACCAAGCTAGATACTGGCAAACGATTTATACCCACACTTTTATCAAACTACGACGATAAATTTTTTAATGGTAAAGATTTTACCTTGCAAGTAAACCGAGCCCCCGAAAATAATTTAACGGTAGCCAGCGAGCCTTTTTTTAACTATGGAGATACCGTATTGGTAAAATTTGCCACCATGCCCAAGGCTGGTTACGATTTTTGGAGCAGCTTTCAAGATGAGGTTTTAAACTCATCAAACCCATTAATAGGCTCAACAGGTAAAATAAAATCTAACATAAACGGGAATGGTATTGGTATTTGGTGTGGCTATGGTGCTACCATTTATAAAGTGGTAGCAAAGCCATAAAAAAAGGGAGCCTGTTTTTACAGGCTCCCTTTTTTTAAAAGTTAATTATAGCTCAAACTTTTCACCATAATCTTCAATTTCTTTAATTAATATCGCAAAACCATTTTCTTTAAACGCTTCGAAGCTTAATTTAGAACCATCTTTAAAAACTAAACGAGGCTCCCAATCGTAATATCTGTTACATGTTTTTTCAAATTTGTAGTATGGTGGATAATTTACCTGAATGTATTTATTATAGCAACTTTCGCTTTCGGTTGTAAAGAACTCGGTTTTAGCAATAATACTATTACTAGTTTTGTTTATAGCTATAAACTGCGAATATTTATTTAAACCAGCTACCTCTTTTTTGTTTTTTTCAAATTCAGATAGCAACTTTTCATAAGTTTTTTGGTCGTCCGAAAAACCTTTAATATCGAATATACCAGTGAATTTAACGTTCATTATTTCGAAATTTGCATTGGCATTTTTAATAACTTCCGCTGCATCTTTAGCACCATCTGCTGTACCAATATTTAGCGTACCGTTTCCAGTAGAATTAAAACTAAACAAAGTTTCTGACCCTTTGCTAAAAGAAAAACTGTTGGTTAGCACTTCAGTAGTGTTAGACACATTAAAAGCCATAGTAAACGAACCCATTTTTAGGCTAATATCTGTTTTAGTTGGCGTACCATCTGCTTTATATTCGTGTGAAGATGTAAATTTCATTTCTTCCTTACCATCAACTACCAACATTGCCGAAGCTAATTTTGGTAATTCTAATAGGTCATCTTCTAAACTTGCTTTAATGTTAGATGAAACATAAGTCATAGTAATTTTGGCATTGTTTTTAGTACCATTTTCTAGAGCTGGAAAGTTTATTTCCAATTTATCTTTAGAGGGTGAAGTAGTCCATTCTTTTGTCTTAACGTTGTAAGTGTAAATACCATAACCATCGCTTATTTTTTCGGTATCGGTACTGGTGGCGGTTTCTAAAACCTTTGCCATACTTTTATTAGATGCCGCTTCGGCAAAGCTGTTCATTTTTTTTACCTTATTTGATGTTAGCTCCAAGTTCAAATCGTTTAGATTTTTCATTACCTTAATAAATTTTTCGTCGGGCATACTGTTTATTTTTTTCATAAAATCCAAGCCCGATGCTTCGAGGTCTTTTTTATGTTGTTCAACAGTAAGGTTGGAGTAACTTAATTTGAAAGGGTCTTCGGCTGATGGCTCATCGCCATCGTCGTTTTTTTTACATGCAGTAAATGCAATTGATAAGGCTAATATCGCCAGTAGTAATTTGTTTTTCATAAAATTTTATTTAAGTAATTTTTGCTAAAGGTAATAGATATTTTGTTTAAAATAAAAAGATATTTTTTTTAACCGCCTCATTTTTTGCTCATTGGTAAAATACCGTTGTTAGATAAGTGTTACATTTGGTTAAAGTTTTGAAAGCAACACCCATCATCTTTATTAATTTTACATATATTTTACGCTATTAACCGCCTTATTAAAGCCTAATTTACTTATTTTAAACCTATTTCTCTCAATCGTTCGTCCAAATATTCGCCTGCCGTTATATCATTATATGCTATTGGATTTTGGCTATTTACGCAGTTGGGTAAGCAATTTAAGGGCATACTCATTTTTGGGTGTAAAAAAAATGGTACCGAATACCTAGAGTTTTTCATTAATGCTACTGGCGGGTTTACCACACGGTGCGTGGTAGAGCGTAGCTTATTATTGGTTAATCGTTGCAACATATCGCCTACATTTACCACAATATCGTCGCCTTGGGCTTTAATGGCAAACCATTGGTTATCGCGAGTAAGCACTTCAAGGCCATCGGCACTTGCGCCAATTAATAAAGTTATTAGGTTAATATCTTCGTGTGCACCAGCCCTTACGGCATCGTGGGGCAATGCTTCGGGGTTTAAAATCGGGAAATAATGTATGGCTCTTAAAATAGAATTTCCATTATGTACTTTATCGTTAAAATAATTTTCGGGCAAACCCAAATAAACCGAAATAGCTTGTAATAGTATTTTTCCGGCTTGCTCTAATTGCTGATAAATTTGTTTGGTAACGGTATTAAAAGCGGGTAATTCGGTTACTATCATATTATCTGGATAGTCGGCTTTTATCGCATCGCCATCTTCTACATATTGGCCAGTTTGCCAAAATTCTTTTAAATCGGGTGTGTTGGCATCTTTTGCTTTCTCTTTTCCTTTGGTGGTATAACCACGTTGGCCAGCTAGTTCTACTTTCTCGTATTGGCTTTTTATGGCATCGGGCAAACTAAAAAACTGCTCAACTTGTTGGTACAAAGCATCTATTAAAGTTTTGTTTAAGCCGTGGTTGGTAATGGTTATAAAGCCAGTATCGGTAAATGCCGAGCCAATGGCATCGGAAAATTGCTTTCGCTGTTGTACGTTACCATTGGTGTAATTGTTAAGATCTAAACGGGGGATATTTACTGTTGCCATTATTTTAAAGTTTTATGGCACTAATATACGATGGTAATTTAAAAATTGTTAAAATTAATTTGGAAAATGGAATTAAAAAATTAGTTTTGCAAACCCAAATCAGAAATACTCTAGTATTTTGATAACAAAAAACCACTCGGGAGATTAGCTCAGCTGGTTCAGAGCACCTGCCTTACAAGCAGGGGGTCACTGGTTCGAACCCAGTATCTCCCACCAAAGCACCTTAGATTTTCTAGGGTGCTTTTTTGTTTTTAGAAAAGGTAATTTCTTACCCCCCTTTTATTATACGCTTTGTTTATAGTTTTACGGTGTGTTTGATGTCAAAATCTTAGCTAACATTAAAATATAACACTTTTTAATGCTAGCTGTATTTATTCCTTTCTGTTTGATGTCAAAATCTTAGCTAACATTAAAATATAGCACTTTTTAATGTTAGCTGCATTTATTTCTTTCTGTTTGATGTCAAAATCTTAGCTAACATTAAAATATAGTGCTTTTTAATGTTATATGTATTTATTCCTTTCTGTTTGATGTCAAAATCTTAGCTAACATTAAAATATAATACTTTTTAATGCTAGCTGTATTTATTCCTTTCTGTTTGATGCCAAAATCTTATCTAACATTAAAATATAGTACTTTTTAATGCTAGCTGTTGTGTTTGATGCCAAAATCTTATCTAACATTAAAATATGGTACTTTTTAATGCTAGCTGCATTTATTCCTTTCTGTTTGATGCCAAAATCTTATCTAACATTAAAATATAGTACTTTTCAATGTTAGCTGCATTTATTCCTTTCTGTTTGATGCCAAAATCTTAGCTAACATTAAAATATAGTACTTTTTAATTTTAGCTACATTTATTCCTTTCTGTTTGATGCCAAAATCTTAGCTAACATTAAAATATAGTACTTTTTAATGTTAACTGTATTTATTTGCTTACATTTGTTTTTCGAAAAATAATTTAGCGTTATCGAATAACGTGTAGAGCTATGGTATATACAATAAATCCTGACAGAAATATTCCTTGGAACGGCTTGCCCGATTTACCCATCGACGATAGTTTATTTAAAACAGTAGAAATTTACGAACATTTGGCTAATGCAAAAGTAGCTTTGGGTAAATTACAGGGGCGCAGCATTGCCATACCAAATCAGGGGATGTTAATTAACTCGATAAGTTTACAAGAGGCCAAAGCATCAAGCGCAATAGAAAATATTTTTACCACCGATGATGAGCTTTACAAAGCATTTTGCGAACAACCCGAGGAAATAATACAAGGTGCACCTAAAGAAATATTACGTTACCGTGAAGCTTTATGGCAGGGTTACGATTATTTAAAAGATAAAGATGCCTTTGACGAACAATATATCCAACTTATATACCAACAAGTAAACCAAACGAACGATGGTATTAGGCCTGTTGTAGCACAAACCTACATACGCCAAGGTGGTACTGGCCCTAATGCTGGTAAAGCGGTTTATACGCCACCACGAGGGCTTGGGATTATAGAAAAAAAACTACAAAACCTGCTTCAATACCTAAATGATGATAAAAAATATAAGGTTGATGCTGTTTTGAAAATGGCAATAGGGCATTTTCAGTTTGAGGCTATACATCCTTTTAGAGATGGCAATGGCCGAACAGGAAGAATTTTTAATATCCATTATCTTACTAAAAAGGGTTTATTAGATTACCCCATTTTGTTTTTGAGCAAATACATTATGGATAATAAAGACGATTATTACAGTAGCTTAATGGGTGTAACCCAGCGTGGCGATTGGAAAACATGGATAATTTACATGCTTAAAGCTGTGGAGGTTACATCTAATTTAACTTACCATAAAATTAATGATATTATTGCTGCAAAAGATGCCATACTACAAGCAATTATTTCTAAAACCAAAATTAGCCGACCCGAATCATTGGTGAATACCATTTTTACCCAACCATTTAGTCGCGTAAAATATTTTACCGAACAAAAGCTATATGCCGAAAATACCGCTAAAAAATACTTAACCCAATTGGTACAAATGGGTATTTTAGAACGCCGTACCATGCAGGGCAATCATTATTACCTAAATTTAGAACTATACAGGATATTGGCAGATTAAAAAAATAAGTTTTAAAATAAACTAAAACTTTGTACCTTAGAAATCACCTAAAATATAAATTATGAAAAAAATAATTGCTATGTTAATGCTTGCCATAATTAGCTTTGGCGCATTTACACCCCTTTGTGCAGCCCAGTTGCAAGTTAAAAAAGATGGTACACTGGACAAACGTTTTAAAGAAAACAAAAAAGCCAAGGGCCCACTAAAAAAAGATGGCACACCCGATATGCGCCACAAAGCCAACAAAAAAAAGTAACACAAAAAAAGCCCCATTTTGGGGCTTTTTGCAATAAATATATTTTCAAAACGGGTTTTTTTAACTTAATACTTCCTCTAATACCAAATGCGATTTTACCTCGCCCAAGCCATCAATATGTAAGCGGTAATAGTTAATAATTTGTTCTAAAAAATATTTTCTATTGCCTGGGTTTAGGTTTAGCAAATCGGTATCTGTTAATGAACAACGTAATATTTTAACCCAGTTTTTTAAATCATTGCTGCCTATATATTGGGTATGGTTGGGTATCATATTTACAAAAACTCCGTTTTGTAAATCAAAGTACAATCGCGAGTCGGCATAAGAAATATCGGGACTAAAGCCCAAAAAACGGCTTAATTGTACCAAAAAAACGGATGCGTAATTGCTACATTTTTCGTGGGTACAATCTAAATATAAAATCGCATTTACTAAAAACTGGAATAAAAGTGGCTCGTGGTTAGGTTGTTTAAGGCTTTTGTATAGCATCTCATTTAAAAACAATGCCACCGAACTTTTTATAATATGATAAGGTATCGAAAGTAAAACGGGCGAGGGACGAGCTTCGGCAATACGCTGTATGCCACCATTTTGTTTGTGATAAACTACCATGTCTAATATACTTAATGGTTGTAGCATGTTCATCCGTATTTTGGCATTAGGTTTTTTTACCCCATTAATTATATACGATTGCAAGCCAAATTTTTCGGTATAAATTTTGGCAACCACGCTACTTTCGGCGTAATTAGTGGTTTTTAAAACAATTCCAGCGGTTTTGTGCAACATTTTTTTATGGGAAAAGTAGGGGCTGGTTCTGTTTAAGTAAGGGCTAGTAGGGCTTCTTGCCTACCTGCTGGTAGGTTTGCTCATAGCTTTTTTATCCCTACGCTTCAAAAATCCCAATCAAAAAAAGGGTAACCGCTTCAATCCTGTTTATTTAACTTAATGTAGTGCTTGTAACAAGCATTGCTAGCGTATCAATCAATAACTCTATCTTTAATTTTAACGGCTGGTGTACCACTGTAAATACTGTATGCCTCTAGGTTTTTTGTGGCTATTGCACCCATTGTTAATACCGAATGTGTTTTACATAGCACACCAGGGCATACGGTTGCATTGGCACCAACCCAAACACCGTTTTCTAATATAATTGGCTTTGTAATTAAATCGAAGCTAGTTTTTTTGTAGTTATGGTTGCCTGTCATCAGTGTAGCATTTTGCGATATGCAACAATTATTACCAATAATTACCTCATCCAAGTTTTCAATAAAACATTCGGCCAGCCAGCTATGGTTTCCTACGGTTAGTTTCCAGGGGTATTTGATGTATATATAGGGTTTTATACGCACATCTTTGCCAATTTTGGCACCAAAGCATTTGAGTATAAATACCAATACACTGCTTGAGGGCATAAGCCCCGACCTAAATACCAAACAGCTTACATAATACCATAAAAACTGCTTGTAAACCGAGGCACCAATTATAAAGTTTTTGGTGTCGAATTTTTTGGCCAATTGTACAGTGGAGATGTGCGAGGGCATAATTTTAGGTATCGCTAGGTTTATTAGGGGCTTGGTGTTGGGTGTTGTTTATCCAAAAATAAATCATCGCAAATAAAATAACGTAAACGATGATGTTAAATAAATCATGATGATAATTTATTTTTTTTACATCGGCTGGAGAATTTACGGTAGTTACCACTAAAAGTACCATACGGCTAATGTTTAAAATAAATATGCTAGATAGCCCGATAATAAAAAATTTTATTTTTTGTTTTATTGGTTTTGGGAAAGCGATTATAAAGGCTGTCCAAAAACTAAGCACACCTAAGCCAAGGCATCCATAATTTATGTTGCAAGGTACACCGCCTATTGCCAATAACTGAGTTTTAGTGTACAGCATGGTATAACCTAGCCATTGTAAAATGGTAGCACTACAAATGATGAGTGTGCTACGTATGGCTTGTATATAATTTAAGTTTTCGGCAAAAAAAGAATTATAATACTTTGAATGTGGTGAGTACACACTATTGAAAAATTTATTTGCGCTATTAAATAGTATAAAAAACACAACAAAAGTTAGAATAAATTTTAAGGCTTGGTTGTGGTTAAGTGTGTTAAGTGCTTTTTTCATTTGTTTTTTTTATTTCATAAATTTTTGCGTCAATTAAAAATCTAAACCAAAAGCATTGTAAAAAATGAAAAATTAAACCTCTTTTACCGTCTAGAAATCCCAATCGTAAAAAGTATCTTACAAAAAAATACATTATTGGTCGTATAAATAAAGGGAAACGGTCGTAAATATTTTTCAAATACCTTCTTTTTTGAATTGGGTTTCCGTTAAGGTTTCCTTTTATAAGTTTTGTATTATTAAGTAAGTTGCCCGAAAACTGTTCTAGGGCTTCTAAATCAGACCATTTATTGTGTCTTAGGGTAAATGTTGATAATGATTCTGTAATTAAATCAATAATATCGCCTTTTAATTTTTTTATAGTACCATCCACTTTAAAATGTTGGTCGTATAGTCGTTCTTCACAATATCCAAAACCTTTTCTAAATAAAACAGCGTGATAGGTTGGGTAATGACCACCGTATTTTATCCATTTACCCATAAATAAGGTTTTTCGGCTTGCTACAAAGCCATTAATTGAGGCATCAATGTTTGCACTAAATAAAAGTTGCAATTCGCTAGCTAGCTCTTTTGTAACTCTGTGGTCGGCGTCTAGGTTTAAAATCCAGTTGTTTTTAATAATAATGTTGTTTAATGCCCAATTGCGCTGTGTGCTATAATTTGTAAACTCGTGTTGATGAAATTGTAGTCCATAGCTTTTTATAATTTCTATGGTACGGTCGGTAGAAAACGAATCAACAACAATAATTTCATCAACTAAATCATAAAGGCTATTTATACAATCAACAATGTTTTTTTCTTCATTGAAGGTTAATATTATGGCGGTTATTGGTGTTTTCATTAGGGGTAAATGTAATGATATTAGATGTTGGGCATTACATACAATATATTATCGGTATGTTCAGCATAATCTGACGCTAAATTATGTTAATTTATTTTGTTTTTTGAAGTTGATTTATAAAAGTTGAGATATTGTTTGGTTAAATTTTCGATATCAAATGCTGCATAGATAATTTTTGGCGCAATACTTTTAATAATTTTTAACTTTTCAGTTTGAGTATATATAAATTCAATTTTATTTTTAATGGCATTTTGGTTTTGGGGGCATATCCATCCTAGGTTGTTTTTTTCCACAAAATCTGCTAAACCTACATTGGGTGTTATAAGTACAGCTGTGCCTACACTCAGGCTTTCAATAATTACATTGGCAAAGTTTTCGTTGTACGATGGTAATATTAATAAATGGTGTTTGTTTAAAATTTCAAATTTTTTATTGTTGTTTACTTGCCCTATCCAATTTAAGTTTTGTTGGATATTTAGGATTTTGGCTAATTTTTTTAATTTTTCGATATAAGTTATATCGCCTGTACCTGCTATGGTTAATTGGTACGAAATGGTAAGGTTTTCGAGTGCGTAGAATAAAAATTCTATCCCTTTTTTTTCCTCGACCCTTGATAAAAATAACAGATTAAAAGTACCAAAATCAGGTATTTGCAAATGAATATCTTGATTGGCTATTTTAACAAAATTAGGGAGTACATAAGTTTTTACAGATTTGTTAAGCAATAGCTTTATTTCGGTTTCTTCATTTTTGCTGGTTAATAAAAAATTAGCCCTACATAATAATGGTTCACCTATACATTGGTGAAAAATTTTTTTGAGAAACGAAGTACGGTTATTAAACGAATATGTACTTAATGTACCACGAGGCGATAGAATAAATTTTTTACCTTTTAGTACACATATTAATGCACTTACAACCGAAACCAAATGCCACCAAGCGTGTAAATGTATATAATCAAAAGTGTGTATGTTTTTCCATAAAGCAATATACAGCGCAGGCGAAAAATGGCTATGGTCTTTAGTTATTCTTTTAAAATATGTTACTTGTACGCCGTTGATATGGTGTACGCTATTGGGCGTGATGTCTAATTCTGTTTTACCATTGGCAGTAGTAGTATAAACACTTACGTTACAATTACCATATTTAGCTAGATTTTGCGCCAGTTGCGATACCGACATGGTAGGACCACCATAAATATATGCTGGTATATAGCTTGCCGAAATGTGGAGGACGTTGTATTGCAAAAGAGACATAAATAGGTTAGTGTATTTGCTGATGTAGATTTGTACTTTATTGCTTTTATAAATTATTCTATTTTTGCATCTTCCAAAAATATATCTTGATTTTCTGTAGAAGGGTAATCTAAAGAATTTAATATTTTAAACAATTTTAAAAATTCTCCTATAATAATTACCAAAATATATCCATAAAACAATGAATTAAACATAAACTCAAAATTATTGCCACGCCATAGCGTATTGCTAAATATGCCCATTATTATAACCGTACCAAATTGGTAGCCGCCAAAGGTGTTTTCCGATGTATTGCAAAGCCCTTGGGCAATTAAGCCTATCAAAATAAAAAAAACAAACACCCCAAGGGTACCAAAACTTAAATACGCATCTACCACAGGGCGGGTTTTGGCCGATACAATAGAGCTTTCACTTATTACACCAGCTGCATATACCCTTTTCATTGATATTTCTTCGGTTATAGGCTTATCTTTCCATAATACCCTTGGTATAAGTGCATAAAACGAATCTATTAAAATTTCAAAACCATAATAATCAATATTGGTGGGGGTATTGTTTACAAACTGCGTAAACATATTTATCTCGCTTATGCGGTCGGTTAAAAATTCCCAATTAGTATCTTCTATTAAAGCGGCGTTTTCATCGTCTAAAATAGTTTCTATAGCTGCTGTTCTTGATGATTCTGCCGAACTATCCCCTCCCCAAGATTGTGTTCGCATTACACTTACATAAGTGGGTAAGATGTATAACAAGCCATATAATAATGGGATACCAAGGTATAAGGTAACTTTTTTATAAACGGGAAACAGCAAACAACCCAAAATAATGATGCTCATAAGTATGGGTTCTTTAAAGCCCGAAAGTGTAGCTTTTAATAGGTTTGAAAAAAACAAGGCACCACCTATATAAAGTAATTTCTTTTTTTTATGTACAATGCCTTTCACCAATAAAAAAGTACCTGCAAAAACCGAAACAGAGGTAAGCCCCTCACTAAACTGAGAAAAACCAGGAATTACTTTTACTGCAAATGCAGCAAAAAAAGTAAAAATGCTAAATTTAGTTAATAAATTATTTATGTTAATATCTGATGCTAAAATGTACTTTCTTTGGTTTTTATCTTTTTTATTGGTTAGTAAAATGATGCCTGTTACCAAAGAGGCATGTGCCAATAAACTTAAACGTTGGCATTGGGCTATCAAATAAGTTTGCGCATTGGGTACATCTAAATTAAATTCTACTTTTTCGAAATAACGATAGCCCAAATGGTTTAAGAAATAAAAAACAGAAGTGCAACACATAAAACCAGCAAAAATTAACTGAACTATAATTATAGGACGTAAAACTTGGTCTTTTACGGGCAAGTCATCGTTGATGTATTTAAAATTCGAAAATATAGTCCAATAAAAAATAAAGAATGAACTTAGCCAAGCTAAAAAATAGGACAATACGGGGTCGGTAATTATAAATTCGGCCATTATCCATAGTATAAAACCAGGTAAATAAGCTATATGTTTTTGGTTATTGTTCATTTATTGCTTCGATAATTTTATTTACCTGTATTTGGAAACTGTATTTTGCAATAATATTTTTTGAAGCTTTACCCATGTCAATCAATTTTTGCTTATCAAAAATAAGTCTTTTTAAGTTTTGATAAATGTCTTTGGTATTTTCTGATTTAAAAATCAAACCATTTGACCCGTCTAATACTAAGTTAGACTGGCAACCTACTTTATCTGATATAAGTATTGCTTTTCCTGCAGCCATTGCCTCGTTAACGGCTAATCCCCAAGTTTCGCCAGGCCCTTTTGAAGGCAAACAAAATAAATCACAAGCTTGGTAATAGGCAGGCAACTGGTTTTGGTTTTTAAAATCTTCAAAAAAAATATATTTTCTTTTTTTAAGCGATTTTGTTTTTTCTTTTAGCACCATTTCTAAATCTCCGTTACCTAATAGTAATAAAAATACATTTTGATGCCTAAGTTTACCAAAAGCCTGCAACAGTATTTCTGGATTTTTTTTTGTTTCAAATTTTCCTGCATATAAAATTAAAATATCACTTTGTTGTATCCCCATTTTATGCCTAATGTCATTTGCTTCCGTAGTTCTATCGGCACTAAAAAAATCATTATCAATAGCATGTGGTGCATTAATTAAATTTTTATCAGGTACTCCGTATTTTTTAAAATAGGCCCTATTGGCTAATCCTACATAAAATGCAACATCGATATGTTTATATACCCATGTTAAATACACTGTTTTAATTAATTTTTTAAATATATTTTCTTTATCTAACAAAGTGGAGTCGCCTCTAAAATAAATAGGTGTTTTGCCTTTAAAGTAACGCATTACTTTTAAATGGCTATCATAAGCATAGCCATAAATAAGGAGTGCATCTGCTCCAAATGTTTCTATTTCGGTAATTAAATTGGGGTTAATAATGCCTTTAGAATGGTGCGAACCTGGATTTTTTGCTATATTTTTAGTAAAATGGTACTTGTAGCCATCAAGTAGTGGTATATCCCATTTTATATCTTTTTTAAAGCCTGGGTCGTATTTGTTTTCTAAAACCTCTATCCCCCAAGTATAAAATACTTTAACATCCAATTTTTGGGCAAGTAGCTTAAAAACTGGGGCATAGTATTGTATGGGGTGGGTGCTAACAATGGCTAATTTTTTCATTTTGTTTGAAATGTGCTGTATTTAATATATTGAGTTTAGCTGATTTTTTGAACCATTTTTATTAATTGTGTGGTATAATCGGCCATAAAATGCGGTATATTTAATAATCCATCTTTGTACGATAGGTTTTTCATCGAATACCTTAACTTAATAAAAGGTAAAAATTTATTAGCGTATAAGGTAAGGCTTGCACTACGCACATTTTCGTCGGCTTTTACCTCTATTGGTATAATTTGGTTTTGTATTTGCATTATAAAATCAACCTCGGCTTGGTTTCCCGAAGTCCAATATCGGGGTATAACTTCTAATTGTGGTATTAAACTTTGCAAAATATAATTTTCTACTAAAGCACCCTTAAACTCAACAAATAATCTATCACCTTCTGTAAAAGCAATGGAGGCTAATTGCGAAAGTTTTCGTAAAATACCTACATCAAAAACATATATTTTGTATGCGCTTAAATCATCATAAGCCATTAAGGGTAATTTAGGTGTTTTGCACAAATAAATTTTATAAATTAAACCCGCTTGCTCTAGCCACCTAATAGCATCTTCGTATTCGCGAGCTCGGGCACCTGGTTTTACTAATTGATAAATAAATTTTTTGTTCTCTCTGCCTAATTGCGAAGGTATCGAATTAAATACATGGCTTATTTTGGCAACATCTTTGGTAATGGGGTGTTTGGCAAAATCGAGTTCATACGATCGTATCAAATCTTTTAATACCATATCGGCAAATGCAAAATCTTTGGTTTCTAAAAAAGCCAAAGCAACTGCTGGCAAGCCCCCTGTAACTAAGTATTTTTTAAAGTTATCTTTTAATGATGTAAAAAATATATCGGGTATGGCATTTAAAGCATCAATACCACTTAAATACCTGTGTAAACTAGGTTCGGCTTGACTTAAAAACTCAGCAAAACATAAAGGGTAAAGGGTTAAAAAATTAACTTTACCTACAGGGAAAGAATGTGTTTTACCTAACGAAATACCTAATAACGAACCAGCACATATAATACAAAGTTCGGGTTTGTTTTCGTAAAAATATTTAAGTGTGTTTAATGCAGGCATACACTCTTGTATTTCGTCAAATATCAATAGTGTGTGGTTATTAATTTTACCACCGTTTACCAGTGAAAGGTTTTCGATAATTTGGGCTACATCTTTTGTGTTTTCGAAAAACTGTTTAAGTTCGGGTTTTTCGTCAAAATTAAAATAAGCAAAATCTTGAAAATGATTTTTTCCTAACCATTTCATTAAATACGTTTTGCCTACCTGTCTTGCTCCATTTAAAACTAAGGGTTTGCGGTTTGTGCTATTTTTCCATTCCAGCAAATTGGTTTCAAGGTGTCTTTTAAATTGCATTTTCACATATTAAGTGTTTAAACTGTGATTTTTATCACAAATATAGCAGTTATTGTGTGATTTTTGTTTAAAACTTAACATTTGCTTTATGGCTTGCGTTGGCAAACCAAAACTTTGTTAAATAATTCAACTTGCAACTTAGTCATGTTTTTGGCCGAATAGTTTTCAAATATTTTAGCTTTAGGAGGGTTGATTATTACGCTACCATCGGCCACAGCCAATAAATAGTTGATAATTTTTTCTGTAATAATTTCTTCGGCCATATCAAAAGTTAAGGCTAAACCTACCTCACATTCTTCAATAATTTTTGTTGCACTACTATTTTGGTTAAAAATGCTTATCAATGCCTTTTGTGCCATTAAGTAAGGGTATATTTTTGAGGCTGTATATTGCGGATCGTCCGAGCCAGGTATAAATAGCACATCTGCAGTTTTTAAAGTGTTTAGGGTTTGATAAAAAGCTATTCTATCGGTTTGCTCGGATACATAGTTTGCTAAACCCATTTCATTAGCTATAGGCTGTATGCTGGGTTTACCTTGCCCAGCTGGTGCGTAGCTGGTACCTAAAAAGTAAATTTTAAATCGGTTAAACACTTCGGGATAATTTGCTAATCCTACCTTAAAAGATTTAAAAAGCAAAATAGCCGCTGGCTGCATATCGGCACCGCCACGGCCAATGTAAGCCATATTTAACTTGGTTTTATTTTGTTTAATTACCGATGGTGCAAGTGCTTGATTTTGGGTAGCAATTTCAAAATCTTTAGCAAATGCGCCAAAGGTTATGGTTGCTGTGGGAATATTTTTGGTGTTTGCATACCTGTGTTGTAAAGTTTGGATATAAGCATCCGAAACACTTATTAAGCCATCAACGGCTTTCATGGCAATGGGTTCTAAATACTTATTTAAACGGTAGCTAAACCAATATTTGGGTGGCTGTTCGTTTTTAGGTTTGTTTTGGTAGTAATCCGAATGCCAAGGGTCTTGCATATCAATTACGTAAGGGATATTAAATTTATTTTTCCAGTAAGGCCCCAAAATACAAACAGGAAACTGTGTAGTAGAAAAATAAATTAAATCGTATTTTTTTGTATTTAATAGCTTGTTTACTTTTTGTTTGTAAAACCATAAACTACGCAAGGCTAAACTGCCTAAACCTAACTTTGAGGTATATTTTTTGGAAAAAGCTTTTACCGTGTGTATTTTAATATTGTTTGGGATTGATTGTAGCAGTAAAGCATCTTTATTTATATCAGACTGTTGCTGGGTTACAATAACAAGCTCGGCTTGCCATCCAAAATCTTTAAAAAAAGGCAAACTCATACGTATGCGTTGCATATCGGCTGCGTTGCTGGGCGGGAAGTAAGGGGAAATAATGAGTACGGTTTTCAATTATTGGCTTTTATTTATGCTTTTATTTGATGCTTTTTGTAACGCTGATTGTTTTATTGTAACTCTGAACGCTCCTTGTTACTCTGAACGCTGCCTGTCACTCTGAACGCCCCCTTGTCACTCTGAACGAAGTGAAGAGTCTAACCATACGCTCTTATGAGACTCTTCACTTCGTTCAGAGTGACAAACCAGAGTAACAAATCAGTGTAGCAGGGTTACTCGTAATGCCGTTTATCATACTTAGAAACTTTTTGCTTTCGGGTTTCCTGTTTAACTCATTTTTAGCTAAGTTGCTTGTCGCAATTTTTGTTTTTAGCAACCCAGCAGGGCTGTTCAAATAATATTTAATATTATTTGAAAGCGTATTTACATCTCCAATTGGAGCACTCTTACTAACCAAAGAATACTTGCAAAAAACTATTTTTGAGCAAAATTTTAAAACCAATCACGTATTTTTAATTTGCAAATAAATTTTTGAAATTATTTAACGTGATGTGATTTACTTTTGGGAATTCGATTTTATCCAATTCTTTAAAATGTTTATCATTAGTGATAATGTAATCTGCATTTGATGAAATTGCTACATCTACAAATTTATTATCATCTGGGTCGGTAAAAATAAGTTGCCATTTAAAATAGGCTTCAAAACACTCGGTTAAAGGTAAATTTAAAATTTCTTCTAGCACTAACTCCAAAAGATAAGCTGAATAGAACCAAGATATTTTTTCATCATATTCTTCAATAATCTCGTTTGATAAAATTAGGGTTAACTGATGGCTTCGTAGCTTATCAAACAACCACCTTTCTTTCGATTTCTTCGGTAAAATAGCCAATAAAACATTGGTATCAATTAATACCCTTATTTGTATTTAGTACGGATATGTGTATGCAATAATTTTTCTATATCTGCTTCATTCAAATCTTTTTCGCTCCAAATTTTATCAGATTCTGCATCTACTTTTTTTGCGTAATAATTAGATAATAATACTTTTATTTCACTTAAATCATTATCATTGGTATTTTTCTCAAACATTTTCAGCAAATGTAATTGTACCGTATTTAGTTTTGTTGGTTTGTTTGATACCATGGCTGTAAAATTTCTTATTCAAATGTATTAATTAAACTTTTAAAAATGGCTATTGAATATACAATTTAACAATCCCTATAAATTTCTCGATTTCTTTTTCTCGGTTTAATTGATTTTTAGCTAAAATATATAAACAGGTTTTGTTTTTATTTGATACCTTTTATTACTTTGAATGCCCTTTTCACTCTGAACGCTGCCTGTCACTCTGAACGCCCTCTTGTCACTCTGAACGCAGTGAAGAGTCTAAATCTCTTCGTTTAAAAAATCCCAATTAGGGTTAAAATCCGAAATTATTTTTTCTTTTTTGGCTCTTGTCCAACCTTTTATTTGTTTTTCACGGGCTATTGCGTCTAATATGTATTGATAATGTTCAAAATATAGCAAATAATGTACATTGTACCTACCTGTAAATGTATTGCTAGAGTCTGCTATACCATGTTCATGCTCGTATAGGCGTCGTTTTAAATTATTGGTTACGCCAGTGTAAAGTACCGTTTTATTTTTGTTTGTGATGATGTAAACAAAGTAATTATGTTCTCTCATAACGGTAAATGTTTTTAAAATAAGTTTTTTGGGTAAACCGATGAATAAACGCCTTTTTTACATGCCGAATACCCTTTGTCACTCTGAACGAAGTGAAGAGTCTAACCATACGCTCTTTGAGACTCTTCACTTCGTTCAGAGTGGCAGGCAGCGTTCAGAGTGAAAAGGTTACTCGTTAAAAAAAGCTTAAAAACTATTCAGGCAAAGCCAAAAATCTAACATATCATTAAACTGATTAAAATCTGTTAGCGGTGTAAGCATGTATTTATTGATGGTACAGCGTTTATAATTTCAATTAATAAGCAATTTTTGATTGTGTATAATTTTCGGATTTAAGTACCGTAATTTTATACTTTTGTTCTAATGTTAAGTGTTTCGTATTTTATTGAGTGTTGTAACCTAAAGATATGAGGTTTTCTTATCACCACAAGCAGGGAAAAAATTCGGCTTTTATGTTCAGTTTTTCCCCTGCTTTCTTAGATTTTTCCGTGTTGCATTTATTACTTGATTATAAAGCATTTATACATGAACGTTTAAAATTTTATCCAAAGCATCAAGCAAATAAAAAGGTAAATTTATCAGTTTTGCTGGTTTTCCTGCAATGGTTTTTATATTTTCTACACTAAAATGGTTTGAAGATACTCTTATACCAATGTTATGCGCTGCCGTATCTATAAAACTATGTAACGAACGCAATCTGCCAGCAGCACCTAATTTTACTTCTACAGGAAAAAGCATTTCCTCATATTCATATAAATAATCTACCTCAGCGTTGGCATCTTTGTTTTCTCGGGTCCAAAATTTGAGTTCATGCAAAGGCGAAAAGCTAGTAGTAAGCAATTCCTGCCCCACAATGTGTTCGGCCACTTTGCCTTGGTGTACGCTTTCTACATTTAAACTTCTTACTAATTCTTTTTGAATCCCTGCTAGTTTGTTAAACAAGCCTGTATCTAAAAAATGAAGTTTTGGCGATTTTTTATAATCCGTTTGTATAGGATATTTGGTGCTAATACTTGGGTATATCAGTTGTATCAACATGGCTTTTTCGAGGGTGCGAAGAGCCTCTCCCACTTCTCGGCTACCATAGTTTGAGTTTCCAAAACGCTCAAATTTTATTCTATTGCCTGTTTCTGTACCTATTGATTTGATAACATGACGCAATACTTGTACCTGTGTGCTATTTTTGGCATATTTTTCAAAATCGTTTTGGTAAGCAATTAAAAGCGAATCGTATATTTTTTTAAGCGAAGTTAAATTTTTATCCGCTGCGTAAGATTTTACAATTTCGGGCATACCACCTATCAGTGTATAGGTGTGAAATAATGTCATCAATTTGTCGTGAGCATAATCAGGTACTTCATGGCTCTTAATTAATTCTAATGATTGTTTTTCGGACATTGCACCCAAAAATTCGCTAAAACTTACTGGGCGTAGTACCAAAAATTCTACTCTACCTACTGGAATATTAATATTTTCGGTAAGTATCGTTTCTAAAAGCGAACCAGCAGCAATGACGTGTATCTGTGGAAAATCTTCATAAAAATAGCGAAGCAAATTAATAGCATAGGGTACTTCTTGAATTTCGTCTATAAAAATTAAGGTGTTTTCTTTTTTGTCTAGATTGGCATTATGTAAAAAAAATATACTCTTAATTAAGCCATCAATTGTAGTATAATTTAAGAATAATTGGGCATCAGTAATTTTTTCTAAATTTAAGTTTATAAATTGATTGTAGTAAGTAGCAAAATGATTAACTATAGTAGTTTTGCCAACTTGCCTTGCACCTCTCAAAATCAATGGTTTACGATTTATTTTATCTTTCCATAATAAAAGTTCAGTAATTATTTTTCTATAATACATTGCTTTGCATTAATTAAATTTAACTTTACAAATATAAAAATTTGTAACAAAGCGAACCATAATTTTGTGTTTTTTTGTAACAAAGCGAACCATAATATGGAGTTATTTTGTAACAAAGCGAACCATATTTTAGTGATTATTTGTAACAAAGCGAACCATATTTTGTATGAAATTTATCTTAATACGCCACCGAAGCTGGTATATTAGGATGTAGTGGGTTAGCAATTACAATTTGTAGGGCTGGATGCACCAAAACATCCATATCCTCCATTGGTATTGCTCCCAATAAACATTGGTTGCCCAAAACCATCGCACCTGTGTAGCTTATCCTGCCCTTCCAATCTACTTTTATAGGGCCAACATAAGGTATAATTTGTGTAGAACCATCCGCCAAAGTTACAGGGCGCTTTTCTGCGGTTTCTAGCTTAAGTTGAATACATTGCGTTTCGGTAATGCAAAGGTGCAAAGCACCAGTATCTACTAAACTTACCACTTCTATGGCATTCATCTCTGGAAATCTAGGATTTGAAAGTTTGATGTTAGTTTTTACTAAGCCCATATATATGTTAGATTATATCATTTAAACTATGTAAATGTAAGCACTTTGCAACAAAGCGAACCATAGTATCGAGTTATTTTGTACTGAATTGTGACAGCAGTGTCGTCACTGTTTGGAAATCTGGGAATGTTTCATAAAAACGCACCATTCTATATAGGGTGCGATAATTATATCCTTTACCAAAATCTATTATCAATTGTGCAGACAGTGTCTGCACAATTCATTTGCCGTATTCGGCTCGCTCGCTTTGTATGATTTCGTATTGTATGGTTTAGCCAATATTCCAATACAGCAACACCATGCCTTTGTTTACGGCTTTGGCCACAAAGCCTTGTGCCGAGCCTATAAGAGTGGATACTTTTGTAACTTATGGATTTATGGAATCAAGCTTATTCATAATTTTTATTCGCCTTATGGAGTGCTAAAGAAAAACCTAAGATATTATTATTTGTATTGAACCGAGTATTTCTGCTTACTTGGTTTCGTTTATAGCCATTTCAGATTTAGATATACTCATGGAAATTTAAGTTCGCTTTTTCCAAACTTTAGGGTTGCGTTTGGTGTGAAATATTGAAAAAACTACAACTACATCTGCGTAAATTGTAAAAATAATTTGATAAGGAAAATCCTTGATATATACTGCTCGCTTGTTTTTATGAATGGTTGGGAACTGCTCGGGTGTTGCTTTTAATATTTGCATATAATCACGAACCAACAAAACAAGTCTTTTTCCTAAACCTACTTGTTGTAACTCGTACCAAATGTAGGCTTCATCAAGGTCAAACTGTGCTTCATCACTTAGTTCTACATTGTACATAATTATTCTCGCTTTTTATTTAGAATATTATTTTGTACCTCTTCCCAAGTATAACTCTTGCCTTCGCCTCGAAGATAAGACGCTTCTCTGCGGTCGAGTTCATCCATTTGGGCTTGTGTGAGGCTGTGAGGCTTAGCTTCTTGCTCCAAAATAGTATGCACTGCTTTTAATATTTTTTTGTTTTCTACCAATGGCAGTAAGTTTATGATTTGGTTTTGAAGGAGGGTGCTAGTCATTTCGTTTTACATTTTTATATTTCAAAAATAACATATTTAAAATGGTTAATTTCATTTTAAATATAGAAGTAAAATTTAGTTTAGTGATTTTAAACTAAGTGTTTATAGTTAATGTATGTATTAGGTTTAAGGAAAAGTTATTTCATGCAAAATTTAATAGTATTTATAAATTTTTTGCTTTCGCATTCCCAATTTAATTGATTTTTTGCTTGGTTGCTTGCTATTCTGATTTGTCACTCTGATTTGTTACTCTGAACGAAGTGAAAAGTCTAACCATACGCTCTTTGAGACTCTTCACTTCGTTCAGAGTGACAAGGTACGTGATTTTAAACCAAGTGTTTATAGTTAATGTATGTATTAGGTTTAAGGAAAAGTTATTTCATGCAAAGTTTAATAGTGTTTATAAACTTTTTGCTTTCGTATTCCCAATTTAATTGATTTTTAGCCAATTGGTAAGCGTTTGTTTTTGTTGCCATAAGGCCAACAGGATTATTAAAATAATGTTCAATAATTTTTGCTAACGCATTTACATCCCCAATTGGGAAACTTTTGCCTATTGAAGGGTTATTGTTTAAAATTCTCTTTTATCAGAGGTTCGGCAATCGATGCGCTAACTTGACGAGCTACTGGAATTCAACTCTAAAATCAATTGTGCTAAGTCTTGACCTATTTCAATATTGCAGTATTTATATGCTTCAATATTTATCAATTTTTGAAACATGTTTTTTGCCAACGTCATGTCATTAGCCTTACCTATCATTTGTTCAACAAATGATTCGACATTATTATTACAAAACGGAATAAGCCCTTTTTTAAATTTATAGCCACGAGCACCCGCTGATGTAGAAATTACGGGTATTCCCCAACTTAAAGCTTGTCCTAATTTCATAGAAGCACCTCTAGAATACCAAAATATTGGATTTAAGAAATATAGCCAAGTACATGCTTCTGTTTCTAAATTTACATCATCCAAACGACCTAAATAAGAGACAAATTTATACTTACTTTCTAGATTTCGACCTTCTTTTTCACCACTGCCAACTAACCTTATCTCAAGGTTGCTAATTTGCAATTCATTTAGCTTCACACATATTTGTTCTAGTGCTATTAAATTAGGTGTATGATTAAGTGTACCCACGAATCCAAACCTACCTAATTTTGGATTCCAACCAATTTCTTTACTTACAATCAACCTAGGGAAATAAAAAACTTGTTTAGCACCCAACCATTTTTCTATTGCTACTTCTTCTTCTGACATGGCACAAACCAAATCTATATAGCGGTGTCTAAAATAAGATTCGGTATATAAGTTAAAACCTAATCTTACTTTATTTTTTAACAGTTTAAACTTTGAAATATTAGAACTTGGATGTGTAAGATCGTGTAAAAAATCACCCGATTCGTTACCATGCGACAAAACTACTACTTTAATTTTCGTACCAAATTCGTTTTTTATAACTTTAGAAAATCGTACTAATTCTGCTTTATTAATAAAAACAATATCTATTTTCTGTACTTTTAAAATTTCTATTAATTTTAATTGGTAGTATTTTGTATTGTATAAATGATAATAATCGAAACCTGCAAACCTTATTAAACGATGTTTTAAATTTTTTGAAATTTTAATTTCATATATTTCAACGGTATTAGAAATTAGGCGTATTACTTCTAAAAATTCTTGTGAACAAAGTTGTACTCCCCCAGAAATTTCGGCATACAAATCATTTTTATTAGTTAAAAAAAGTGAATTCATTTGATGTTACAGTAATATTTTGATTAAGCCATAGTTTTGAGCGGATAAGAGGAAATGAGGATGATAGACTTCAATGTTTGAGCTTATTTTTAGCTTCAGTCCAGTCTACTAACTCGTCCACAATATCATAAAACCCTTTTTGCGAATCTGGAATTTCTCCATTTTCAATTTTTTGAATAATTTGGGGCAAATCTTCATAAAATTTTTCGGTTCTGTATGGCGGATGTAATGACCAAAGCCCCAAACCAGAGCCTAAAAAATCTATTCTAAATTTAGAATTTTGAATTAAATAATCGCTTAAAATTTCTTCAGGCAATCTAAATGGTGGATTATTCTTATAAACGGCTCTTAAAAATTCACGTGGTTTTGTGGTGTAAATTTTGGTTTTAATTTTATTTTTTTCGAATTCTTTTTTATTAACCATAAATAATCTTGTACTAATGCCATTAAATTTATAAAAAAGTGTACCAGAGTTTGTTAAATTACTTTTGTATATTTTATAATTTTGGTCAATTAATGAGCCATCTTCTTTAGGGGGGCCTGGTAGCGGGTTTAAAAACAATATTTTATCATCAGATTCAAATAATTCCAATGCTTCTGCCATCCAGGTTTGGCTTAAACCACCAAAAAACATATCAGAATCTATATGAAAAACATAATCGTTTTTAGCTTCATTTAAACCAAAAAAATAAGTATAAAAAGGCCCACCACGCCAGTCTTTGGCAGGTATTAAATTTTTGTTAAAATACTTTCGAGCTATTTCTGTATTTTTTGCTTTAGAATAATTAATTTTTAACAGCCGTATTTTAGGATTATCGCTTGCACATTTTTGTAAAAATGGCCACATTTTAGCGTTATTGTCATCCCAATTTAAAGCAAACCTACCTTTACTTTTGTGGGTATCATACGTTAGCAATATCTCATCAACTTGGCTGCCAAATACTTTTAATTGGTGTGGCAGTAAATGCACAACGTGTTTAAAATCTGAAGGGGCAAGTGATACTTGGAGTGTAATTTGCGTCATTTCTAATATTGATATTTATTTGTTGTATTTATTATTTTTCGGAAGTATTCATAATATCGCATTTCTATTTTATAAAGATTATATATTTTTATTTTTTTGACAAGATGTATTTAAAATATTTTAAAATCAATAGATTGAATTTACAATATCTACATATTTTTGGGCGCATTTTTCTAATGTTAAGTTTTCTAAAATGTATTCTCTCGGGTTAAAAAATTTACTGTTTAATTTTAGCCAAAAATCATTTTGTTTGTGTTGATAAGTATCAAAGTCTTCGAATTCAATACCACACCTTTCATCCCAGTATGGTATAGAAGATACATTTTTAAACTTTACACTGTGTGGGTAAAGTGTGGGGTCTTGCCAAAATCCTTTTCTATTCCAAGCATAAATAGGTACGTTACAAGATAGTGCTTGTAAATATGCAAATCCTTGAGTTTCGTGTTCGCAAAGAAAGATCATTGCTTTAGCTTCTTTTAATGCCGCTAAATAATCTTCTTCTTTGTATGAGCCATACTTAAAATAAATTATTTCTTCACCTTTATTTTTTAAAGATTCTAATATGGGGTATATTAAATTAGGTAAATACCTGTTGCGCTCCCACCTCACTTTATCATAAACAATTATCTTGTTTTTGATTGTTTGGGTAGGGCTCCATAAATGGGTATCAATACCACTAGGCCAAACAATTGTAGGTATTTTAACTGGTAAATATTCATCATACATTTGCTTAAACCAATCGCAAGAAATAAGTATTTTTTTGATATTGTATTTTTCCCAATCTTTAAAATCATAAGGATGCGAGGGCAAACCAGGCCCAAGAATTATTGGTTGAGTGTGATTGCATTTTTGAATAACGTGTGGTTTTCCGATAATGCAAGAGGTTGAATGTTTGTTTTTTTGGGGGTTGGTATAAGATAGATCTTTAAAATCGGCTCCTATTAATTCGAGGCCTTTCTTTAAGTTTAAATACCAGCGTTGTACACCGCCAATTGGTGGTTCGCCTCTAACTATTCGTCTAATAAATCCTCTTGGATACCTATCAAATGGCACCCATCTATCGGGATTTGGCTCTTCGTAAAATAAATTAATCATTAATTTGGGATAATTTTAAATTTTATTTTTTTATATAATTTATAAAAAGGAGAAAATATTTTTTTTGTATAATAATGACTAAAACTTCGATTTATAAAATAATATTTGCGTAAGCTTTTTGTTAGTCGTTTGTTATTTAATTTTGCATGTCTGTAGCTTGTATGGTATGTTTTATCTTTAGTATAAAACTCCAATTTAGTTTTATAATCAACGAAAATTTTATTAAAAATATCGTTAGATAAAATATGTTGATTTGATTCTAAAGAAATATAAGAACATACTTTGTTAGGTTGGCTTGGTTTATAACCACTAAAATGAAAAAACACTATATCATTATTACTAATTTGTTTACGTTCTTCATTATTCCAATAGGCAATATTATAACCTAAATGACTAATAATATGTGTGTTTTGAGAAAAAAAATGAGGTATAAGTGTTAAAAATTTTTGATCAACAAATTCTCCTGTACTCCAATTCACAAAACCATGTAATTTTAAATTATCAAATAACCAATCTAAAATTTTTATTGTTGAAGCACTCCTAGACATACCATAAAATCCACCATTGTATAAGCCAAATTGTACACACATAAAATCGGAGTAAGTGCTTAAATTATGTGGTGTTGGGTTAAAGGTGTGAGGTGTGAGTAAAAATTGTTTTGTATTTAATATTTCAAGTGCACTATCAAATTTATTTAAAACATAAATATCTGCATCTAAATAAATTAATTTTTCAATGGAGGTTTTTAGAAACAAAAATTTAAAAAACAAAGGTTTTAAAGAATTGCAAAATTCAAAAGCGTCAAAATAAATTTTCATACTTTCGATTTCGTCATCCTCAACAAAAGAAATGGGTAGAGCTTTGTAATTATGCTCTTTTGAAATAGCTAAACATTCTTCATCAGTTGCATCTATTATCAAATGAAAAAAGTCAGCTTCGGGATGGAGTGTTTTTATATTGCTGGCTAGTTGTAGCGCATACGGGCAATATGAAAAAGTTGTAATAGTGCAAAATGCTATCATTAAATTACAAACTATTGTGTTTTATTTTTAATAAAAGGGATTTTTTAATTAATCTTTACTTTTTTCTTAACAAATATGCGGTTTGGTATCCATAAGCTTCTTGAGTTACGGAAACTATATCAAACAACTGACTTACTGTTTTTATAAAATAATCTTTTGCGTAATAAACTTGAGAATCATTGTCACGACCTATCGAAATTAAATAATTTTCTGTGGGTATATTTTCTATTTCAGACTCTAGCAAATTAGAAATTTTTTGGTTTGCATATTTAGTTTTTAACAACATAATAGAATGTTCGTCGTGAATGGTGGCATATAAATATGCACCCGGTTTTAAAACTCTACAGCATTCGTAAAACCAAGCATCGGCCAAATCGTCAATATGTGTAAATACCGAACCAGTATATATTAAATCAAAATATTTACCTTCAAATGGCAGATGTGGTATAGTTGTATTTGTTAAAAAATTGAAGGGTGGTTGTAAATGAAATTTACACCATTGAATAAGATTAGAATTAATATCACACCCGAATATTTTAGATTTATCTGCATAATCAAATAAATGCCTTATCATTCTACCACCGCCACAACCTAAATCTAATATAGTATTATTGGCATCCCATTTAAAGTTTTGATTTTTTAAAATTGATATAAGCACATCAATATCTTTTTTACCCGATTCTACATATTCTTCTGCATTTGAACCATATCCCAACCAGTTTTCTATAGGTGGTAGGGGCAAATTATTACTATCTAATTGTTTAACAATTAGTGTTTGTGTGCTTAATACAAATGAATCTTGATTTTCTTTATAGGGTATAAATTTTCTAATAATTACTGAATTATTAATAAATTTAAAATCGGTAATTCTCTCAATCAGTTTTTTTGCGGTTTTCTTTAGTAGTGTTTTTATCATTTTGATTAAATAGTATTTTATATGTGAGTTTATTTGAAAAATATTTACCAACTATTAACAATATAGATAAAAGGGAAATCTTTAAATTCAAAATCCAACTTAAGTAGTTTAGCAAAAAAAGCTTTAATGTAAAATTTTCTTTGCTTTTTAAGCATTAAACTTGCAGTTTTATATTTTTTATATTTTTTCAATAAATTATATTGATTTTTATGCATTCTTAAACTATTCATTGACATACTATTTGATGACAATCTTATATAAGTAGATGCACAATCTGCATTAATGTGGTAAAAATAACAATTATTAATTGCAAGTCTAATCCAATAATCCCAATCCTCTAAACTAGTAAATGCACTATCAAAACCACCAATTTTATCAATTACCTTTTTTTTTATAATTGGTGAACTTACTACCATCATATTTTTTTTAAATAATTTAGTAAGTATTTCGTTTCCATAACCTTGTATTTTCAACATCCATTCTATATTACTATTATTTTTATTCAAAAAAAAATTCTCTGGACTTTTATCATAAAAATAGAGAGCATTGCCATAAGTAATATCAATTACAGGATATTGACTATGGTAATTTAAGTGTGCTTCAATTTTATGTATATTAATCAAATCATCCGAATCTAAAAAAAGCACAAAATTACCCTTAGATTTTAAAATGCCGGCATTGCGTGAAGCACTTAAGCCTACATTAGTTTGGTAATGATATTTAAATCTGTTATCATCAACAATAATTTTTTCTATAACATGATATGTGTTGTCTGTAGATCCATCGTCAATTATTAAGCATTCCCAATTTTTATATGTTTGATTTTGGATGCTAATAAGTGTATCTAAAATAAAACTTGATGCATTATAAGTGGGCACAATTACCGAAACTAAATCTTCCATAAAAAACTAATTTATCAGTCTTAAGCGATTTTTTAGGTTAAATAAAAAATTCCTAAAAAAAGTTCTAGTCAAATCAGATAGTAATATTTTGTTTTTATTTAAAACAAAACATTCATAAAAAAAAGGTATTGTTATTAATTTATTTGATTGTATAAATTTTAACAAACTCATTGATTTTAGGGCATTAGATTTATTTACATCTTCAGTACTTGGTAAGTTAACTATAAACCTAAATTGGTCTTTCTTATTCATACCAGTATCTTCAAGTATCGAAAATATTAGCATATTTTGTGTGAGCAATTTATTAAGAAGCAAATACTCCATTTTTAAATTATCCTGTAAGCTAATATCTAATATTTTGTTATCTGCTATTTCTATTTTTTTAAAATACTCGCTAAATTGATTTTTTATAAAAAATAAAGGAGCACTTTTAAGAATTACGTTTGAAAAATAAACCATATATATTCCAAATTCTTCAATATTGAACTTATTAGACATAGAGACGGTTTTTGAATTAGTATGCAATCTAAAACTGGCTACATCGTGATTTAGTAAGTAAATGTTATTTTTTCCATATTTATACAAGTATCTAAACCATATATCTAAATCCATTATATAATGTAAATTACTATTTAAACCCAATTCCAATATTAAATCTGTTCGCCAAAAACTGCCAGGTTGGTTTACCCCAACATCAAATAACATATTATCTATTAATCTTTGAGTATTAAAATGAAATTTTGAAATATATTCTCCTTGTTGCGAAATATTTATAGTTGTACCAGTTAAAATGTCTATATTACTGTTAACAATATAAGCCAAAGCAATTACCAAAAGTGCTTTTGGCTGTAAAAAATCATCGCTGTTAATCCAATTAAAAAGTGTACCTGTGGTTATATTAAGCCCTTTTTTTATTGCATCTGTTTGCCCATTATCCTTTTCGCTTTTCCAATAAGTTAAATAATCACTATACTTTTTAAGTATTTCTATTGTATCATCTGTACTTTCAGCATCAAAAATAATATATTCTAAATTTGGATAGTTTTGCAGTAGAATAGATCTTATTGTTTCTTCAATAAAACAACCTTGATTATAGCTTGGTGTAACAATAGTTATTTTAGGCCAATTGATATTACAACTATACTCTTCTTTACCTACCTCAACAGACCAAGGCCATCCAATTTTATCTGAATCAACTTTAGGCAAATAATTTAATAAACCGCTCACTATACTAATGTTTGGTAAATTTGTTTGTATTTAGATGCAATTATAATTGGGTTGTGTTGAAGTTTAATGTGATTAAAGCCGTTTTCGGCTATTGTATTTCTTTTTTCAAAATCCATTTCTATTATTTTTAAAATATTAGTTAATAAGGAGTTTGGTTGATTGGTATCAAATAAAAAACCTGTAACATTGTTTTCAATCATTTCAGGTATGCCGCCTACATTATTGCCCAAAACTGGCGTTTTACAGGCTATTGCTTCCATTGCAGTAAGTCCAAATGCTTCAGCGGTTGAGGGTATAATAAACAAATCCATAGCCGAGTATGCAATAGATTGTATTTTTGGATTGTTAATTGAACCTAACTGTATATATTGCAGGGTTTTAAATTCTTTTCCGTTTGTTGTTGTGTTACCAAAGTTTAAGCATACGATATTTTGTTTAATATTTTCGGGTAGTTTTTCAAGTGATTCTAATAAGTTTAAATAACCTTTACGTGGGTTAGATAAATTTTCACAGGCAAAACCAATTACAAATTTGCTGTTTGGTATATTTAAGGCAGTTTTTGCAACAGTTTTTTCAATAGGGGTAAATTGTGAACTTAGAAGCGGATAATAAACTGTATCAAATGATTGAGCATTTTTAAAAACTACACTTTCTTTAGCTTTTTGTGTATTCCATTTACTGTTGCCTACTATTGCATATTTTGTATTTTTTAGTGCATCTATCTTAATATTTATGTACTTCTCTTCAATTAATTTGAAACTAGAATTGTTTTCTAAATCTATATCATAGTGAAAGCCACCCAAATAAGGGTACATATCATGCAGAGTCCAAACTATTGGCTTAGTATTTGTTTTTAAAAACGAGGGAATATCTAAAAAGCCAGACGTCCAATGTAGGTTTATTACGTCGGCTTGTTTAACTAACGGGTGATTGTTAATATTATAATTAGAGTATGGGTTTGAAAAAAGTTCGTAGGTACCGCCATCAGCGAATGATTTTCCAAGTTTTTCAATTTTGAAAATTTCTTTATCGTAGTTGCTAAATTTAAAACCAATTTTTTCAACTATTTTTTTAGCTAAATTCTTTTGATTTTTTTTATTAAAATATTCAATATTTTTTATTGATTGGGCGTTTTTATAGCAACATAAAATCTTAGAATCTAAATGAATATCCAACAGCGAGTTATGTTGTCTTATTGCACCTGTTGCGGCGCCACCTGTATCTGCTGTTAGGATATGTAGAATTTTCATTAATTAATTACTATTTCGTAAAATGCAAAAGTAAGCTAATAGATAAAAAACTAATTTTTAGCAGCATTAATTTTTTGTCTAAAAAATCCAGTAAAATAAGATGCAGAACTTTGGCTTAAATGTAGTCCATCAGTTGTTTCTAAAGGTTTATTACAAGGTAATATATAAGTTAAATTTTGAAAATTAGCTTGAATTTCCTTTCTAATTGTTTTTGTTAAGTACGTATTTTCTAATACTGGGTGAATGGGCATTTCATAGAAAATTACTTTTACATGATTTTGTTCCAACATTTTGATAAACTTTTTTAGTTCTAATAAATGCTGATTGATTTCAGATTTATCTAACGGTTTTACATAGTTAGCCTTATTTAAATTTACTAATTTATTTACGGTTTCATATTTGTTTTTAGGTACACTATTACTTTTATCATACTGTGTTTTATAATCAAAAAAATTCATAAAACGATTTATATAAGTACTTAATAAAGCCAAAGGTTGTTTATCTTCACGTAGTGCTATAATATTTTGTTTAATTTTTGTATAAATGAAATTATTTAAGCTGGAGGTAAATATTTTATCCTCACTTCTCATAATGAGATTTGTTTCTATTAAAACATATTTTGGCCATAATTTGTGGCTTACCAATAAACTCATACCATCGTAAACACTTAAACCTCCAAAAGCTAAATTATACGTTTTTTGGGGTAAGCTATCCTTAATTAGTCTACAAGATAAAGATGAGCCTACAATAATATAATTGTATTTAATTTGTTTGTTAAAAATTAATTTTTGCGCTTTAACAATATTATCTTGCCATTGATGCTGGCTAACTCCATAATCTATTGGTTTTAAAGCAATAAAAATTGCATAGCTAATAAATAATGTAACGGTAATTAATAATACTTTTTTTATCATTTTTTAAAATTGAAAGTAAATAAAACTACCTTGAGATCCACTATTTGTAAAAATTAAGAAAAGTAAAATTGCGTAGATAAATGGTTCAATAAATCTAATTTTATTTTTTAAAATATTATTAATGATTGCTAAATAACTTAAATGATAAATAATAATAGGCATTGAATAAATTAAAATACTTACAATTAAATTATCATTATTTGGTAAATAAAAATTAATAATTAAGGTATTAAAAAACTTAATAACATCATTAAAATTGGGCAATTTAAATAAAAGCCAAGCTAGAGTGATGTATATAAAGACAGAAATACCTTTAATTATTTTACCAACTTTACCCAATTTAAATGTAGGTAGTAGGTTGCTTGTCATTCGTTCTAATACCAAAACTGCTCCATGAGCTAATCCCCAAATAGCATAACTCCATTGTGCACCATGCCACAATCCCCCTAAAATCATGGTAATCAATAAATTAAGGTAAGTTTTGGTATTTCCATTTTTACTTCCCCCTAAAGGGATGTAAAGATATTTCATTAAAAATGTAGATAAAGAGATGTGCCATCTTTTCCAAAACTCTTTAAACGAAGTTGATATGTATGGAAAATCGAAATTTTGTATTAAGCGGTAACCAAATAATTGAGAAAGCCCTAATGCAATAAGTGAGTATCCAGCAAAATCTGCAAAAATTTGCATTGAATATCCGAAAATTAGCCATAATAAAGTTGTTGAAGAGTAATTTTCAAAATAAGGGTAAAGTAACCAATAAGTGTAATCTTTTAGATTATCAGCAACTACCATTTTTAAAAAGTACCCCATCACTAACTGTTTAAAACAGCTAGTTAAATTCACATTTTCAAAAGTTTTGTATTTTATTTGAGGATAAAAATCATGAGCTTTTACGATTGGTCCAGAAATTAATTGTGGAAAAAATGATTTAAAGAATAATACTTTTTTTGCGTGTTCAAAAAACGAAATAGGTAAAATTTTATCAACAATATTTTTATCATTTTTGAAAACATCTATTATTAGGCTTATACCTTGAAAAGTGAAAAAAGATATTCCTATAGGCAAAGGTATGTTTACTAAAAATTTTATGACTTCGCTATCAGAATCAAAAAAGATAGAGGCAATTAAATTAGAATATTTAAAAAAAAATAAAATTGCTAAATTGCTGATAACACCAGAAATAGCAATAATTTTTTTAAACTTTGGTATTGTTTTTACAATATAATAGCTTGAAACAATATTTACAAATGCCGAAAAAAGTAATAAAAATACTAATATAGGCTGATCGTAAGCATAAAAAATTAGACTACTCGTAACTAAAACCTCTACTTGGAATTTTTTAGCTTTATTATGATAATAAATTATTAGAGTAATAAATAATAGTATAATAAATGGGTAACTTGTAAACAACATATAATTACTTTATTATAAAATTGATTCTGCAATTATCCAGTTCATAATTTCTGGTCTTCCTTCTGCTACTAAATTTAACTTCGATGCTTTGGTATATAAGTATAAATTTGCGGGTAAATAGGTTATTTTGTCTTCATCAGGTGTAGATTTAATAATTTTTATTTGATGTGTTTTTTTAAGTTTTTCTACCAATTTGGCTGTAATGTTGGGTATTAAAAAATCATGACATTCTATAATAAAATCAATTTTTGAAATGTTTTTTTGTTCTATTTTATCAATCAATATTGATTCGTAACCCTCGCAATCTACAATAAGTAAAAACTTTTTATTTTCATTAAAAAGTGCAAAATCAAGGTTTTTTGTTAATTGATACCTTTTGGGTTCGATGTTATTGTATTCTAGCATCTTTTTAGATAAAGATAAGGCTGTATCAGAAACATCTACCCCTATTAGTTTTAATTCATTTTTACTTATGCCTATTCCTGTTAAATAATAGCCTTCTGCACATCCAAAATCCACGAAAGTGTTGTAATTATGATTACTTAATAATTGTTTAAGTATATCTTGTATTTCATACTCATAAGAGCCTATAAGTTTTGGGTATAATGCACTACCAAATGAATCTAAAGACGGATATTTTAACCCTTTAAAGATGCCGTTTAATACAATGCTTTTTTTAAAGTAATTTTTGATAGTTTCTTTATCATAATTTTTTAACCATTCACCTCTTTGAAAAGCAATTTTGGGATTTTTTTTTAAAAAAGTAGGGTAAAACCACCAACTAGTATTATTAACGAGTAAGTGTTTAAGCAATTTAATCATTACATTTTGAGTTATGCCAAGTCCAAATTTCTTCGGTTCGGTTAATATTTTTTAATACTTTGGCAGGATTGCCTGCCACTAATACATTTGATGCTACATTTTTGGTAACAACTGCACCTGCGCCAATTACTACATTATTACCAATAGTAACTCCAGATAGTATGACTACATTTAGGCCACACCATACATTATTACCAATTATAATTTCCTTTGAAATAGGTTGTAAGGTCTCTAGATTATGACCGCCTGAATTAATTGTTAAGCCTGGTGCTGCCAAAAAGTTATCGCCAATTTTAATATTGGCATGTGCGTGTAGCATACAATTCTCTCCAATAGAGGCATAGTTGCCAATACTTATTTGATGTGCTCTGTACAAGATGGCGTTTTTACCTATATATGATTTTTTGCCTATTTTAATTCTGATGAGATAAAAATAGATTTTTCTGAAGATGATAAAATCATTTGGAAATTGGATAAGCATTTCAAACTCGGAAATAATATAAAAAATAGCGATTACAATTTTAAATAACTTAGAATGTTGTAAAAAATATAACATCCTGTTATATAAAAATATTAAATATTTTCCCATGCTAAAATTTTGGGATTTAACGCACCTTTCCACTCTTCGGCCAATGTAAGAGCTGTGTCAAATAAATAATCTCCAATTTCAATTATTATTTTTCCCTCAATTTTCTCGTAGTATTCTTTGTTTCGTATGGCATATACGAAATTCAAAACATATTTACCGACATTTAGTGTATTTGGTGGTATAACACATTTAAAATTATTATTAAAGGTGTTATTACTATGAAATTCGTTAGATGAATGTATAATAATTTCTTCTTTATTATTTAAAATTTGTACCCCAACAACATCGTTCAAACAATTATTAATTAATTCAAAATTAATTTCTATAGGATAATTGACATCAAACCTATTTTTAAAGTTGGTTTTAATTTCTATTTTTTTTATGATTTTAGAATCTTGCTTATATTTATTATTTATGTATAGATTATTGATTTTTAAAGTTTGATTTGATAAATAGGATTCTATCGCATTTTCAATTTTATCAAAATATTTGTTTTGTCCGTTTACTAAAATCACCCCTTTATTACACAATCCTCTTACCGCCCCCATATTATGGCTCACAAACAACACCGTTCTCCCCTCCCCCTTACTTAAATCGCCCATTTTACCTAAACACTTCTTTTGAAACTCGGCATCGCCTACTGCTAAAACTTCATCAACTACTAAAATTTCGCTTTCGAGGTGTGCGGCAACGGCAAAGGCTAGGCGTACATACATACCGCTGCTATAACGTTTTACGGGAGTGTCTATATAACGCTCTACGCCTGCAAAATCAACAATGGCATCAAAATGTTTTTTAATTTCGGCTTTGCGCATACCTAATATGGCTCCGTTTAAGAAAATATTTTCTCGGCCACTTAGTTCGGGATGAAAGCCTGTGCCTACTTCTAACAGGCTGGCTATGCGGCCTTTTACTTTTACGCTGCCTGTGGTGGGGCTGGTAACTCGGCTTAGTATTTTTAGCAAGGTGCTTTTACCTGCGCCGTTGCGGCCAATAATGCCTACGGCATCGCCTTGGTTTATTTCAAAATTAATATCTTTTAGGCTCCATACAATATCGCTTTCGCCTTTTGTGCTACGGTCGTTGGTTTCGCCAATACGTAAAAAAGGGTCTTCTTTGCCACGTAGTTTGGCCCAGTAGCGTTCTAAATCGCGGCTTATGGTGCCGGTACCTATTTCGCCCAGTTGGTAGGCTTTGCTTAAATTCTCTACCTTAATTGCTACGCTCATTTAAAATAATAAATTTATGTGTGATACAATGTTAGCTCTCCGCTTTGGGGAGATGGAGAGGGGTTTTTGTACTTTTATTGCGGTGTTTAACAAAATTTGAATTGAGTTTGGTTTATTAGAAAAGATTGTTTGCTTTAATTTTACTTCAACATTTCGTGTAATTTTTGTTGCAATAGCTTTTTGTCGGGGAGCTTCATTGTATAATCTGCCACCATAGTAGGTGAAAGACTACGGTTTAGGGCATATTCTACCACTTCGGTATCTTTATCTTTACAAAGCAAAATGCCAATACTTGGGTTTTCTTTTGCATTTTTAACATCTCTGTCTAAGGCTTCCAAATAAAAATTAAGTTGACCCAAATGCTCGGGTTTAAACCTATCTGCTTTCAGCTCAAATGCAACTAAACATTGTAAGCTTCGGTGATAAAATAGCAAATCAATGTAAAAATCTTGGTTTCCTACTTGCAAACAGTAATTATCGGATACAAATAAAAAATCTTTGCCTACTTCTAACATAAAATTTTTGAGTTGTAAAATTAACGCTTTTTGCAAATTATTTTCAGAATGCGAATCTTGCAAATTCAAAAATTCAAACACATAATTATCTTTAAATACATGATTGTCATTTATTTGCAATTCTCTCATCAATGACGAGAGAATTGGTTTTGATAGCATTTTGCGTTCGTAGCTAGATGCTGATATTTGCCTTTCTAATTCTCGAACTGAATAATTTTCTGTTTTGCAGAGGTTGAGATAATATTCACGTTCTTCTTGGGTTTTGCATCTTGAAAAAATAGTAAGATTGTGCGTCCAACTCAATTCTCTCGTCATTGATGAGAGAATTGGAAAATCATTATACGTTTCATAGAATTGCTTCATTCGCCAAAGGTTTTTGGCAGAAAAACCTTTAAGGTTAGAGTCGTTTTGTACAATATACAAAGCCAACTGTTCAACCACACTATCTCCCCAATTTTTATTTTTAATATTATTGCTAATATATTCGCCAATACTCCAATATAAATCAACCAAAGTTGTATTTACTACTTTTAAAGCATAATTTCTTGATTGTTTGATTAAGGAAATTATCTCTGGAAATTGTTTATCGAGCATGCGTAAATAGTAGTAGGTGTTAATTTTTGATGTGTGATTTCTTAAATATTAAAACCTTATACAACAAAAGTATGAATTTTTGTCTAATTTAATTCTAAATAAAATAGGTATCTATTTTAGAGTAAAAATAAGGAAATTGTAAGGTATTATTACTTAAAAATTTTGGTTTTAGACCATAATTTTAATGTTATAGATTTTATAAGTTGCTGGAAAATATTTTTAAACAACTTACAACATTTTTATTTATTTACATTTTTAGCAAAGTGCTTTTACCTGCACCGTTACGGCCAATAATGCCTACGGCATCGCCTTGTTGTATCTCAAAGTTAATGTCTTTAAGGCTCCAAACTATGTCGCTTTCGCCTTTTTTGCTACGGTCGTTGGTTTCGTCAATGCGTATTTTAGCAATTAGTTGTTAGTAGATAGTGGTTAGTTATTAGTAGCTAGTTATTAGTAGTTAGTAGCTAGTGGTTATAAACTAACCGTTTTAAGATTCTCAATCCTATTGAAATGTTTTGTGTTTAAGGTTGCTAACGATAGGTTGTTAGCAATTGCTGTTGCGGCAATAAAAATGTCGGCCGTTTCGATAAGTTTATTTTGAGCTTTTAGTTGTTTGTAAATCTGTACAGCTGAACTCGTTGCCTTGAAATCAAAATCTAAAACTGTGATTTGGTTAAATACATTATCCCAAAAATTTTTTTGTTGTTGATTAGAACCTATATAAATTTCAAAAAAAGTTATTTGTGATGCAAAAATAATATCGTATGTACTGTTTAGTTTTACAAGGTGTGAATTTTCTTTATTAGACTTTCTGTAAAAATCAATTAAAATGCTTGTATCTAAAAGTATCATTCACTTATTTCGTTTGTATTCCACATTTTTCTGCTTAGTAAATAGTCTTGGTATTGTTCATCCGACATTATAGGTCCATTTTTTAACAATTCTAAAAATTCTTCTTTACTTCGTTTTTTTATAGGCTCTTCCAAAAATGTAACAATTACTTCCATTTTTTGAGTGGTTTCTACTTTTTTTTCAAGTTCGATATTCCCGTTTTGGTATGTTCCTCTAAGTGCTAACATAAAATTTAGATTTTAATTTACAAATTTAGTGTTTTTTGTAAATATATTAATTTCGGCGGCAATTAAATCGTGTTCGGCTTTTTGCAACCATTGTAAAATAACTTCTTTATCGCTATCTGTCATAATTCAATAGCATCTTTTAAGGCGTTTGGTATGTTCCTCTAAGTGCTAACATAAAATTTAGATTTTAATTTACAAATTTAGTGTTTTTTGTAAATATATTAATTTCGGCGGCAATTAAATCGTGTTCGGCTTTTTGCAACCATTGTAAAAGTACTTCTTTATCGCTATCTGTCATAATTCAATAGCATCTTTTAAAGCGTGAAAAACTATGAAACCGTTTGAGTTTTTCTTTAAATCAATTTCTTTTTGGCTGTGCAACAATACATCAAAAGGTGCTTTTATTAAATAAACTAATTGCTTGCTTATGGCACTTTCTAAATTCATTTTTTCTTTTGGGGCAATTGCATTTGGGGTTACCACCAAAATATCGTAATCGCTGTTTGGGTTAAAATCTAACCTTGCTCGTGAGCCAAATAGTAGCACCTTGCTATTGGGTAAATACCCATATACTGTGGCTTTAATTTGTTGGTATATTTGGGCTTGGTTCATGCTGGTTTAACTTATATTGCTAAGTATTTGATTTTTTTGCTTTGGGACTGAAAATTATTTCCATAAGTCCTCAATCGCTATTTTAATACCTTTTCCGTTTTTAATATCTTCTCTACCTTAAAGTGTTTTTTCTACAAAACTTTCCGAGTATTTAGTATCTATAGTTTTAAATTCAATTTTTAATGCTTTTATACAAGCCTTTAAGGAAGTTAATTTTTTTTTTGATTGTGGTTGTATGATGATTGTTTCCATATTTTTTTAAACAAAAATATAAGATTTTTTATCGGTTGAAATAATAGTCTATTAAAATTGATGTATCCAAGAGTATCATATTATCTTCACATTTTTCTGCTTAGTAAATAGTCTATAAATGCAAATATTTGTGTCCAGTAAATATTCCATCATTACAACAATTCTCTTTTTTGGCTTAAAAGTTGATTTCTATCCTCCATAAAATCAGAAGTAAAACAGTATAGGCTATCAAAAAGATTTTGCCAAGCATTGTGAAATGAAATAATATACAAAGCATTGCCTACTTTTTTTAGATATGCTTTATCATCGTTAATTCTCATTTTTTAGTAATGTGTAAGGCTTGCACTCCTTTATTGATTTTAATATCTATCGTTTCAAATTTCATAACACATTACTTAATTATCAAATTTAATTATTTTGCTTTAAAATTTCTTTTTTTAAGCATTTTACAAAAAGTACCTCTAAAATTTTAAGTTTTAAAGCTCTTTTTTTATGGGTTCTTTGAGTTATAATTTATTCGCTTAAAAAACTCCTTAAATCCATAGCAATTATCCCCTCATGGGTATTTCCATCATATTCATCAAGCGTAACCACCATTTTGGGGTAATTGTCTTTTATTTTTTTAAGATTTCCAAACTCTCTTTCTATTGTTTTTTCTTCGTTCAACGATAAGGCAACTTGTATATATTTAATTTCTCCTTGCTTTTCTGCTACAAAATCTATTTCTACATCGCCAATGATACCCACTTTCACCGTATAACCTTGATAGAGTAAATGGTTGTAAACTGCGTTCTCTATTATTTTGCCACGGTCTTCTATTTTATATCCCCACAAAGCATGGCGAATACCTAGATTTTCAAAATAATATTTATCACTTATCTCAAATAGTCGTTTGCCTACCAAATCATATCGTTTTACTTGGTGTATTAAAAAAGCGGATGTTAAATAATGAATATACGTTTGCACTTGGTTAGGTGCAATGTTTGTACGTTGTGATTTTAAAAAATCGCTAATTTTTTTTGCAGAAAACAAACTCCCAATATTTCCAGCCAAAAACAAAACCAACTGCTCTAAAAACGGAATATTTCTTATGGCATATCTATTTATTATATCTCTATATACAATGGTGGCATATATGTTTTTTAAATATTCAAATACAATTTCATCTTGTAATGGTAAATGTTTAAGATAAGGCAGCCCACCGTATTTGAGGTATTTTTCTAGTGTAGCTACACTATTTTCTAAATTATGAAAGCTCATAAACTCTTCATAACACAAGCTATATACTACTATTTCAATATATCTACCACTTAAATATCCTGCTATATCGCCCGAAAGTAAATGGGCATTGCTTCCGGTGCAATAAATATCTACATCGTTGAGCAACAAAAGCGACCTAAGTGCGGTGTGAAACTCCAAAATATCTTGAATTTCATCAATAAATAAATAAGTAAACCCGTTATTGGTTTTGTTTGCAAGTACATAAGCATACAAATCATCTGCATTTTTTAGGTATGCAAATGCTAAATCTTCTTTATTTATGTAAATAATATGTGCCTCTGGTTTGGTTTCTTCAATAATTGCCATTAGTTGAAAAAGCAAATAACTTTTACCCACCCTACGCTGCCCCGTAAATACTTTCAAAATTTGCTTACCCATAAAAGGCAAAACCCTATTTATGTAATGAGGTCGTTTTTGAATATTAGGCGGCAGAATGATTTTCATTTATTGTAGGTATATTTATAATACATTACAAATGTACAATTTGTTATAAATATAATTATAACTAAAATTTCGGAGGTAAATTAAAGAGGTGCTTTTTTAGTTTATTTATTTGCTGTTGGCACTTACAAGCTGATTTGTGTTAAGAAGCACCTTGCTATTGGGTAAATACCCATATACTGTGGCTTTAATTTGTTGGTATATTTGGGCTTGGTTCATAGGTGTATTAATCTAAAGAAAACTAAGATGAAAAAATTTGTATCCCTGTTTTTTTGATATGTTTTGATTTGGTTAATGCTTTTAACTCTCAAAAGCTTACTTAAAAAAAATATTTTACCATTTGTTTACTTCAACGATTTTTGCGCATAATTAGGGCTTTTGGGGTTTACCATCATTTTTTGTTCTCTGGGATGAATAATCACATCCATATCTTCCATTGGTATTGCACCTAATAATATTTCGGCATCGCCAGGTAATACTACGGCTCGGCAAGTGGTGCTTCTGTTGCCAAATCGCACTTCTACGGGGCCTACAATTTCTAATTTTACTTTGCTGCCATCGGCTAGTTCGGCAATTTGTTCATCTATAAATCTTAAATCTAATTGTGCTTTTACAGTTTCGTTTATGGCAAGCATGTAAGCACCGCTATCTACCAATGCTGTAACAGTCATTTTTTTGATTTGATCTTTAGATATGATTCCTTTTGAAGCAAAGGCTATATCATCTGAACTTACTAATTCTATTTCTGCGTGTACTAAGCCCATAATTTTCAGATTAAAAAGGTTTAACAATTATTTTATTGGTACAAATATAAAATTAATTAGCCTTACAAAAAGCTAGTTATGTTGTAATTGTTACTGTATTTACTCACACTATTTTGCATAAGGGATTGTAGTCTCCCTAGCCCCCAAAGGGGGAACAAGCCAGCACCTCCCTTTGGGGGTTAGGGGGAAAAGCCCGGCCCCTTTTCGGGGTATGCCCTAAACGGTATCTACAAAAGTTTTCTCAACTTTGTTAAAAATAACTATCCCAAACAATAATATTAAAAAAGTGGCTAAGCCGCAGTAGCCTAAACTTTGCCAGCTAAAACTTCCGCTACCCAAAAAGCCGTATCTAAAGGTTTCTATAAGGGGTGTAGTGGGGTTATATTCTATTATCCAGGCGTATTTTGGGTATTTGGTTATGGCGGTTGATAGGGGATAAATTACCGTTGTGGCATACATTAATAATTGTACACCAAAGGTTACTAAAAAGACCAAATCGCGGTATTTGGTGGTGAGGGCGGATATTATCATACCTAAGCCTAAACCTAAACAGGCCATTAACACAACAATTACAGGAAATAGTAAAATGTGCCAATTAGGGCCAAAATGGTAACCCGATGCTAAGTAATATCCCACCAAAAGTATAAATAATAACATTTGTACAGCAAATTTCACAAGGTTTGATACCACAATACTTAAAGGCATTATAAGACGAGGAAAATATACTTTGCCAAAAATACCGGCATTATCTCTAAACACGGTGCTGGTTTTGGTAAGGCATTCGGAAAAATACCCCCAAGCGGTAATACCAGCCATATAAAATAAGGGTTGTGGCAAACCATCGGTTGATATTTGTGCCAAGTTACCAAACACAAACGTAAATATAATGGTGGTAAATAAGGGCTGTATAAAAAACCAAAGTGGACCTAATATGGTTTGTTTATAAAAAGATACAAAATCGCGACGTACCAGCAAAGCCAGTAGGTCTCGGTAATGCCATACATCTTTTAGGTGTAGGTTAAAAAGATGGTTTTGCGGTTTTATTTCTAAATCCCAATGTTCGGTATCAGGCATATTGTGGTAATAAAATATTTTTTAATTGTGCTTTATATTGGGTATAACCGAAGTATTTGTCGGCTTTTGTCATCATTTGTAAATGATTAAATGTTTCTTTTTTAAGAAGTTGATTATTTATGGCGTTGATAAGGTCGTCCATATTATCGGGGTTTATTAGTGTACCCATTTCGCCATTGCGCAGGGCATCTACCGAGCCATCTTGGTTACCGCCAATTACGGCAAGGCCACAGGCCATGGCTTCGATAAACACAATGCCAAAGCCTTCTTTTTTGCTAGGCATTACAAAAACATCGGCTATGCCAAAGTAAGTGCTTACATCCTCATCGTTAATAAAGCCTGTTAGTTTTACTTCGTTTATAACGCCATGCTGTGCTATTAAGGCTTGTATTCGTGTAAATTCGGCATCGTCATATTTGCCTGCAATAATGTACCTAATGAGCGGGTTGTTTTTTTTGATGATAGATACGGCTTTAATCACTTGGTCGTAGCCTTTATATTTTTCGGACGATGCCAAACGGGTAAGCGTAAGCAGTATTTGATGTGTATGGTTAAAGCCTGTTTTATCTTCGATATGCTGTTTTGTTGTTTGATTAAATTCGCGTTTAAAATTAGGGTCGATACAATTGTTAAGTATTACACATTTTGTTGCATTTACCCCGTGTTTTGTTGTTAAAATTTGCTGTGTGTACGCACTTACAGGCAATATACAATCGGCTATTTGTAATAATTTCTTTTTGGCAAAGCTTAGGTTGCGCCACACCTCTATACCATGTGCTTGTACATACAGCTTGGTACTGGGCGATATTGTTTTAATAAGCAAGCCTACCCATGCTAAGTTTATGTGGCTTAGCATTACTACGTTGCTTTTAATACCTTTGGCAGTAGCTTCGATAATAAATAAAGGCAGGTTTCCTATAAACCCTTTAAACCTGTTTCGGGGGATGTATTTTTGGTCGGGTAAATCATCGTAAGCACTTATTGCACTAAACCTTATGAGGTGTTGTAAGCGTAAATCGGTACCTACTTTCATTAATATTCTATTTACTTTTTCGATACCTCCGGTGTGGCAAAAAGTTTTTAGGGTAAGAAACAATACGTTTTTTATGGGCAGGTATTTTTCTATTTGCAATAGCGAAAAACAGCGAGACCAATGCAATTTATTTTTTAAAAACTGTTGCCCCTGTTGTGATACAATTTTATTAGGGTGATGGCTTATTTTGTTAATTTCGGGATGGTTTTTATTCCACTCTTGAAACGGGAAGGTGAAGCCCATTTTTTTACGTTTCCACACCGATTGGGGCAATATATCGCTAAAGGCATCAATTAAAATTTGTTTACCAAGCGGGCCTGCAAATTTTATCTCGGGAGCTATGCTGTAGCTAAGTTTTAAAAAATCTTTATCTAAAAAAGGTACACGCACTTCGATACCGTGTGCCATGCTCATATAATCGGTATCTTTTAACAGCTGCGAGCGCATGTAAATATTTTGTTCGAGCCAGCTTGCATAATTTCCTGAGGATAGTGTTTTTTTATCAATTTGGTAGTTTATGCTGCTTATACAATCGTTTATTTCTTTTTCGGTAGCGTCTATTAGTTTACTTATAACTCTTGGGGTATAAAATCCTCGTAACGAAAGATAATCGTTATTTACATGCTTGCCTTGTAGGTAAACTAATTTTCGTAATCTTTCGTCCGAAAGGTGGTCGGCAATTTTAAAAAGCCTTATGGGTAGTTTATGTAAACGGTTTAAATGTTTTACCCGTTTAAAGGTAGGATATCCGCCAAAAAGTTCATCGCCGCCAAGGCCCGATAATACTGCTTTTAACCCTTCTTCTTTGGCACAGCGGGTAATAAACCAAGTGTTTATGGCATCGCCACTGGGCTGGTCAAACGCTTGTTGTATAGCAGGGATAGCATCTAAATAATTTTGCTGGGTAACTTTGTAATTTTTGTGTTGGCCACCTATAATGTTGTGAATTATTTTTTGGTACTTTTCTTCGTTATAAAAACTTTCGTTAAAAGTTACCGATAATGTTTTTAAATGTTGTTTTTGATTTTTTGCTGCTAGCAAAGCGATAATGCTCGAATCTATACCTCCACTTAAGAAAACACCAATAGGCGCATCGGCAATAAGGTGGCGGTTTACGGCCAAGCTAAGTTGCTGGCGTATGCTGGTAATGGCTTCGGTTTTCGAGGTAATATCGTTACTAAAAACTAAGGCTTCAAATTGCGTTTCGGTATAGCTTTGTGTGGTTAAATTATACGTAATAAAATAGCCTGGTTTTAATTGATAAACGTTTTTTAATGTGGTATAAGGCTCGGGTATAAAGCCAAAGGAAAGAAAATAAATTTTCCAATCGTGGTTATCGTCAAACTGTATGCCCGATTGTTGGAAGGCCTTAACTTCGGATGCAAATACCAAGCCTTGGGCCGTTGCGCTGTAATATAAAGGTTTAATACCCGCCACATCGCGTACCAAGTAAAGCTGTTTTTGTTGTTTATCTAACAAAGCAAAGGCAAACATGCCATTAAACTTTGCAAACGCTGCCGTTCCCCAGTGGCTATAAGCCACCATAATTACTTCGGTATCGGTTTGTGTTTTAAAAAAGTAACCTGCCTGTTTTAACTCATTTTTAATTTCGAGGTAATTGTAAATTTCGCCATTAAATACAATTACTATTTGCTCATCAATGGTAAACATAGGCTGGTGGCCTGTGGGGCTTAAATCCAGTAATGCCAGCCTACGGTGCCCCAGTGCAAGGCCTAGGCTTTCATCGCTAAAGTAGCCAGCATCATCTAGCCCACCATGCGCTTGCACATTAGCCATATTTTTGATATGGTAATTTAAGTAGTTATTGTTTGCTTTTGGCAAAACTATTCCAGCTATGCGGCACATTGGTTTTGTTAATTTTTTTTAATTATTAGGGCGTTTTAACACGCTGTTCGCTACCTGCTTGCCTGCGCAGGCAAGTATCTTTTTCCCCCTACCCCCCGAAGGGGGGAAAAAGGATGCCTGCCTGCGCAGGCAGGTCGCTACCATCGTTAACGCCATAGCAGTACACATAAAATATTGTTTATCAAACAAAATGCGAAACAAGGTTAAAACCGATTTAATAAAATTTATACTAGCTTCCACCCACTAGCTACTACCCACTCTAACTACTACCCACTAGCTACTAACTACTACCCACTACTACACAGCTCCGCTCTTTCAGTCCCATTTTGGGGATGATTGCTAGGTTGTAAAATATTCAAATTTAAAATTCTAAAACAGAATAATAAAGTTTGAAAAAGGGATATTACACAGGTTGTACATAGCCTGCGGGTATTTTTAAAAGTAACGATTGGCCTAAGGCATCTAACCTTAGTAACAACCTGTTTTGTTGTTGCCACATTACCATCTCGGCTTCGTAACCTTTTAAGTTGCCTTCTATAATTTTAACTTTTTGCCCTTGTTCTAATTTGGCAAAGGTAACTTCGGGTTGGTAGTTTTCGGCAAGTATTTTTTTTAGTTGTTGTATTTGCGCATCGGAAATAGTGGCAATATTTCCCGAGAAATATATAAATCTAACTACTCCAGGTGTTTGGATAACTAGGTCGTATTCTTTTAGGCTAATGCGCACAAAAAGATACGATTGAAACAAAGGCTCATCAACCCATTTTTTTCTATCGCTCCATTGCTTTAACCGTTTATTAATAGGTAAATACGTTTCGATACCTTTTTTTATTAAAAAATCGTTGGTTTTTTTTTCAAATCTTGATTTTGTGTATAAGGGGTACCAATTATAATTATCTAAACCTTTTAACATGGTTTTTTACGTTTTTTTATAGCTGTAAAAGTTTAATATTAGCTATTTTCTTTTTTAAATAATTTAGTTATACTAATAAACAAACTTTTGATTTTACCTACTTTAATATCGTCGGTATAGTAGCCTTGGCCATTGGTATGTACATCCGAGTAGTAATAACCATAATAGTTATCGTTATATACCGATGTGTAATATCTTGAATATAATGGCTGTAGTGTGTAATCGTTTAAAATTATAAACGAATTTTTTAGTTTGTATTCGTTAGAAATTCTATCAGGTATGTTGGCCGCCGAAAATTTAGATTTGCCTGCCCGTATCACAAATAGGTTAATATCGCTCATGCGTATTAAGGGTAAGGCATCCGATACTAGGCCAATAGGTGCGGTATCAAATATGATGTAATCGTACCTTTTTCGTAAGTTGCTAATCATTTCTACTAGTTGCTCGGTGTACATTAGTTCGGCAGGGTTGGGGGGTACATGGCCAGCTACAATTAAATCCATATTAGGCTGCGAGCTATTAATAATTATTTCGTCTAAAGTATTTTGTTTGGCCAGATAGGTGCTTAACCCTATTTTATTTTTTATATTAAAGGTTCGATGTACTTTGGAGCGCCTTAAATCCGCAGCAATAAGAATTACTTTTTTATCAATTAATGCCATGGTACTGGCCAAATTTACCGAAACAAATGATTTACCCTCACCAGCCACTTCGGAGGTAATGGATATTACTTTGCTTTCTTTATCGCTAGCTATAAAACTAAGGTTAGTACGTACCGACCGTACCGATTCGGCAAAAAGAGATTTGGGTTTAGCAATTGATAAAATTTGGCTACTGTAACTATCTAGCTTATAGGGGTAGTTACGTATCATACCTATAATAGGCGTGTTGGTTAAACTTTCTATTTTTTCTTTATCGTATATTTTATCATTAATGCTTCGTACCAAAAAAATAAAACCTAAACCTATGCCTATGCCAACTATCCAGGCCATTTGCCATACCGATTTAGTATTGGGCGATATAGGCGATGTGTTAGGTTGTGCTGCATCTATTAATGATGCGCCCGAAAGTACCGATGCTTTACCAATTTGGGCTTCTAGCTTTTTTTCGGATAAATAGCTGTAAATTTTTTCGTTGATATCATAATCTCTTTGTAGGCCAAATAATACCCTTTCTTGCTTAGGTAAAGTATTTAAACTTGCATAAGCCTTCTCTAGTTCAACTTTATTAAATTCTTTTTGCTTTAAAATTCGGTTAAGGGTTGATAGCATGTTATTAGATGCTGCATTTTGCAAAACTGCCATCTTTTTATCAATATCTACAACAACCGATGAGTTTTCTTTATAAGTAGATAACAAACTTAAACGCTCTTGTATAAGAGCATTAAATTGAGCTATCAAGTTGGTAAGCAAAGGGTCAACGTTGCCATCTAAATTAAAATTAAGCATTGCTTTACCATTTTTTGAAAGTTGGTTTTGCAATTGTTTTAATATTAATAATTGCATTTCGTAGCTTCGGTTTTGTGTTTCGAGTTCGGTAACTTTGCTCAATACACTTTCGGTAGCGTTACTTAAATCAATAAAGTTATTATCTTGTTTAAAATTTTTAAGTTTTTCGCCCGATGATTTTACACTGTTGGCTAGGTTATCAAGCTGGGCATCAATAAAATCAATAATTTGCTTTGCCGATTGTGTTTTAAGTGCTAAATCTTGTTGTAAATACACTTTTATGATGGCATTTAGTGCATCGGCAGCAAAGTAAGGGTTATAATCAGTTTTCGAAATCATGGCTACTGACGAAAACTTAGCGGCTTCTACAATAGTTAATCCGTCGCTTAATCGGCCATAAAAATCGTTTTTATGGTTAAATTTAAAATTATATTCGGCATTAAATATGGGCGTATTTTTATCAATATAAAATGTTACGCCAGGTATTTCTATTGGGGTATTATAGGTGTGTGTGTTTTTGATTTCTTTTTTACCAATTTTATACTCGATTTCAAAATTTTTACCCTGTCCTCTTATTGTAATTAATTTATCGTAAAAAACAATGCTATCTTGCTTTAAAATTTGAATTTTAAATGGTTTTTCGGGATACAAATCACTAGTTCTAATACGACCAGCTATAAAGTAGCTAACCTTATAGTCAATAAAATTGAGGGCATCGCTAATCACTTTTTTACTTTTAAAATTCCAACTTTCTGATAAAATTTTGTTAGTATAATTGCGACTCATGCTTTGTAATTGTACAAAACTGGTTAAATCCGATTGTTTTTCTTCAAACTTTAAATAGGCAACAGTGCTGTATTTTTTTTGAGTGTACCACAGGTATGTATTGGCAAAAAGTAACGAAACAACCAATGAAAATGCAACCCAATACCACCTACTAATAATAATGTTTAAAAACTTTGCATAGTCTATCTCTTGTTGTACTTTACTGGATTCGGGTAAATCTTTTATTCCTGATGGGGTGGCCATATAATTTACTTGGAAAAATTATAAATTAAAAAGATAGTATTAATTAATGTTAAACCAATACCAACGAAAGCACTTGTTTTACTGATTTTTTCAGCATTTTGAGCCGATTTTTTTTGAGCAACATACACAATATCATTACTTTGTAGGTAAACTCGTTCGTCGGCCATAAAGTTTATATTACTTGCGTTTACAAGTAATACTTGAGGATTTAAAGGATTTCCTCTTATAATTTTTATAGCTGTATTATCAGCTGTTTTATTTAATCCACCCGCCAATCCAATTATTTCTACCAAATGTGTTTTATCTTTTTTTAATGGGAAATTTCCTTGTAAGGTAAAATCGCCCAACAGGGTAACATGATGATTTGTAATGGATAAGCTAATTAATGGGTTTTTTAATAAAGTTTTTTGATACAACGCATTTACCATATTTTCTGCATTTTCTCTGGTCATCCCTCCTAGTTTCACTTTCCCCAATACAGGTAATAATACGGTACTATCAATTTCTACAAAATAGCCACCACCGTTAGCCCCCGATGATGCACCTGACGATGAGGCCATTGTACCCGATATTAAACTCTCGCTTTGTAAATTACTTAACTTTAACTCATCACCCGGCTGTATTTTTTGTTCAGTTACTTTATAACTTTTTTTTCCTTTTTGAAGTTCATATACAGCACTATCTAGTGGTTTTTTATTATTGTTGCCAAAAAGTACATTTTTTTCGACTCCGCATGAAGTTAAAAGTTGTAATATGCTGCAATGTAGTAATATGATTAAAAATAAATTTTTCCCCATTTTTGCTCCCTAATTTTAGTCCAATGATAACAATATTTTTTTGATTGATTAAAACTAATAGCTAAATATTTAATTATCAGAAATACAATTTTTTTATAAATTAGATTGGGTTAAATAAATTACACTAAATTTTAATTAATGTTTTACATTACATTTTTTTTTAAAATATTATATTTAAAAAATTGCTCACAACAAATGAAAATAACTATTATAACAGTTTGCTACAATGCACAAAATTTTATTTCCCAGTGCGTTCAATCTGTTTTAAATCAGGATTATAGCAATATCGAATATATTGTAATTGATGGTAACTCACAGGATAATACCTTAACTATTTTAAAACAATATGGCACAGGCATTGATATTTTAATTTCGGAACCCGATAAAGGCATTTACGATGCCATAAATAAAGGCATAGCCCTAGCTACGGGCAATTGTATAGGTATTTTACATGCCGACGATTTTTATGCACACGAAAATGTGCTTTCGCAAGTAGCTAAAGCCTTTACAAGCAACCCTATTGATATATTGTATGGTAATTTAGATTATGTAAGCCGCACCAATCATCATTTAATAGTACGCAAATGGCGTTCGCATAATTATTCTGATTTTTTATTAGAAAACGGATGGATGCCCGCTCACCCTACTTTTTATGCAAAAAAAGAATGTTTTTTAAAATACGGTAATTACGATATCCGTTTAACATCGGCCGCCGATTATGATTTAATGCTTAGGTTTTTATACAAAACACCACTCCAAAAATATTTTTTAAACTTAGTAATGGTTAAAATGAGAACCGGAGGTGCCAGCAATATTACCTTTAAAAACAGGTGGCTCGCTAATCGCCAAGATTATCACTCACTTAAAAAAAACAACATCCCATTCCCACTTAAAGCTATTTTATTTAAACCTTTCCGCAAAATTTTGCAATTTTTTTAAGTAACTTTGCACAAAAAACATACATTACAGCTATGCAAAGCAAACGGAAGTATGCAATAGCTTATTTTTTTATAAAGTAGTATGCAAATGAAAGATTTTTTATCTCAACATCAGCTTCTTTCATACCTAGGTATTATTGTTTTAAGTACACTTATTTCGCTAATTACCTTACCTTCAATTATACATGTTTCTAAAATTAGGCACCTGTTTGACGATATGGAATCGGAGCGTAAACAGCATACCGAAAGTACCCCTCGCTTAGGCGGCGTAGCCATTTTTTGCAGTTTTACCATTGTATCGTTAATTTTTTTAAGCTACAGCGAGGTTTTACCAGCCAATTTTTTACTCACCTCTTGTATTATGCTTTTTGCAGTAGGGCTAAAAGATGATTTGGCGGGTGTAAATTCAACCACAAAATTTAGCGTTCAATTTTTAGCCTCCACAGTTGTAGTTGTTTTGGGTAACGTAAGGCTTACAAGTTTATACGGTATTTTTGATATTTACGAAATTTCGCCACTACAAGGCGTAATCCTCACCATTATTACCGTTGTTTTATGTATAAATGCTTTTAATTTAATTGATGGTATTGATGGCTTAGCGGGCACAATTGGGGTAGTTGTTAATGCCTCTTTTGGCGTATTATTTTACTATATGGGGCAGTTTGAAATTGCTTGTATCGCATTTAGTATGGTAGGTGCTATTATTGGATTTTTGTTTTTTAATTATTCGCCTGCCAAAATTTTTATGGGCGATACCGGGTCTTTTTTAATAGGTTTTATTTCCATTGTATTGGCCATTAGATACATAGAACTTAATAAATTTTCGCCCGCTATAGCTGTGAGGCCACTATTTTACTCGGCCCCATCTATTGCTATTGCCATACTTATTATTCCTATTTTTGATACCTGCCGCATATTTTTAATTAGGTTAATCAAAGGTAAATCACCTTTTGTAGCCGATAGAAACCATATACACCATCGTTTACTAAAGTTTGGCCTTAGCCACATGCAGGTTACCATGTTATTAATGGTGGTTAATTTCTTTTTTATATACCTAGGCTTGCAGTTTCGGCTACAAGGCAATGTGGTTTTAATTGCACTTTTTATTCTTATTTGTATAATTTTTAATCTCATAATTACGCTAAAAATTAAGTCGAAACAAAAATCGTAATAACCTAAAAATCATATAAATAATCATTAATCTAACCTCCTATTATTAGCTTCTGCGAAAACGTAGCAAGCTAGGCATTCATAATACAAACGCACCTCCCCAAGCTACGGCAAAATAAGCTACGCATACCAGCAAAGTAACCCTTATTGTACTTTCGACAAAAAATCTTGGTAAGCTAGCGCAATTCCATCTTTAAGCTGTGTAGTAGCTTGCCAGCCTAACGCACTTAATTTACTTATATCCATTAGTTTACGAGGTGTACCATCAGGTTTACTGGTATCAAATTTTAGTTCGCCTGGGTATTGTATAATTTCTTTAATCAATAGGGCTAAATCTTTAATCGAAATATCAGTACCTGTACCAATATTTACCAAGCCTTCGCTATCATAGTGCTGCATCAAGTAAAAACAAGCATTAGCCAAATCATCGGCAAACAAAAACTCTCGCATCGGCGAGCCTGTACCCCAAATAGTTACATGTGATGCGTCCTGTGTTTTAGCTTCGTGGAAACGCCTAATTAAAGCGGGTAATACGTGTGAGTTTTCGGGATGGTAATTATCGTTATAGCCGTATAGGTTGGTAGGCATTACCGAAATATAGTTACAGCCATATTGACTGCGGTAGGCATCGCACATTTTAATGCCCGCAATTTTTGCAATGGCATAAGGCTCGTTGGTGGGTTCGAGCAAGCCCGTTAATAAATAATCTTCTTTTAGAGGCTGTGGGGCAAGTTTAGGGTAAATACAGCTAGAGCCCAAAAACATCAGTTTGCTTACACCATTTAGGTAACTTGCATGTATAACATTATTTTGAATTTGTAGGTTTTCGTACAAAAAATCGGCTCGGTAAGTATTGTTGGCTATAATACCGCCTACTTTTGCGGCGGCTAAAAAAACGTATTGGGGTTTTTCGAGTTCAAAAAACTGGTTTACTTGCGCCTGATTTCGCAAATCAAGCTCGGCAGATGTACGGGTAAGCAAATTGGTAAATCCTTCGGCGTGTAGTTTACGCAATATAGCCGAACCTACCATTCCTCGATGCCCAGCAATGTAAATCTTGTCGTTTTTATTCATAGGAGATTATATTTTTTATTTTACAAAATGCAACACACCACTTAAAAACTAGGGCGTTACCAATAAATACCAAATTTAATATGCATAAAAAAATGTTACTCTGTTAAATTATACAGAATAACATTTTACTTTTTTTTAGTACCACAATAACCTAGGCAAGTAGCCTAACGGGTTCTTCTAACAATGCTTTTAGGGTTTGTAAAAAGGCAGCTCCCATGGCACCATCTACCACACGGTGGTCGCAACTTAGGGTAACTTTCATTACATTACCGGGTACCACCTGCCCATTTTTTACTACGGGAACCTGCGAAATACCTCCCACCGCCAATATACAGGCATCGGGCGGGTTTATGATAGCTGTAAATTCATCAATACCAAACATACCTAAATTAGAGATGGTAAAAGTTGAGCCTTCCCAGTCGGCGGGTTGTAGTTTTTTGGCTTTGGCTCGGCCTGCAAAATCTTTTACCTCGGCCGATATATGCGTAAGCGATTTGCCATCGGCAAAGCGCACAACAGGCACCAGCAAGCCATCTTCTACAGCTACAGCTACGCCAATATTTACATGCTCGTTAAAGCGTATTTTATCGCCCAACCACGATGAGTTAATATTAGGATGTTGTTTTAATGCAACCGCACAGGCTTTTAAAACCATATCGTTAAACGAAACTTTGGTAGGTGCGTATTCGTTTATTTTACCACGGGCGGTTATGGCTTGGTCCATATCAATGCTCATGGTAAGGTAAAAGTGCGGTGCTGTAAATAGCGATTCGGCAAGGCGCTTAGCTATTACTTTACGCATTTGCGAAACTGGTTTTTCGGTATATTTTTCTTCGCCTATAACCTGTGGCAACGTTACCGCTGGGGCCGAAGCTTTTTCGGTGTTGGCTACGCTAGGTGCAACGGTAGCCTCTTTTTTAGGCGTAGGTGTAAATGTATCAATATCCTTTTTTACAATACGGCCACCTTCGGCACTGCCTTTTACATCGTTTAAATTAATGCCTTTATCTTGTGCTATTTTGCGGGCCAGTGGCGATGCTTTTACACGGCTATCGTCAAGCGAAACAGGTTTTTCTACATTTGTTTCTATCGCTTGCGCTGATTTCGTATCGCTTGCTCCCGCTTCGGGTATGCTGGTAACAGCCTCACCCTGTTTTAATAACAAAGAAATATCGGTGCCCGCTGCGCCCACAATAGCAATAATACCGTTTACAGGTACGGCTTCGCCTTCGTTTACGCTTAAATAAAGCAAAGTACCATCTTCGTAGCCTACTACTTCCATGGTTGCTTTATCGGTTTCAACATCGGCCAGCGAGTCGTCGGCTTTTACAGTATCTCCCACTTTAAAGTTCCATTTATTAATAACGCCCTCGGTCATGGTATCGCTCAACGCAGGCATGCGTATTACCGTTGCCGGGATGCCCGAAGTATCAATAACTGCAGTGGTGGCCTCTTTTTGTTGCCCAGTTTCGGCAACAGGTGTGGCTGTTTCGTTACTGCTGCTATCGCTAGCTAATGCTGCTTTATAATCTTCGCCTTCATCGCCTATTACAGCAATAATGGTATCTACGGGTACGGCTTTACCTTCTTCTAAGCCTACAAATAGCAATGTACCTTCTTGGAACGATTCGAAATCCATGGTTGCTTTATCTGTTTCGATTTCGGCAATTACATCTCCAGCTTTAATTTTATCTCCTACTTTTTTATGCCATTTTGCCAATACACCCTCGGTCATGGTGTCGCTCATTTTGGGCATTTTAATTATTTCGGCCATTTTATATTTTAAGTAAATTTTTAGTATTAATCTTTAACAAAAGGATAGTTAGCATCGGTATAAACATCGTTAAAAAGCTCTTCGGCTGCGGGGTAAGGCGATTCTTCGGCAAATTTTACCGCTTCTTCTACCTGTGCTTTTACTTTGGCGGCCATCTCATCAAACCAAGCTTCATCTTTCCAACCTTGTTCGGTAATATGTTTTTTAACAATTTCGATAGGGTCTTTGGCTTTGTATTCTTCTACCTCTTCTTTGCTGCGGTATTTTTGCGGGTCTGACATCGAGTGCCCTTTATACCTGTAAGTTCTTATTTCTAAAAACGTTGGACCATCGCCATTTCGAGCCCTTTGTACAGCTTCGTCCATGGCGGTATGTACTGCTACAGGGTCCATGCCATCTACAGGCTGGCAGGGCATATCAAAACCTAAGCCTAGTTTGTAAATATCTGTAATATTAGATGAGCGAGCTACGGATGTACCCATGGCGTAGCCATTGTTTTCGCACACAAATACTACGGGTATTTTCCATAGCATGGCTAGGTTAAATGTTTCGTGTACAGCACCTTGGCGTACAGCACCATCGCCCATGTAGCATACGTTTACGTTTTTGGTTCCTAGGTATTGTTCGGCAAATGCAATGCCAGCACCTAACGGTACTTGACCGCCAACAATACCATGGCCACCAAAAAACTTATTTTCTTTATCAAAAAAGTGCATCGAGCCACCTTTACCTTTCGAGCAACCTGTGGCTTTGCCATATAACTCGGCCATAGCCGCATTAGGCGACATTCCTTTGGCCAATGGGTGTGCGTGGTCGCGGTAAGCAGTTATCATGCTATCCGATTTTGTTGTAGCCGAAATAGTGCCAGCTATTACAGCTTCTTGGCCTATGTATAAATGACAAAAGCCCCTTATTTTTTGTTGCCCATATAATTGGCCGGCTTTTTCTTCAAACCGCCTTAATAAAAGCATAATTTCGTACCAATTTAAGTAGGTATCTTTAGTAATAGCAACTGAACTCATTAGTAATTATTCTTTTTTAATTTTGAAAACAAATCTATCAATATCTAATTAAATATGAAACCTTAATCATATTAAAAAGGTTTAAAATTGTATTTTACCCAAAAATAACCAAAACATAAACTTTTATGTTGCGTATAACAAACATAAACTTTACTTTTGTAATCCTACAAAATTATATTTTGTGATTAATAGTAAAGTTTTTTAAAAATGTAACATTAAATCAAGAATTAATGAAGAGAATATTGTTTTTAACACTTTTTTTAACCACTTTCTTGACGGCAAATGCGCAAAACAAAAAACATATAAACCCTATATCTTCTGAAAAAGAAGAAACAAACGACCCCGATAATTTAGCGTCACAATACTTTTCGCAAATAATGGGCGTGGCTATTTCGGCCACATCAAATACCAAAATGTATAAATTTATTTACGATTGGCTGGGTACCCCCTACCGCTTAGGTGGCGATTCGAAAAAAGGGATAGACTGTTCGGGCTTTGCCTATAAATTATACGATAAGGCTTTTAGCACCATCATTGGTAATAACTCTCGCAATATTTTTAGTATGGTTAGCCCAATAAATAAAGCCGAATTAGAGCAGGGCGACTTGGTTTTTTTTAAAATACATAGCAGGGCAATTAGCCATGTGGGCGTTTACATAGGCGATGGTAAGTTTGCACACGCATCATCTAGCAAAGGCGTAATGATAAGTAACCTGCAAGACCCCTACTGGAATAGGTATTTTTATAAAGGGGGGCGTATGTTAGCCTCGTTTAAAAATGAATTAAACGCCGAGTAATTGGCCAGCAAACCAATAAAAAAAAGCACAAACCAAACCTAATTATTAACTAAAGTTTATAAGTGCAATTAACAGGCATTTTTTATGCTTTAAACTTCTTTGCCAGTTTTTAAACTGGGCGTTACATCAGCACTTCTGCAACAAGTACCCTTCGCCATTTTTTTTTACTTAATCAAACAAAAAACAACCACCGCCGTGTTGCGTTTGCCTACACAACACTGTTTTTATTTTTTAATAGCTTATTATGCCATGCCTTGGAGCGAGTAGATACACTCTAAGCCATAGCATTTTTGGGTGTTTTTTACTGTTTAAACACCACTCTTAACCACAAGCAACATAAAAATTATGCCTGCTTTAAGGCTTGTATCTACTCTTTTTTTATCTGAAATATTTTCAAATTTCTCACAATTACGCCAATAATTTATTAATTTATTAATTTTAAATAAGATTTGATAGCAAAATATTAAAAATATACGGCAATTATTTTATAAAATTAATGTACTGATTAACAGTATATTAAAAATTAATCTCAATTTATGCGAATTAAAATTTGGTTTATTATCACAACTAACATTATATTTATATTAACTAACACTATTTAACACACGTAGAAAAAATTATTATTTCATGAGAAAAATTGTACAAGGTTTTTTTATGCTAATGCTTAGTACCACACTCGCATTAGCACAAGAAAAAACAGTTAGCGGTACGGTAACCGCAAACGATGACGGCTTACCCATACCAGGCGCAAGCGTAAAGGTAAAAGGTAGCACCAGCGGTACACAAACCAATGCCGATGGTAAATTTACCATTAAGGTAAACGGCGATAATGCTACTTTAATTTTATCGTATTTAGGATATATCACTTTGGAGGTTTCCACAAAAAACGAAGTATTAAACCTAGTTTTACAGAAAGATAACAAATCGCTTAGCGAAGTAATTGTTACAGGTTATGCCACAAAATCTAAAAGAGATTTTACAGGTTCGGCTTCACAAGTATCCATAGAAAGTGCTATGGGGCAACCTAATGCCTCGTTCGATCAATTGTTGCAAGGCCAAGCCGCAGGTTTAAACGTTAAAACAGGCTCGGGGCAACCTGGCCGCAGTGCCGATGTGATTATACGTGGGCAAGGCTCTATAAATGGCTCTAGTGCACCGCTTTATATATTAGATGGTATTGAGATATTGGGTGGGGATTTTAGTACGATGAACCAAAACGATTTTGAAAGTGTTACCATTTTAAAAGATGCTTCTTCTACCTCCATTTATGGCTCAAGAGGTAGTAATGGGGTTATTGTAATTACTTCTAAACAAGGTAAAACAGGTAAATTAAAAATTACTTACGATGGGCAAACGGGTATGTCTCGCTTACCCGAAAACCAATTGAAAGTAATGAATACATCTGAGAAATTATTTTTTGAAAAAAACATTGCAAAATCATATCCAAATCGTACTGATGAAGATTATTTGCGACTGGGGAAAATTAACACCAACTGGAACGATTATGTATTTAGAAAAGGGGCAACACAATCCCACCAATTAGCCTTATCGGGCGGTAGCGATAAAACCACATTTTACACTTCCTTGGGTTATTATAACGAAGACGGTATTACCATAAATACGGGCATTAAAAAATACAATGGTAGGTTAAACATTAGGCACACCGATAAAAATTTAACCATTGGTACTAATTTATCGGGCGGTTGGTCTGATTATAATGGTACAAGAGAGGGTAATCAAGGTATAGGCTCGCCGTTAAATAATGTACTTTGGTCTTTACCTTACGAGCCTGTTTATCAAGACGATGGCAAAACTTTTTTTGGAAATTCAACTGAATCTTTATTATTTGGCGATTGGGTAAATCCTGTAGAAGCATTAACGGTTAACATATCACAAAGATGGCAACTTAAAAGTACGGGTAATGTTTTTTTAGATTATAAACTGCCTTGGATAAAAAACTTAAGCTACAAAATTAATATGGGGGGCGATTACTCTCAAATTGAAGATTTTAATTTAATACCCAACGGTTCGCAAACGGCAACTCAAAACGGTATTAGGTTTGGAAAACTATTTAGGCTAAATGGGGAAGTAGAGCGAGCCTTAGATAGACGTTTTTCTTATACCATTACCAATAGTTTAAATTATAAAACCAATTTAGATGCCGAGGGAAATCACAAACTAAACACTTCTGTTTATTATGAATATGTTAGAAACCAAGGCCGTAGCTTTAATTTTACAGGCTATGGTTTATTATTACCGTTTAAAAACGAAACGGGTTTGGTAGAGGGTACAGCTGCAAATGGCTTTATCCCTAGCGTAGGTGGTGGTTTTCCAGTTAACAATGCGGTGGCTTCTTTTTTTGGAGATGTGGCTTACTCATATAAAAACAGGTACTTTTTATCCTTAACTGGTCGTAATGATGGTTCATCGCGTTTAAGTCCTGCAAACCGTTACGTTAGTTATGGTTCGGTAGGTGCCAGTTGGATATTAAGCGATGAAGATTTTTTTAAAAACATCAACTTTGTTTCTTTAGCTAAAATAAAAGCAAGTTATGGTAATGCGGCCAACCAAGGGGGCATAGGCCAATTCCCCTATTCGCCACAATATATTGGGGGTACTTATGGCGGTTTAGGTACCTTACAAATTGGCAGGTTGGGTAACCCAAACTTAAAATGGGAATTAAAAGAAATGACCAATATTGGTATTGATGCCGAGTTTTTTAAGGGACGAATACGTACAAGCTTTGAATGGTATAACAACAATACCAAAGGCTTGTATTTCGAACCTAATGTACCATCCATTAATAGTGCAGGTGCTGCTTTTACGGCCAATGCGGGCAATTTACAAAACCGAGGGATAGAAACCACAGTTGATTTTAAGCTAATTAACACCAAAGATTTTAAATGGAGCATTGGCGCAAATTATTCGTTTAACAAAAACACGATTAAATCTTTAGACACCGACCAACCTTTACTTTTAACCCCACGAAGCGAATACCAAGCTTTGCAAGTAGGTAGCCCAGTAAATAGTTTTTATTTGGTACAGTTTGCTGGCGTAGATCCTAAAACAGGTAATTCGCAATTTGTAAATCCAGCCACAGGCCAGTTGGGGGCTTATAGTGCTAACAACAAAGTTATTTTAGGTACGAGTGATGCCCCACACAATGCAGGTATAAATTTAATGTTGGGTTACAAAGGCATAGAGCTTACCGCACTGGGTATTCTTAGCGGTGGCAATTATATCTTTAACAAAGCTCGTTACAATTTAGAATGGAATATTTTAGCTGATTATGCGTTTGCTGCAAATGGGTTAAATGCTTGGACTACAGAAGGGCAAATAACCGATTTTCCCAGAATAACGGAGTCGACAAGGCGTTTTACAACAAGGTTTTTAGAGAAAGGAGATTTTTTTAGGTTAAAAAATATACAGTTAGCCTACAGTTTACCCAATAGTGTGCTTACTAAAATAAAAATTCAAGGACTTAGATTTTTTATACAAGGCCAAAACTTATACACCAAGTTTAAGTTTCAAGGCTGGGACCCGGAAGTTTCAACAATTAACAACCCAACAAACTCTAACGCTACAGTTGAGGGTGCACAATACCCTTCCTTGAAAAGAGTAACTTTTGGTGTTAATTTAACCTTATAATTTTAAATAAAATGAAGAATTTATATAAAAAAACAGCGTATTTAAGCATATTGTGCTTAACGCTTATATGCTCGTGTAGCAAAGAATTAAACACAAATCCCGATTCTTTTAGAATCGAAATAAAAACTTTTGAGGATGTTAAAAATGTTTTATATGGTACCTATAGTGGTTTCCAAAGTGCAAATTATTACGATAACCAAGCGGCATCTGGTAACCCTAGTGGTTGGAGTGCCTTACCCGATTTAATGGGAGATGATTTTGTGGAAATAATAGGAACATTGGGCAATTGGAATGAAATGTCGGAAATGGAATACGACCCCGATAATGGTGCAGTAGCAGGTATATTTTCGCAGCCCTACCTAATTATTGCTCGAGTAAATATTTTACTTAAATTTTTACCCACTTACGAGGTAGGAGACACCAAAGCCGAAGCTATGCGCATAAAAGCCCAAGCATTGGCCATAAGGGCGCAAGCGCACTTTGACTTAATGCGTTACATAGCTCCCGATTTTGGTAGAAACTCCAGCTCCTTAGGCATACCCTATGTAACTACTTTCGACCCAGATAAACCATTAGCCTATAAACCAGCTCGTAATACAGTAAAAGAATGTTACGATAATATTTATGCCGATTTAAACGGCTCGTTACAAGCATTTAGAGCCGGTGGAAACACCACAGCAAATACTTCTCGTTATTTAATTGATAGTACAGTTGTTTATGCTATGCGTACAAGGGTAAATTATTACGCAGCGCAATGGAGCGATGCCATTAACGATGCCAACATTGCCCTTGCCTTAAGGCCATTAACCAATGCTAATGGCTATGTAGATGCATTTGCTACAACAAGCGAAACGGCTCCATCAACAGAGGTGTATTGGGCAATACCATCGGATAATTTTTTAAGGCCTGGTTTAGCAACCAACGGGAATACCTCTACTTACCGTGTTGCAGCAGATTTAGTAGCTACTATAAAAAGTTTAGGTGGTGCATATTCCGACCCTAGAATTATGGCATTTAACATACCTGATGTTGGAAACACTTTAAAATCTGCCTTATATAAATACCCCGCTATTAATAGTTTCAAAGTATTTAGAGCAGGCGAAATGATGTTGATACGGGCCGAAGCCAAGCAAAAATTAGGTGATATAACCGCCCTTGATGATTTAAACAATTTACGCACCAACCGTGGTGTAGCAACAGGTACCGAAACCGGTACAGCTTTATTAGATGCCATAACCTTATTGCGCAGAGTAGAATTGTTGGGCGAAGGCCATCGTTGGTTTGATATTAAACGAACCACTAAAACCATTAACCGAGCCGAATGTGGTGCAGCAAGTAATTCAAGTTCTACCAATTGTAGCATAGCCTCAGATTCTAAGAAATGGGCTTTCCCTATTCCTTTTAGTGATGTAAAAGCCAACCCTAACTTAGTACAAAACCCAGGATATTAGATTAATAATTTTTAAAAAAAAACCTTGCTTAGCAAAACTAAGCAAGGTTTTTTTTTAAATTTATGTAGCCCTAAACCTATAAGGTTTTTAAAACCTTATAAGTTTTCTATCTATGCTATAGCTGTTTTAAGCCTAACTAATTATAAAAATTACCTATTTCAACGATACCAACACGCTTTTTTTATTTTAACAATAATCCAATTGTATAAACAAAACACCTCAACCAAAACACAATTGTTGAACTTGACAAAAACAGCAACATAGTTTCGATGACTATTGAACACGCCAAAGAACAAACCGAAATATCTTGGTTTTCAAAAAAGCGCAACTAATCTTACAGTTTATTACGCTATTTAGGTTGGCTTTATTAAGATATTCGCTATTTTTAGCTGAATAAATTAAAAATTTAGCAACAAAAAACGATTAATGGTGTTAATTTTTTAAAAAACAAAAGATATAATTCAAAAAAATAATCCTCTCAATATCAGGTATTTAAAAAAACAAAAAAATATATACTTCAAAAAAATTGTTTTTCAACTATAATAATCATTATATTTATATTAATTAACACTATTTAACAAATTAACTAAACGATTCATTTTATGAGAAAAATTGTACAAAGTTTTTTCATGCTTATGCTACTAACCACCATGGCGTGGGCACAAGAAAAAACGGTTACTGGGATAGTAACAGCAAAAGATGACGGCTTGCCCATACCGGGCGCAAGCGTAAAAGTAAAAGGTA